>NZ_JBHUKY010000010.1:0-106904 GCF_042684125.1 Paenibacillus rhizoplanae | reverse complement strand
CAGCACCAGCGCCGCCAGCGCGAGCGGCGCACGATCCGGGCCGCCCGCCTGCGGCAGGGCGGCGGTAAGCGCGTCCGCGTGCAGCGCAGCGGAGCGGCGGGTGTCCTGCGGCGCGGGGAGAGCCGCCGGGTCCGTAGCCGCCGCGCCGAGGGCAGCGGCGGCAGCGGCGGAGGGCGTGGGGTCGAAGGGGACCCAGCCCGCGCCGGGGAAATAGACCTCGACCCAGGCGTGGGCATCGCCGCCGGTCACGCTGTAGCGCTGCGGCACAGAGCCGGGCACGGCGGTTCCCGGGCCGTAGCCCTGGACGTACCGCGCCGGAATGCCGCTGCTGCGCAGCAGGACCGTCATCGCAGTGGCAAAATGCACACAATACCCCTGACGGGTCCCGAACAGAAAATCATCGGTGAAATCGGCACCGGATGGCGGCACGAGGGTCTTCAACGAATAGGAGTAGCCGTCCTGAAGATAACCAGCAACAGCTACAGCGGCATCGTAACGGCTGACCGCAGCAGCAGTAAGCTGGCCAGCCAGCGCACGCACTCTGGGCGGCAGAGCAGCGGGGAGCTGCAAATACTGACTGCGAACCCCTTCAGGATCACTCCCCTTCAGCGTCCGCAGCACCGCCGGATCGCTTGGCGGCAGAACAGACTTCACAGTATACTCCGTAACCCCTGCAGAGCCGTAGACTTCCGGCAGGCGGAAGCTAAGCTTGTCCGAACTGGCAAGCACGTAACCCAGCTGGCTTCCGTCCGCAAGCCGGATGTTCTGTACGTCCGTTATAGCGCCTGCACTGAACAGCGGCACACCTCCAGGGGAGGGCGAAGCCAGTTGAATCCGCTGAATAAACGTCTGCCCCCCGGCTGATACAGCATCGGCCAGAGCGGGCACCGCCCCGGACAGCCGGGGCAGATTCAGTGCTGAATACGCGGCTCCGCTCCTGATCCAGCGGCGGCCGTCATAATACGCCATACTCTCCCCGCGCCAATAGTAGGGACGGGAAGCAGTGACCGTGAAGGCCGCCTCCCGGCTGGGAGTCAAAGGCATGCCAAGCTCTCTGTCCTCCATGCTGTAGCCAGTGCTGCCACTGCTGGGTACGCCTGCATCCTCCGGCCTTTGCGCCGTAGCCCAGTGCTCCAGCTTGTCCAGCACCGGCTGCAGCGTAACCGGGGCAGCCTGGCGCGCTCCCAGCCCTTGCCCGGCTATCCAGGCGGCCAGCGTTACGATTACAGCCGCTGAGAATGCCCTGGCTCCCCAGCGGGCATAAGGAAGAACAGGCCTTCCTGTCCTCTCTTGCAGGTGGAGCAGCCCGCTTAAGGCCCGCAGCCACAGGATCAGCCCAACAGTGACCAGGACATCCCCGGAAGTATTAACGGCATAGCCCATATCCAGCACCAACAGATACACCAGCGTTAGACTGGTGAACAGCGCAATACTTCCTCTGTACAGCGCAATCTGCTGGACAGAGGATACCAGCAGTCCCCAGCCCAGCACCAGAATCAGCAGCCTGCTATCCTCGCTTAATGCAGAGATCCGGCCAGAGAGGAGCAGCAAGGCATCCTGTCTGCTTTTCTCCATGGCATAGACCTTCAGCCACCCGCCCCCACCTCCTGCAGCAGCACAAAGGGCATACCAGGTCATGAAGATTAGAAGAAACTGCCCGCTTGCCTGGACAAGACGGGGCAGCAGCAGACAGCCCCATGCGAGTAATGCTGCTGCCGAGAGCATCAGGAGCCGCAGGAGCTGTGTATGGTCCGCTGCCGCAGACAATCTGTAGAGCGGCAGCAGCCACAGCGCAAAGACGCCCATAATCGCCAAAGAGAACAGGCCGCGATAGTACAGGGGGCTGTTCTCTCTTTTACCTGCGGAGCTGTTCTCTGCAAGGTCTGATTCCTGCATCCCTGCCGCTGAAAACCAGATGCTTCCGTAGCGCCGCTGCCTGCTGTAGGTTGAGCCCTTCGGACTGGCGCCATTCGTACTCACATTAACGAGAGTTGGAGTTATCCGGGAATCCATCAGGCTCCGCCCCCTTGTACCCTTTTGCAGGAGCAGCATAGCTCAGACAGTGAATCCTCGCTCCAAGCCGCATCAGACTTCCCGCAATCGTATCCGAGGCAGGCGGTCTGCTGTTCCCGTAAGCTGCAGGATCATGCTGCTCGGTTGTTTCCCACCCCTCCCGTGCCAGCCTGCTGCTGCGGGATAGCTCCGGCATTGTACCCGCTGCTCCGGCGGGACTCCGCACAGGATTACCGGGGGTTCGGCTCGGAGCAGGCTGATCCCAGACATAATACAGCTCCACCCTGATTCCCTGCACCAGGAAGCGGGCCAGCGTTCTCGCCGACTCCTCCTCCAACCGGCCGGTAATGACCGATACCGTCATCCCGGGAATCCAGCTCCGCGACGCATCCTCCAGCAGTCTGCTGAGACTCTGTGAACCGGAGGGGGCAATCTCTGTGAGCAGTTCCCGGACCCTCCCGGGAATCTGGCCCAGCCCCTCATGTCTGGCCATCCCTTCCGGCCAGCCGCCACTGAAGAGCTGGATGTAGCTGCCGGTACGCTCGGCAGAGAGCAGCAGCCCCATAGTAGCAGATACCGCCTGTTCAAAGGCCGGGATCACCGACCAGCGCTGGCTGCGGGGAGGATGCGCACCGCCGGGAATCTCGTAATCCGCCGGACTGCTCGCAAGCACGATGCAGGTCATCTGCCCCGCTTCACGTTCCGGCACTCTGCTCTGCAGGTTGCCCTTACGGGCGCTGCTCTTCCAGTGAATCCGGCTGAACGGATCACCCGGCGCATAATCACGGATATCCGCTGCTTGCGGGCTGTTGTGGTTCCCCCGCCCGGATGCACGGTCCCCGGGCAGCAAGCCGGTATCCGGCACAACTGTGCCCATATATAGTGCCCTTGGCAGCACCTTGAAGTCCGCCTTGCCGCCCGGCTGGCAGCCGCCGGTGAACAGCCCCGGCAGATCCCCCCAGGTTACACTGCACCCATGAAGCTGATGCACACCTCTGGGAGCAGACAGCAGCTCATACGAATATTTGAAGGAGCGCCGGAAGCCGGGAAACAGCAGCTCCTGATGGCTGCCCCCGCTCCAGTAATCGGTCACAATCATCCAGGGCAGCGGGATTCTGGCGGCAAAAGAAATCTCCACTTCCACAACTGCATCGTCCCCCGCAGACAGATGCGCAGGAGTAATCGTGCGCTGGACATTAACTCTCCGGGGACCGCAGAGCTGCATCAGCAGGCCGCCGGACATGACCACTCCGCCAGCTGTCAGCAGCAGCAGGAGCGATTCTCCTCCACGCCACAAATACAGTCCTCCGGTAACTGCCATCAGGAGCAGCATTCGCCCCCACTCCTTGGCTGCGCGGCGCACACGCTTCCGGGGGAACCCGGCAATCTCTGCATTCCCATACCTGTTCTGCTGTGAATATACCTGTGATTTCGGATCTATCAATGATGATGAGGACAAGGAGGACACCCTTCCATGGTCATAGACTAACCTCCTGATAGCCTGTACTTCCACTGGCTATACCGCTTACTGAGGCCTGTTGCTATCTATTCTTTCCACGAAAAAGGATGCCCAGACATTCAGCAGCCGCTTTTCCCGCCAGCGCTCCCTGCTCCCTACTCTCCTTGCCGTCTTCGCCGCCCAGCCTTCCTCCTAACCCTGATATCTGCCTTACGCTGCTGTAACCCTGCGCTCCTCTACATTAACAAAGGCCTCGGCGCCCGGATGCCCAGCCGCCTCAAGCAGCGTACGCAGGGGTACCCAGAGGGAGGAGCCTTGGAGCTGCACCTGTGCCGCCTTGTACTCTGCCGTTCCGTCCGGCCAGTGAATGCCAACCTCCTGCTTCTCTGAGTCTAACGTCATGCTGCGGCCGTTCCAGCTTACAGCTGCGCTGCGGGTAGCCGCATTCCAGCCGACCCGTCCGCCCAGCCGTTCCACGGTGGCGCGTAGCGGAACATAGTACTGCCCGTCCTGGAGACGGTACTCTCCGGGCTTCAGCTTAATCTCCATCCGGCCAATCTCAAGTGCAAGCGCCTTGCCTGGTGCAAACAGCTCCGCATTCGGAGCAATATTGGCTGATATCCACTCCTGTGACGGCTTGCCCCGCTGAAGTGCGGCTGCCTTGGAGGACACCCTGAACTGTACCGGATCACTCTGCGCATTCAGAACGCCGAACTCATAACCGGCCGCTCTGTAGCGTTCAATAATGGCAGGCAGTGCCTTGGCACTCTGTTCATGGCCTGATCCGTCATGCAGCAGCAATACCACACTGGAGGAGGTCAGGTCCGCAACAGAAGCCTGCACAATCTCCGCAGCGGGCACTCCCCGGCGGCGGGAATCCCCGCTATCCACGGTCCAGTCCATCACCCCGTAGCCTGCCTGCTTCAGCAGATTGAAGTACGTGCTGTCGAAATGGCCGAACGTACCGCCAGGCGCACGGACCAGCTGCGGACGGACGCCTGTGATCTCACGTACCGTTTCCTCCGCCATTTTGATTTGGCGCCAAAATTCCGTGAATCCGCTATATAAATCATGATAATTATGATTATAGGTATGGTTGCCGATAGCATGCCCCTGCTCCCAGATGGCGTTGATCAGCTCAGGACGGCTTGCGGCCTGATCCCCCAGCACGAAGAAGGTCGCCTTAATCCCCTGCTCCTGCAATATGGTAAGGACCTTGGGAGTAACTGCGCTTGGCCCGTCGTCAAAAGTCAGATAGACCACCTTCTCCTTGCGCTGTCCCGCTGCTGGAGCAGCTTTTCCCGCAGCAGCGGATACTTGATGTATCGCGGGAGCAGGATGCTCTACCCCTGCCTTAGGGGCTGAAGCGCCCCCGGAAATATGCGGCTGCCGTGATTCTGCGGTTGTCATTCTGACCACTGCCGGGGGCAAATCTTGCACCGGGACAGCTGGAGGATTATTCTTAGAGAGTAGAGTTAACGTACTGCCTGCTTCAGCCTGTAGGGAGTACTTACTCCGCGAACCGGAAGAATTCCCCTGCCCTCCATAAGCTGACACACCCAGACTCAGTACAACAGCAATAACAAGCAACCCGCAGATCATGATGCGGCGGATAGGATTTTCCAGGTTGTCCTTCATCTTCTCTACCTCCAGCATTCTATTGGCGCACCCGCACCATTTGGTAGATTGTATGAAGACAAGCTTCAGAATAGAATAGGCGCGCAGCCTTTGGAGAGTGAAGAATCTATGGATATGCTGAAATGGATACAGGAATTGTTTGCGAGCTATGGATATAGCGTGTTGTTCTTCGGGCTTTTGCTCGAATTTATCGCCCTCCCCTTTCCCGGGGAGACCACGATGGCCTTCGCAGGATTTCTCTCTTTCACGGGGAGGCTGGATTTCTTCACACTGGTGATCGTAGCCTTCTTGGGGACTACAATCGGGATGACCATTACTTATTTCATCGGACTGAAGGCCGGTCTGCCCTTTATCCAGCGGTACGGCAAATGGTTCATGTTTTCTCCGGCCAAGCTGGAAAAGACGCAGCGCTGGTTCGAGAAATACGGCAGCGTGCTGATCTCCATCGGCTATTTCATCCCCGGCGTCCGCCACTTCACCGGCTATTTTGCCGGGATTATCGCCCTGCCCTTCCGTAAATTCGCTATGTATGCCTATGGGGGCGCAATATTCTGGGTGGTGTTATTCCTCGGAATCGGCAAAATCTTCGGCCCGCAGTGGATGGGCATCTTCCATCTGATCGAATCCTACGCCCTTTGGATCGCGGTTGGCGTGCTGGCCATCGCTGCGCTGATTGTCATCTACCGTTACCGGGCTGCCATTTCTCTCCGGCTGCGGCGGCGCAAGCCAGTGGCAACACTTGAACCCAAGGTCCAAGTGAAGGTTAAAGAAACCTCCAAGACTCGCTGACTAAACCCTCACCTAACGCCTGAAAGAAGGTTTTCCTGTGAAAATAGACCGTCTGCTCTCCATTGTTATTCTGCTGCTGAACCGGCCGCTGATTCAGGCCAAGGAGCTGGCTTATATGTTCGAGGTCTCCGTGCGAACGATTTACCGCGATATAGACAGCATTAACAGCGCAGGCATCCCTGTGGTTACCTATCAGGGAGCAGGGGGCGGCATCGGCCTCATGCAGGGCTACCGGCTGGACCGCAACGTGCTGTCGGAGCGCGAGCTGGCCGATATCTTCAATGCGCTGCAAAGTACCTCTTCCATCGGAGGAGCGGGCCATCAGCTATTGATGGAGAAGATCAGCAGTGTCGTCCCTCCCTCCCAGGTTGCTGCCTTCCGCAGCAAAACCACCCGGATGATCGTCGATTTCTCCCCCTGGGAGCTGACGGGTCCGCTAAAGGAGCGGCTGGGCCTCCTTAAAGAAGCCTTGGAGGAGGAGGTCATGGTCACTTTTGAATACATAACTGCCGAAGGCAGGGTAAGTCTGCGTACAGTCGAGCCGTATACGCTGGTCCTCAAGGGACAGTTCTGGTACTTATACGGGTTCTGTCAGGACCGTCAGGATTTCCGCCTCTTCAAGCTGCTGCGGATGAAAGCGCTGGTGAAGGAGAACAGGCACTATATCCGCCAGGATATTCCGCTTACAGAGCTGCCGTGGAGTAGTAGCTGGAAAGAACCGCAGAATCTCACACGGGTCACGCTGCGTTTCACGCCGGAAGGCAAGCATCTCGCCGAGGAATACTTCGACTGTGAGACGCTAGAGCGGGATGATACCGGCGGATATACCATCACGCTCCAGTACCCTGAGAATGACTGGCTGTATGGCTTCCTGCTAGGCTTCGGGACCGTCCTGGAGGTGCTGGGACCGGAGCATGTCCGCCGCAGATTAGGCGAGGTGGCCCGCGGGGTCGCGGCGGCATATTCAGCAGATCTGGCGGAGACGCAATAACCGCCCCACTCGCACATGCACAATCTTTTTCCATCCGCATACGAACCTGAATCTATGCTGTCAGGTTTGCCGGTATATACTCTAAGGGATAAGCTGGTTATTGGCTGGGTTGCTTGGGAGGATGCTGGACAGCGGGGCAGTTCTACATCCTCTCCAGACGCAAAGAGACGATCCGCTATAACCGTTAACGGTTATAGCGGATCGTCTCTTTTTATACTATATACAGAATTATGCTCTCTGTGATTTCGCCAGGTTCGGCTGCGGCTGTGCGCCTTCCGCTTCTTCCGTCTTCAGGAAGTCCGGCTGCGGAGAGGTCTTGCGGATGAACAGGGCCAGCACCAGGGCAAGAACAGTCACCCAGGTTGCTACAGCGAACGCGTGGGTAATTCCGTTAATCGTTGCGTCCTGTGTAAGCTTCATCATCGCGGCCTTATCGGTCTTGGATACCGCACCACTGACCAGTGCATCGGTAATGTTGCTCTTCGTACGGTTGGTCATCAGGCTGACGAACAGGGCCATCCCCAGGGCGCCGCCCACGGTTCGCAGGGTGTTCGACATGGCTGTACCATGGGAAGCCAGACGCTGCGGTAACTGATTCAGACCGGCGGTGACGATTGGCATCATCAGCATGGACATGCCGAACATCCGTGCCGTATACGTCAGAATCAGGTGGGTATAGGTGGTGGTGCTGCTGATCTGGCTGAATTCCCAGGTCGTCACGGCGGTGATGGCAAGGCCGATAACCGCCAGCCATCTGGCACCGATTTTATCAAATATAATTCCGGTGATCGGTGACATAATACCCATCAGAATCGCACCCGGCAGCAGCATCAGTCCAGATTCCATCGGTGTGAAGCCCCGGATCGTCTGCAGATAAATCGGCAGCAGGATCATCCCTGCATACATAGCCATGGTGACAATAATGTTGATTACGGTAGTCAGTGAGAACATGTTGTAGCGGAAAATCCGGAACTCAAGCAGCGGCTTATCCGCTGTCAGCTCACGCCACACGAACAGTCCCAGGGACACGATACCCAGGATCAGACAAAGAATAACGGTCGTGCTTCCCCAGCCGTCCGTTCCGGCGTCACTGAAGCCGTAGAGCAGCCCGCCGAAGCCCAGGGTCGATAAGATCACACCCGGTTTATCTAGCTTCGGAGAAGTCAGCTTACCGACATTCTGCATGGTCTTCATACCGAGCAGCATCGAAAAGATGGCCAGCGGAAGCACAATGTAGAACAGTACGCGCCAGGAATAATTCTGCACGACCCAACCGGACAAGGTAGGTCCGACTGCCGGAGCAAAAATCATCGCAACCGCCATCAGGCCCATCGCCTTGCCCCGTTCTTCAATCGGGAAGATGCGCAGGAACACAATGTTCATCAGCGGCATCAGAATTCCGGCACCCACGGCCTGAATGACTCTGCCGACCATAATCATCTCAAAGCCTGTTCCTATTGCACACACCAGTGTACCTATCGAAAATAACATCATTGCTGTCGTAAAGAGCTGACGGGTTGTAAATTTCTCCACCAGATAGGCGCTGATCGGCACCAATACACCGTTGACCAGCATGAACCCTGTCGTCAGCCATTGGGCCGTATTGGCGAGGATATTCAGATCCTCCATCATTTTGGGCAGTGCCACATTCATCAGTGTCTGATTCAATAACGCCACGAAGGCGCCGATCAGGAGCGCTGCGATAATTGGGCCTCTGCGGAACGTCTTCGACGGTGCATTACCGGCTGTAATTGTACTCATAGCTTCTTGTTGTCTCTCCCTTGTTCTAGAATTCGGATAATTTCACCGTGCAGCCGCAGCAGCTCCTGTACATCCTCCGTAGGAATATCTGCCAAGGGCTGCAAATGTCTTCGGAGTGACTGTCTGCTGAGCAGACGGATCTCCTTGCCTTTCTCGGTCATCGCCAGCTTGAATATTCGTTTGTCGCTCTGCGAGCGTTCCCTGGTGATCAGTCCGGCCTTCACCATCCGGTCCACTACACCGCTGGCTGCGCTGTTGCCCAGATGCAGAAGATCGGCCAGCTCCGTGATCCCGATATCGGGATGCAAGGATAACTTACGCAATACCATCAGCTGGGTAGATGTGATGTTAAGCTCCTCTGCATCCTTCCACAGAAGCTGCTGGAAATTATGGGTAATGCAGCGGAAAGAGGACAGAATATCGTCCAGTTGCTTTTCCTTTTCTTCCAAGCCTTATCCCTCCACAAGCATAATGCACAATAATACTTCGCATGCGAACTATTTTACTATTTACCTATTTATTCGTCAATGGTTTTCTTGCAGAAATTTTCTGAAAAATTAATGAAAGCGAGGATTTATCATGAATTCTGAACAACGCAATTACTGGAACGGGCAGCATAAAATTTTGTCCGGGATGATCACCAAGCCGGGGGCGCATACTGAAGCAGCCGCTATCATTCTGGAGCTGCATACCGCCCTCTATGCTTCTGAAGAAGGAAACGGGGAACAGGCAACCTATGAGGATGCTTTATGGGACCAGCTGCTGGAGTCCACCGCGCGCAGCTACCCGGTGCAGACACCCGGCAGCCGTAATTCTATAGTCTGGCATCTGTGGCACAGTGCACGAATAGAGGATATTACCATGAACATCCTGGGGGCAGACCGTGAGCAGGTGCTTCATACAGAGAGCTTTGCAGATAGGCTGCAGATCCCTTTCCCTCATTCCGGCAACGGGATGAGCGAGCAGGATATCGCCGCCCTCAGCGCAGAGATCGATCTCGGAGCGTTGGCAGCGTACCGGTGTGCTGTCGCGGGCAGAACCCGCTGCATCCTCTCTGCGCTGCAGCCGGGCCAATTCACGGCCAGAGCCACACCGACGCAGTTCCGAAGAGTCAGAGAGGAGCAGGCCGTCCTGGAAACCGAGCAGTGGTTATTCGATTATTGGAGCGGCAAGACCTTTGCCGGTCATGTTCTGATGCCGGTTACACGCCATAATTTCGTCCATCTTACCAAGGCCATGCGTGTGAAGCAGAAGCTCCAGCGGTAATCGACTATTCTTGCCTAGCCTGGAACAAAGCTTAAAAATTTCGAGGAACCTGCATTGAAGCCGCCTTCTGCCTACAAGCAGGTAGCCCAGATGCGGGGCTGACCGGAAGCAGTTGGATAAATGTATCTTAATTTGACCAGATTTGGGGGTTAGCCGGAAGCAAGTGGATAAACACCATCTGTTTAGGACAGTTATCGCTACTATGGATGAAACGGGTAGATTTAAGTGCCTTTTTTCCAATTGCTGATTCAGCAGCAGCCTAATTGTGCATTAGTAGTTGGAGAAAATCCACTTGTTTCCATTCCCCATTTCCTGTCCCACATAACCGTCCCCATCCCGCCTGAGCATATCTCTCCCCCAAGAGGCCAGGCCCCCGTCCAAGGTTTTTTTCGCGCGTTTCACGCACGAAGGCCAAAAAAGAGCGGACCGGAGTTTCCTCCGGTCCGCTCTTCATCTATTCAGGCAACTCGCTCTATCCTTGGCACCCCACACTGCCGGCCAGTACCGGCAAGAGCTGCGCCACCTCGTCCGCTGACGGCTGGGTGCCGGCGGCAAGGCCGCTGGCAATCGACATCATCAGCTTGATCCGGTTGGCCTGGTTCACGACGCTGACTCCGGCATCATAATCAATGGCGACTATATTCGCGCCTGGATACAGTTCCTTCAGCCCTTTGATCATCCCGCGTCCGGTAATATGGTTCGGCAGGCAGGCGAACGGCTGAATGCAGGCAATATTGTTCACCCCGTTATCCAATAGATCCATCATTTCCGCCGTCAGGAACCAGCCTTCGCCCATCTGATTGCCGACCGACACGAGGCGGCTTGCCTTCTCGGCCAGGCCGTAGATATTCTCCCGGCCTTTGGATAGTCCAGCCTGCTCCAGCGCCACTTTGACCGGCTTACGGTAGATTTCGAGATAGGAGATCAGCATGGGATTAATATAGCCCAGCCGTTTGCTTTTGCCGAATTGCTCAGCCTTGTAGATCGGATTGTAGACACAATAGAAAATAAAGTCCAGGAAATCAGGCATCACGGCCTCTCCGCCCTCCGCCTCAATCATGTCGATGATATGGTTGTTGGCATCCGGATGGAATTTGATCAGAATCTCCCCGACAATGCCCACCTTGGGCTTATCCGCCGGGATGACCGGTAGCCGTGAGAACCCGGCAACAATCTCACGGGTAAGCCGCTTATACTCACGGAACGAGAAATTCGACAAGCTGCCCTTACAGCGTCCCATTCCCAGGCGGAATAAAGCCTCTGCGCTTCCCGGCACTGCTTCATAGGGTCTGAAGCGGTGCAGCAGGCGCATCATCAGATCCCCGTAACAGGCTGCTGCAATCAGGCGGTTTGCCAGCTTGAGACTGATGCGGAAGCCCGGCTGATTCTCCATCCCGGAGGCATTCAGGGAGATCACCGGGATCTGCCCCAGATTGGCATCCTTCAGCGCCTTGCGCAGCAGGGAGATATAGTTGGTCGCCCGGCAGCCGCCGCCGGTCTGCGACATAATTACAGCAGTCCGGTCCGGGTCATAATCGCCGCTCTTCAGTGCCGACAGCATCTGCCCGATCGTTACAATCGCCGGATAACAGGCATCATTGTTGACGTACCGGAGGCCTTCCTCCGTCTCCTGCGGACTGGTCGATTTCAGAATTTTCAGCCGGTAGCCCGCACCCTGGAAGACCCGTTCGAACAGCTCGAAATGAATCGGCGACATCTGCGGAGCAAGGATGGTATAGGTATCCTTCATTTCTTTGGTGAACGGCACATTGACTTGCGGCTTGTAGAGCAGCTGCGGCTTAACCTCGCCCCTCTCGCGTTCGCGCATCGCGGCCTGAAGGGAACGCAAGCGAATCCGCGCGGCTCCGAGATTACTGATCTCATCAATTTTGATGAGCGTGTAGACCTTGTTGTGGCGCTCCATAATCTCCTGCACCGCATCGCAGGTAATCGCATCGATCCCGCAGCCGAAGGAAGTTAGCTGGACAAGCTCCAGATCACTTCTTCCCGCCGCCAGCCGGGCCGCACGGTACATCCGCGCATGATAGGTCCACTGGTTCACCACGCCAACATCCCCTTCGCTGCGGTCCAGATGGCAGATCGAATCCTCGGTCAGCACAGCAAGCCCCATACCGGTAATCATATCGGCAATCCCATGATTGATCTCCGGGTCGGCATGATACGGATGTCCACAGAGCAGAATTCCCTTCGTACCTGTCTCCGTGAGGAAGACCAGCGTCTCCTCGCCCTTGGTGCGCACATCGTTCTTCGCCTGCTCCGCTTCCGCCAGTCCCGCCTGAACAGCGGCTGCAATCTCCTCCTTAGGCACCTCGGCGAAGGTTCGCGCCAGCACCCGGGTCAGCGCCGGAATATCGTCGAAGGTCAGGAACGGGCTAACCAGCGGAACCCCCTGCTCCTTCAGACCGTCCATATTATTGCGGATCACCTCGGGGTAGGAAGCAACCACCGGGCAGTTGAAGTGATTCTGCGCCGCATCATCCTCCTTCTTCTCATATACCACCGCCGGGTAAAAGATGAAGTCCACGCCCTGGCCGATCAGCTGCTGTACATGCCCGTGGGCCATTTTGGCCGGATAGCAGATGGATTCCGAAGGAATGGTATCCATTCCGCTCTCATACAGCTTCTTACTGGACTTCGGAGACAGCACGGTCCGGTAGCGCAGCGAGGTGAAAAAGGTATGCCAGAACGGGTAATTCTCGAACATATTCATCGTGCGCGGAAGTCCAACCGTCCCCCGGACCGCCGCCACTTCAGGCAGACCCTCGTAGGCGAAGAACCGCTCATATTTGTATTGCATCAGATTCGGCAGCGTATTCTTCTCTTTCTTGCCGCCTGCGCCGCGTTCACAGCGGTTCCCCGTCACATGGAAGCTCTTGTCCGGGAACCGGCTGATGGTCAGCGCACAGTTGTTGGCACAGCGGCTGCAGCGGCCTGGAGCGACTGAATACTGGAAGGTCTCCAGCTCCTCCGGTCCCAGAATCGTGCTGATTCCTTCCGGCGCAGCCTGTTCTCTGGCAATCAGCGCACAGCCGTAAGCGCCCATCACGCCGGCGATATCGGGTCTGACTACTGTTCTTCCCGTCAGCAGCTCAAAGGCCCGCAGGACAGCCTCATTATAGAAGGTGCCGCCCTGAACAATGATATTCCGTCCCAAATCCTCGGGATTACGGATCTTGATCACCTTTTGCAGCGCATTCTTCACCACGGAATAGGCCAGCCCGGCCGAGAGATCGGCAAGTGTCGCCCCTTCCTTCTGGACCTGCTTCACCTTGGAGTTCATGAACACGGTACAGCGTGAGCCGAGATTCACCGGTCCCTTCGATTTGAGCGCCGCAGCGGCGAACTCTTCTATTCCAAGCTCCAGCGCGGAAGCGAAGCTCTCCAGGAAGGAGCCGCAGCCTGCCGAGCAGGCTTCATTAAGCATCAGGCTGTCGATGGCTCCCCCGCGGATCTTGATGCACTTCATGTCCTGGCCGCCGATATCGAGGATGAAGTCGACCTCCGGCATGAACCGGGAAGCTGCCTTGTAATGGGCAACTGTCTCTACTTCCCCGCCATCCATCCGCAGCGCCGCCTTGACCAGACCCTCTCCATAACCGGTTGCGTAAGCTCCAGCTATATAGCAGCCTGAGGGTAGAATCCGGTAAATGTCCTTCAAAGCATCCGTAACCGACTGCAGCGGATTCCCTCCATTGCTCCCGTAGAAGGTATGCAGAATCTCATCCGCCGCTCCGGTAACTACCAGCTTTGTCGTGGTAGAGCCTGCATCAATGCCGAGATAGACCGGCCCCTGGTAAGCAGCCAGCGTGGAACGCGGTGCTGTCGCCTGACCGTGACGGAGTCTGAACTGCGCCAGATCATCCGGTGTTCTGAACAGCGGCGCCAGTTCTGCATCCTCCGCCCGGTCTTGCGAGAAGTCTACAGCCATGATCCGGGCAATCCAGCCGTTCAGCGGCAGGAATAAGGGATCTGACCCGGCAAGCGCCGAACCGATAGCAACGAAATATTGCGAGTGCTCGGGGAACAGTACCTCGTCCTCCTTCAGCCCGAGCGTCTCCGTGAACCGGTCCCGCAGAGCGGACAAGAAGGTCAGCGGTCCCCCGAGAAAAGCAACACGCCCACGGATCGGCCGCCCGCAGGCCAGGCCGCTGATCGTCTGGTTCACAATGCTCTGGAAGATCGAAGCCGCCACATCCTCGCGCCGCGCCCCTTCATTCAGTAGCGGCTGCACATCGCTCTTGGCAAAGACCCCGCAGCGCGAAGCAATGGGATAGATCCGCTCATGCTTCACAGCAAGCTCATTCAGACCCGCAGGGTCCGTCTGCAGCAGAGAGGCCATCTGATCGATGAATGCCCCTGTACCCCCTGCACAGGCTGTGTTCATCCGCTGCTCAATGCCGCCGCTGAGATAGATGATTTTGGCATCCTCCCCGCCCAGCTCAATCGCGGTATCACATTCCGGAATCCGTCCGCTTATCGCCTTCGTGCAGGCAATGACCTCCTGGACAAACGGAATCTCCCCCAGCTTGGATAAGGACAACCCGGAGGAACCGCTGACGGTGAGTGCTGCTTCACTATCGGGGAATCGCTGCTGTACATCGGACAGTAGGGCGATCGCCGCTTTTTTTATATCACTGAAATGACGAACATAATCCTGATAAATAATTGTATTTCGTTCCATAACCACCAATTTGGCTGTAGTTGATCCGACGTCAAGCCCAATACGCAGTCTCTTCATGCCATCCCCCATACCTTGCTCCAAATTTGAAGTAATATGAGGCAACTATATCACGAGTGAGCCTGGCTATAGCTGTTAGAAAAGTAACAGACAAATACAATTATTTACCAGCATACTTAATTATTTCACGATTTGTTCTAATGCGGTCTCCACATGGCCCTTCACTCTGACTTTTCGCCACTCCGCTCTCAGAATCCCTTCCTCATCAATCAGAAAAGTAGAGCGGACAATGCCCATAAATTCCTTGCCGTAGAGCTTCTTAAGCTGCCATACTCCGAACAAATCGCTCACCACATGTTCCTCATCGGACAATAACGGAAAGGGCAGACTGTTCTTTGCAATAAATTTGCTGTGTGAGGAAAGCGGATCGGCGCTGATTCCAAGGACAACCGCCCCATTCGCGGCAATCGTGTCGTGGGCATCACGGAAATCGCAGGCCTCCTGGGTGCAGGCTGAGGTACTGTCCTTGGGATAGAAGTAGAGCAGCACCTTCCTGCCGCGATAATCGCTCAAGCTGATGTTGCCCCCTGTTGAGGCAGGGATTGTGAAGTCCGGAACCTTGTCGCCTACTGTGATACTCATTTATTATTCACTCCTCGTAATGTATTTGTTGATTTCTGAAATTGCGTGTCTTCCCAAAAGAAATTATAATGTAGAGAATGTGAACTGGAAAGGACGAACGAAATGCCACCAAGAAAGAACCGGCACGCCAAAGCCGGCAAGTCAAAGAAGAAAACGCTGCTCTGGACTCTGGCAATCTTCCTCCTTCTAATTATCGGAGGTCTGGTCTATTATTTCACCTCCATCTACAATCAGCTCGACAACATGCATAAGACAGGTGAAGATTCTCCGTGGGCGAATGTACCGACAGCCTCGGCAGAAGCGGTTAAGCCCCCTGAATGGGAAGGCACGGAGCCGGTCAATATCCTGCTCATGGGCGTGGATGCGCGCGGGGTGAAGAAGGGCGAGGTGCCGCGTTCCGACACTATGCTGGTCGCCTCACTTGATCCGGTGAAGAAGAAATTTTACGTCTTTTCCATTCTTCGTGACACTTATGTTGACATCCCTGACCATGGTACACAGCGGATCAACGCCGCCATTACCTATGGACCCAATACGGCGATGCAGACGGTCAGCGACCTGCTCGGTATCCCGATTCAATATTATGTCTATACCGATTTCCAGGGCTTCATGAAGCTGGTGGATGCTGTAGGCGGTGTGGATTATGAGGTCGAGAAGGATATGCGTTATACCACCAAGGCGGACGGGCCTGAGTTCGATATCGATCTCAAGAAGGGCTTCCAGCACCTGGATGGCAAAATGGCCCTGCAGTATGTGCGCTTCCGCCATGACGCGACCTCCGATTTCACCCGGACAGAGCGCCAGCGCGGCTTCCTTAAGGCTGTAGCAGATAAGGTAATCAGCACCACCTCCATTATCAAGCTGCCGACCATTCTTGGTGAGGTTACACCTTATATTGACACGAATCTTGATATTAGCGACATGTGGAAGCTCGGCGCTGTAGGCTATGACAGCTCTATGGGCGGCAGCGCGCAGATTCCGCCGATGAATCTGATCCGGGAGAAGACCCTCAAGGACGGCTCCCAGGTGATCGGGTTCAGCAGCGAGCGGGCGCTGAAGCAGTTCGTAGAGGATACGCTCACTGCACCCGAACCATCGCCAACTCCTGGAGCAGAGGCTTCACCGGGCAGCAGCCCTTCCGCATCACCGGGAACAAAGTAACATCCAATATAACCATGCTTGGCACACGGGGCGGGCGGACAGCGGGAATCAGCCGCGGTTCGCCCTTTCCCATGGGCGCAAGCCAAGAAGAAAGGAACATTACCTATGAACCGCAGCACATCTGAACAGTTATACGAGGAAGCTCTCCAGCATATTGTGGGAGGTGTGAACAGCCCCTCCCGCTCCTTCAAGGCCGTGGGCGGAGGCGCCCCTGTCTTCATGAAACGCGCCGGAGGCTCACGCTTTTGGGATGAGGACGGCAATGAATATATTGATTATCTGGCCGCCTATGGCCCGATCATTACCGGACATGCCCACCCGCATATCACTGCCGCCATTACAGAGGCCGCACAGAACGGATTGCTCTATGGAACGCCAACCCGGCTTGAGATCAAGCTCGCCAAGATGCTGAAGGAAGCCATTCCCTCGATGGACAAGGTGCGCTTCGTCAACTCCGGTACAGAAGCTGTTATGACGACCATCCGCGTCGCCCGTGCCTACACGAAGCGCAGCAAAATCATCAAATTCGCAGGCTGTTATCACGGTCACTCTGACCTTGTGCTCGTAGCCGCAGGTTCAGGTCCATCAACGCTGGGTATCCCGGACAGCGCAGGCGTTCCGGCCAGCATTGCCCAGGAGGTCATTACCGTTCCCTTCAATGATCTGGACGCCCTGCGTAAAGCGCTGGAGAAATGGGGCCAGGATGTGGCTGCCGTTATGGTTGAGCCGATTGTCGGCAACTTCGGTATGGTGATGCCGCACCCCGGCTTCCTGCAAGGCCTGTGTAAGCTGACGCATGAGAACGGCTCCCTGGTTATCTATGATGAAGTAATCACCGCCTTCCGTTTCCACTATGGCTCCACACAGACCTATGCCGGTCTTGCCGGGCATGAGGAGATTATTCCCGATCTTACGGCCCTGGGCAAAATCATCGGCGGCGGGCTGCCCATCGGTGCTTACGGCGGCCGCAAGCATGTCATGGAGCAGGTCGCTCCGCTCGGTCCTGCGTATCAGGCCGGCACGATGGCCGGTAACCCCGCTTCGATCTCGGCAGGGATTGCCTGCCTGGAGGTGCTTAGCGCGGAAGGCGTCTATGACGAGATGGAGCGGCTGGCCATCCGCCTGACCGAAGGACTTCAGGCATCCGCTGACCGTCACGGCATTCCGCTCACCATCAACCGGATTCGCGGCGCATTCTCCACGCATTTCTGCAGCCATCCTATTACGAATTATGAAGAGGCGCAGGATACCGACAGTGAAATGTTCGCCAGCTTCTTCCGGCACATGCTGAGCCGGGGCATCAACCTGGCCCCGTCCAAATATGAGGCGTGGTTCCTGACCACAGCTCACACGGACGCCGACATCGACCTCACCCTGGAGGCGGCAGAAGCTTCGTTCGCGGCTATGGCTGCGGAGAAGTAATATCTTTTGATCGTATAGAATGCCCCCCTGCTTTAAGCGGCAGGGGGGCATTTTTGATTATTGCAAAAATTTCAATTTACTTTGGGTTCTTCCGTCCTCGAATTAAACGCATGGATTGTGGTTTCCACATCGGTTTAATCACGCTCTTATATCACTGGTAATTTTCTCGTTTATATCATTTAATTCAATAAAATGTTAAAATAATCAAGTGATTAATTCCAATATGAAAGGGTGTCTGCTCTTGAAGAGCAAAAAAGATCGGGTTTCTTTACTTACCATACTTTTGGCACTTTTACTTATCAATCTATTTGGTGATTCTTTAAATTCGTTGATTTGGATGCATTTTACGTTATTTATGAACTGCATCTTGGTTCAAGCTGTTTTTCTTCAATTATCGAAGATATTGAACTCAAAAACAAATCGTGTCCTGCGTTTTGTACTGACCCTTTTAGCGTTATTGACTGGTCTAAGTACATTTGTTGTTATACTCTATTCCCCCATGGGATCATTCAATCGAGTTTTCTTTTTTATTTTACAGCTTGTCATCACCTATGCTGAAGCAATCCAGCTTAAAGATGAATATAAGACACAAGCATAAAAGAAAAACAAGTTGATTGAAATAGCTTCTTTAGAATAAAAAAAGCCCACTGCAAAAAGGGAGTCAGAGAAAATAGACTACTCCCAAGCCTACATACTCTGTTATTGCCTTTCACTATTTTATTTCCTTCTAAAAGCAACTCCGTGGATCTCACCAGCGTCGTCCCCCTCGGAAGGCGATAGCCATCCTTTTTTTGCTTCCGTTATTCTTTGAAACGAAACAGCGGCAGTCTAAGACTTAATCAATAAAGTCTAAGACTGCCGCCGATTATTGCTGTGAAGAAAAGGTCATCGAACAGTTTGCACTGGATGAGTCCGCGAAGAAGTTACTTAAGTAATAACCTGTTGGCCATCTCCATGGTATACTTATTCACAAAAAGTAGATCTGCTTGTCCAAAGTGACCTACTTGAGATGGGGTCTCGTCTAATCCCCCACCCCTCAGATGGAAATCCTCACCGCTCCCCACTCTTCCGCCTCCCATACACAAACAACGCCGCCACCACAAGCGGTGTCACCAACCTTACGGTGAGCGGCATGCTCCCGCCCGTGAAGGCGACCACCACATAGCTTATTACGATCGCTGCTTCGGACATCAGGTGCTTGTGAAAGGTTCCTTGTCTCATCCTGTAGATGAACACCAGGGCGATGACGAAGGCCAATCCTGTGTAGAGAAGGGTCAACGGTAATCCCTCAATATTCATATCCGCCGCTACTTGCCCTTCTGCTCATAGAGGCTGCGGATCTCCACATCCTGCGGAAGCTTGAACGGGTTCTGCGGATTGATCCGGTCATAGAACATCATTCCGTCCAGATGATCCATCTCATGCTGGATGATGATGGCCTGATAGCCCTTGAATTTCTGGGTAATCACCTCGCCGTTCAGATCAAAGCCCCTGACCTTCACAGACTCATAACGCGGTACGAAGCCGTGCACCGGCCGGTCAACAGACAGGCAGCCTTCGCTCTCCGGCAGATAGACCATTGCCATCGAATGGCTGATAATCTTGGGATTCACCCAGGTATATTCCACATTCTTGCCATTATCGTCCTTCAAATACATGACAAACATCCGCTTCGATAGTCCGATCTGATTGGCGGATAAGCCCACTCCTGAACGCAGCTTGTACTTGGCAGACATCTCGGCATCCTGACTATTTTTCAGGAACTGCATCATGCTCTTCAGCGCACCGCGGTCCTCCTCCTGCAGCGGCAAATGTACGGGTTCCGTTACCGCACGCAGTACAGGGTCGCCTTCCCGTACGATATCATCCATCAAGATGATATACTCAGCATTAAATTTTGTACTAGACAACTGGATTCATCCACCTTTTCCGTTACGGGTCTGATTTGATACTGCACATGGTTAAATTATGCGTGATTATGGGTTAATGAAGGCTGTACGCAGCTTACTGCTGTAATTCACATCGAAACCAAGACCGGTAGCGAGGGCGGCGAGCGGAAGATAGGTTTTATCCTCTTTGCCAACCTTTTGCAGAAATGCCGGGGTATCGATCGCCACATCCGCACCGTTAACCTTCATAGTTTTCGAGCCGATCGTAATAACTACCGTTCTTCCGCCGTAAATTACGGTCGCGCTGGAGGTTTTGTTATCCCATTTGCCTGTTGCCGAGGCCGCATTCAGAATATCCTTCAGCGCCAGAAAATTCTGCCCGTTCTTCAGAATCGGCTTATTAGGCGTATTCAGTTCCTTCCCCTTCACCACGATGGACATTGGCGCCGTCTCTGAAGCCATCGCCGTTACTGCCGGCATACGGTATTCCCCCCATTGCAGTTCAGCGAATACAGTGGCAATCCGTTCATATCCAAGCTGCGTAGGATGGAAGTCTGCCGCCCCGGCCCCGATGATATGGGTAAGCGATCCCTCTACCCCGGCGAACTTTGCGGCTACATGAGCCACCTTCAGAGGAGCACCTGCCTGGTTCAGGGTAGCCGCGATATTCTCCGCCGCGATGGTGAACTGTGCAGCCGCATTCATCAGCTTGTCATACGAAGCCCCCAGGGCGATTCGCGGAGCAGGCTGATACTGGTCGGCCAGCAGAATGGTTGCCTGCGGATTCACTTCCCGGATATTCTTCAGCAGCGCTGTTACATTCATGTTGTATTCCGTCAGACGCTCCTCAAGCTGGGATGCGAAATCAGCATCGGTCAGCGTCTTGTAATTCAAGAACAGGCTGCTGACATCATTGCCGCCGATGGTAATGGTAATCAGATCCGCCGCAGCGAGCTCCGTTCTAATCTGCGGGGCCAGAGCAGCAAACTGTCCGATACGCGGATCAGACAGCCCCGGCTGAATAGCCTCCGGCGTAATGGCCGCATTGTCCTTAATAGCTCCCGTATATTGAAGCAGTCCCGCTGACCTAAGGCCCAAGACGCCGTAATTCTTAAGCTCACTTCTGCCGTGATACCAGCCTTGCTCCAGTAATCTCTCAGCATATCCGTACGGCTTCACGCTGGGATCAGTCATCCCTGGCTCATACCCGGCAGTAATGGAATCTCCAAGTGCCACGATGCGAAAGACATCCTGCTCTGTTCCTTGCGCCACGGCTGCTGCTGCGGCATCCGCTGGACCTGCATGCACATTGATTAATACGGTGAACAACAGCAGTCCGCTAGCAGAAGCTGATATTAACCTTCTCCATGTCTTCAGCATCGTATTCCTCCTAAATTAATATAATTCTATTCTAACATCCCGCCCAGCACCTGTGGAACAGCTTTGCCGTCTTTTTATAAATATAAGAATTATATGTTTCACGCTATAAATGATCCTTCTATTTCTCGCTGAAACGGTAGCGTCCTTAAAAGGACGGCAATGCCGTTTCCACTTGAGTCGATAGCGCTTCAGCGGCTTATCTTTGCACAAAAAGAGCGGTCTCCCGATGATTCGGAAAACCGCTCCTGTGGATAACAGCAGCTTATTGCTCTCCGCTGCCGGATTCTGAAGATTTCTTCTGGCCGCCAGTGCTTGGCGGACCGCTTGCCTGGCTTGAGCGCTTCACATATTTATCAAACCGGTCATCCAGCTCATAGGCGATTTTGCGGTAACGAAGCGTCTCTTCGACTATAGGATCGAGCGTAGTCTGTATGCGAATCTCATACTTGGGCGAAATCTGACGGCTCTCCTTGGCCTGCCGGTCCGCCTGCTCCATCTCGCCGTCCTCCAGAAGCTCGCTTAGCCTACGCTCCAGATCATCATTCTCATTCATAACGATGTAAGCCCTCCTACTGCTTCTTGAAGCCTGTGGCATCTGCGGCCTGCAAGGAAGTTACCAGATAATCATGGATTCGTCCATTGCTTGCGACTACATGGCGTGTACTAATATCGTAGGGATCGCCCTGCGTATCCGTGACCTTACCGCCGGATTCCAACACCAGCAGTACTCCGGCCGCGCAGTCCCAGGGACTTAGCCCAACCTCCCAATACCCATCCACTCGTCCGGCAGCAACATAAGCCAGATGCAGCGCTGCCGAGCCGCCGGCACGAATGCCGCGAACCTGTGGCAGAATCTGCTGCAGCCCGGCCATATTCGCCGGCTGAGCCACCACACGGTCCGGCGGGAAGCCCATGGCAATCAGGCTGTTGCCCGGCAGTGTCTCCGCTGATACCTTCGTAGGAATCCCGTGCATGTATGCGCCTTTTCCCTTCTCGGCTACGAACATCTCGTCCCGGGTCGGATCATAGATCACGCCTACCGTAAGCTCTCCCTTGACCACCAGAGCAATCGACACGCAATAGAACGGGAAGCCGTGCACGAAATTGGTTGTGCCGTCTATTGGATCGACAATCCACAGATAATCATGTTCCCGCGCTTCATCTAAGGCGGCCGTCAGTGCATCCGCACCGGGCAGAACACCCTCCTCGCCAAGGATGGCATGGTCGGGATAATGGGTCAGGATCAGCCGGCGGATCATTTGCTCCACACCTTTATCGACCTCCGTGACCAGATCCTGGGCCGATGTCTTGCTGCCCAGCTCCTTCACCTGGCCTTGTCTGCTCTTGATCCATTCCCCCGCTTTGGCCGCAGCATTGATGGCTGCCGCCGTATGTCCCTTGCTTGTAACTACATAGGGCTCCCGTTCATTTCGGTTATCAGGACTTACAGGACTCATCTCTTCACTCCGCTTTCTTTGAGCATGATTGTTCTCCCTAGGAACGCTGTTTCCGCAGGATACCCATTTCACTGCCTTAGAACATGACTGCTCAACTTTCTTCCAACGTAACTCATTTCAGCCGACTTATCAAGTCATGACTGACGCCGTTACAAGGCCTAACCGGCATGTTTTTTGCCAGTTATGGTTCTATATTCACGCTGGCTCCGTTTAGTACCATAATTCCATTCCCGCCCTCTGCCAGTCCCTTCATCTCCTCCATCAGACCAAACAAGGCGCCATCCTTGAGCTTCGCCTCAATCATCACATCTACAGCCGGAGTATCCGCAGCAATCCGTTTCAGAAAAGCGACCAGCGGTGCCGGCTCCACGCCATCGGCATGGCTGCGCGGATCAGACGGGCTGCGCGGGCTGGACACATGAATCTTCGGCGGCAGCTGCCCGCCGGGCAGCACATCCTTCAGCGCCAGGGGGCTTGTCCATGTCTTCCGGATCTCCGGCCACAGCTCCCACGGAAGCTCGCCCTCATTGTTGACCCATTGGTGATGGATATCCAGCACCATCGGCAGCTCCATCCTGCGGCAGACCTCCAGCGTCTCTACCGCGTTGAACGTCTTGTCGTCGTTCTCCAGTGTCATTCGCTCTCTAAGCGCAAGCGGCAGTGCGGAGCATTGCTCACAGAAGCGCTGCGCAGACAGAGGCTTGTCCCCGTAAGCACCGCCAATATGGATATTGCTCTTAGCCGTCGCCGGCAGACCCATCGCTTCGAGCATGTCCGTATGATGCTGCAGATCGCGGATGGAGCTTACAAGCACCTCCGGCCGCGGTGTGCTCAGCACCGTGAAGTGATCCGGGTGGAAGCTGACGCGCAGCCCGTGCTTCTTCACATAGCTGCCCACCTCTGCGAATTCCTCCGCAAGAGCAGCGAGCGGATTCCAGTCTGCGAGATCAGGATGGGTTGCCAGCGGAACAAGCTTGGAAGTAAGCCTGTAGACCTTAATATCCGAGCCGACATTATGCTTCAGCAGACGGAGCGTATTATGCAGATTCATCCGGGCGATGGATTCCAGCTTGCGAAGGCCCGCTTCCCGGTCGCCCAGCTTGTTGAAGGTTGCCATAGTCATCGTTTTGGAGGGAGAGCAGTCCGGGATCACCGTAGACATGGCGACATAGCCGAAGCGGACAATCATCCCTCTTCCCCGAAGAACATCTCGTAGGCAAGAGCCGTCTGTACACGTGACTCTTCCTCATTCAGCTTACGGACCAGATCCATTTCCACCGCCGTAACTTCGTTGCCCTGAAAATTAATTTCTGCAATCGACGCGGAAATTTTGACAATCGCCACCGCAACATTCTGCGGATTATAGGCGATGACCTTCTGACCGGTCGGATAGACACGGAAGCCCTGCTTCACCATCTTGGTACGTCCGTACTCCAGCAGTTCGTACAGCTCCTGCTCATTCTTGAACTTGCACACCGAATTGAATTCTGATTGAAACCCCATGCTTCTCTCTCCTTCCCGGCCGGAATGCTCCCGCCGATCACCGTGGTTTATTCATTATCGTACTTCAGGCCCTGTCTGAACCGGTAACGCTCCAGCGCCAGCCCGATCATACGGTCCAGCAGCGCTTTATAGGACACACCGGTCTCACGCCACAGCAGCGGATACAT
The DNA here is from genome assembly GCF_042684125.1 of Paenibacillus rhizoplanae. Classification (NCBI taxonomy): domain Bacteria; kingdom Bacillati; phylum Bacillota; class Bacilli; order Caryophanales; family Paenibacillaceae; genus Paenibacillus; species Paenibacillus rhizoplanae. The sequence goes on along the minus strand of NZ_JBHUKY010000010.1, from coordinate 82,667 downwards.
GCTGAACGGGGTGAAGCCAGGCATGGTATTCACTTCATTAATAAGAATCTTGCCGTCAGACTTCCGCAGGAAGAAGTCGGCCCGGGTAATTCCGCTGCCCTCAATAGCCTTGAAGGCCAGTATAGCCGACTCGCGCAGACGGTCCGCTACCTCGGGATCGACAGGTGCCGGAATCAGCATCTGTGATTTACCGTCCGTGTACTTGGCCGCATAATCATAATATTCACCAGAAGAGACGATTTCACCCGGAACCGAAGCCTCCGGCTCCTCATTGCCGAGTACGGCCACCTCCACTTCGCGCGCATCCACGAATTCCTCAATGATCACCTTCGTGTCATAGCGGAAGGCATAATCCACAGCCTTGATCAGACTTTCCTTATCGTTGGCCTTGGAGATTCCTACGCTGGAGCCCAGATTAGCAGGCTTGACGAAAACCGGATATCCCAGCTTATCCTCTAGATCTACAATCAGCTCGTGCTTGCGTTGTCTCCAGTTCGCGGCATTGAAATAGCAATAGTCACATTGCTCCAGCCCCGCCTCACCGAACAGCTTCTTCATGACCACCTTATCCATGCCCGCCGATGAAGCCAGCACGCCTGCGCCGATGTACGGGATATTCGCCATCTCGAACAGCCCCTGAATGGTGCCGTCCTCGCCGTTCGTGCCATGCAGCAGCGGGAACATGACGTCTATTACCTGCTCGCCTCCGCTGAGCCCGCTGAATAAGGCATTCAGGGCCGTGCCCATATCTCCGGCCACCCCGGAGAGCTTAAGCTGCTCTATCGCGGGGAAGGGAGCCTCCAGCACTGCACCTACCTTCCATCCCCCCTGCTTGGAGATATAGAACGGAATAATCTCATATTTATCGTAGTCAAAAGCGTTCATAACCGCATAAGCCGTCTGCAGCGATACCTCATGCTCTCCGGATTTGCCGCCGTACACCAGTCCTACGGTAGTCTTAGCGTTCCCCATGCCCTAACCTCTTTCTGATCTATAAATAGTCATTAATATGAAAAAAACGATAAGCCGTCCGGTCCGTCCAGGCGTAGGAATCCTTGTAATCCCAGAAGCGGTGACGGCTGCTAACCGTCCGCGCATTCACCAGCGGCAGCCCGCCCGCATCAAAAGCGGTAACGATCGTGCTGTGCTGGTAATGTCCGTTGCCGTCCCAGTCATACTGAATAATGTCGCCCAGCTCAAGCTGCTCCGGCCGCTCGACAATCTCCGCACGCAGCCCGCTGCCGCGGCTCCCGCTCAGATAACGCTTCAGGCTGTCCGAGACCGCCCAGCTGAAGCTCCACCATTCCTGGGCCCCGTTATAACCTTTGTACCACCAGCCCGTTTCTCTTTTACCAGTATAGTTGATAGGCGCTCCCCCTGCAAAGAGACATTGGGAGACATAATTGGTGCAGTCCACCTCGAAAATCTCGAACTCCGGATTCCCTTCCTTCCACCAGAGGTCGGCATAGGCTGCGGCTTCCTCCCGGCGGTAGCGCACCTCTCTTGCACCGCTTGCGCCCTTCAGGACACGGCGGTTCAGCAGCGGCTGGGACGGACGCGGATCGGGCAGAGCCTCCCCCCACTCCGAGAGACGCAGAGCCGGATCTTTCTCCACCACCTTGTGCACTCCACTCCGTTCAGGCACACGGCGTTCCACGTTCACAATCTCCCAGCCGCCCTTTTCACGTACAAAGGTCAGGCGCTCCGACTCCACCACATCCTCGCGGTGCGTCATCCCGCCCTTCTCATAATAGAAGGCGCTGTGCAGCGCCACATCGGCGACCACCTCGGCAGGATTCTGCTTTACGGTCCGCAGCGTCCGCACCCCCGTCTCCCCGCGCAGCGGAGTAATGCCCCGCCGGCTGTACCACTGGGCGATCCGGCGGGAACGCGCCCGCTGTTCGTCCAGGAACCGCGGGTCCCTGATCGAGGTATGGCGCGGCTCGGCGCCAGGTGCAACCCGCCCCTTATTCAGCTGGTCCACATAGACATAGAGACTTTTCTTCCACTGCTGCTCCATTCATACTCCGCCCTTTCGTTTAAAGATAAGAATGTATATGATGTAAGCTATGAATATTCCTTCAAGGATTACCGCCGTAATGGCCGCTGTCCTATGTATATGAAGGATTGCTTGCACCTATACGGAAGCGGGAGTGATTTAACTGCAAGGAAGTCCGGGACCAGGGGGGTCAATGCATCACTGGAAACCCTGAATATACCTGACAATAGCAGAGCAAAAAAAACTTTACTCCCCCTATTGTAAACGTTATACTTAAAGTATAGGAATTATGAAATGTAGTTTCACCAGATGAAACGAGGAGGCGCATATATGCCAAGCAAGGACCATTTTTCATTGGCCAAGAACCTGAACTCAGGTGGCAAAACTTATCGCTACTATCATTTGAACGCTCTGGAAGAGCAAGGCGCAGGCGATATTTCCTCCCTGCCATTCTCTATTAAGGTATTACTCGAAGCAGCTGTCCGCCAATATGACGGACGGGCGATTACTGAAGAACATGTCAAGCAGCTGGCCAACTGGTCGGGCGGCATTGACCGCAATAAGGAAATCCCGTTCATTCCGGCCCGCATCGTCCTGCAGGATTTTACCGGCGTGCCTGTAGTTGTCGATCTCGCAGCTATGCGCGATACCGTCAAGAAGGCGGGTGGCGACCCCAAGAAGATTAATCCGCTTGTACCGGTTGACCTTGTTATTGACCATTCGGTTATGGTTGATGCGTTCGGAACAGCCGATGCACTGGAATATAATATGAATGTTGAATTCGAGCGTAATGAGGAACGTTACCGCTTCCTGCGCTGGGCTCAGACCGCCTTCAATAACTTCCGCGCGGTTCCGCCGGCAACAGGGATTGTGCATCAGGTGAACCTGGAGTATCTGGCCTCTGTAGCCACCACTAAGGTTATCGACGGAGAAACGGTAGTTTATCCGGATTCCCTGGTCGGCACGGACTCTCATACTACAATGATCAACGGTCTTGGAGTAGTAGGCTGGGGCGTTGGCGGAATAGAGGCTGAGGCAGGCATGCTCGGACAGCCGCTCTATTTCGTTACCCCGGATGTCGTTGGCTTCAAGCTGACCGGCAGTCTGATGGAAGGCGCTACGGCTACCGACCTGGCCCTCACCGTTACCCAAATGCTGCGCAAAAAAGGCGTAGTCGGCAAATTCGTCGAATTCTACGGTCCGGGTCTGGCTAACATCAGTCTGGCAGACCGTGCGACAGTAGCCAACATGGCTCCTGAATATGGCGCTACGATCGGATTCTTCCCTGTAGATGAGGAGACACTGGCCTATCTGCGCAGCACCGGACGTCCGGATGAGCTGGTAGAGCTGGTAGGGGATTATTATAAGGCGCAGGGGATGTTCCGCACCGCAGAGACACCGGACCCTGCATTCAGCGATATCATTGAGCTGGATCTGGCTTCTGTGGTTCCCAGCCTGGCAGGACCGAAGCGTCCGCAGGACCGGGTAGAGCTTACCCATATGAAGGAGAATTTCGAAGGTATTATCCGTACACCTGTTGATAAGGGCGGCTATGGCCTCAGCGATGAGAAGATTGCCCAAGAGGTTGAGATACAGCACAAGAACGGAAGCTCCAGCAAGCTCAGCACAGGAGCCGTTGTCATTGCAGCCATCACGAGCTGTACGAACACCTCCAACCCGAGCGTTATGCTGGGAGCGGGATTGCTAGCCAAGAAGGCCGTAGAACGCGGTCTGACCAAACCCGGCTATGTCAAAAGCAGCCTGACGCCCGGATCGCTGGTCGTTACGGAATATCTGCAGAAGGCAGATCTGCTGAAGCCGCTGGAAGCGCTCGGCTTCTACCTGGCTGGCTACGGCTGCGCCACTTGTATCGGTAACTCCGGCCCGCTGCCGGATGAAGTCAGCGAAGCGATTACAGAACATGATATGACCGTTGCCGCTGTAATATCCGGGAACCGTAACTTCGAGGGCCGTGTGCATGCCCAGGTCAAAGCCAACTACTTGGCTTCACCGCCCCTGGTTGTCGCCTACGCCCTGGCCGGCACGGTGAATATTGACCTGAAGACCGAGCCGCTGGGCTATGACCCGCAGGGTGAGCCTGTCTTCCTGGCCGATATCTGGCCGACTACAGCCGAGATCCGCGAAGCCGTAGCGCTCTCGCTCAGTCCGGAAATGTTCCGCAGCAAATATGAGAATGTATTCACAGCCAATGAACGCTGGAATAACATTCCGGTACCGGAAGGCGAGCTGTATGAATGGGATAACAACTCCACTTACATTCAGAATCCGCCATTCTTCGAGCATCTGGCAGACGGTGTCTCTGACATTAAGGACATTAAAAATTCCCGTGTGCTTGCACTGCTTGCCGATTCCGTCACTACCGACCATATCTCACCGGCCGGGAATATCTCCACCTCCGGTCCAGCCGGAGAATATCTGCGGGGCCATGGCGTGGAACGCGCCGACTTCAACTCCTACGGCTCACGCCGCGGGAATCATGAGGTGATGATGCGCGGTACCTTCGCCAACATCCGTATCCGCAATGCAGTGGCGCCTGGAACAGAGGGCGGTGTAACCACCTTCCTGCCAAGCGACGAGGTCATGTCGATCTACGATGCCTCCATGCTGTACCAGGCCGCCGGACAGAATCTGATCGTCATCGCCGGTAAAGAATACGGCACAGGCAGCTCCCGTGACTGGGCCGCCAAGGGTACACTCCTGCTTGGAGTCAAAGCCGTCATCGCCGAGAGCTTCGAGCGGATTCACCGCAGTAATCTCGTCGGCATGGGCGTGCTGCCGCTGCAGTTCCAGGAAGGCCATGGCTGGAGCAGCATGGGGCTGACCGGACGCGAGACCTTCGACATTACCGGTCTTGACAACCATGTCCTTCCCGGACAGGAGCTGGCAGTCACTGCTACCCGTGAAGACGGCACCCAGTTCGACTTCCCGGTCATTGCCCGTCTCGATAGTACCGTAGACATCGACTACTACCGCAATGGCGGTATTCTGCAGACAGTCCTCCGCCAGATGCTGGCAGATGCTACAGCTTCGGAAGCGGCTCAACCGGTAGAATAAGTCGGCTTCATAAGATTAGATCATTATACAAGCTGCGCCGGTATCAGACTGAAATCTGATACCGGCGCAGCTTTTTGTCTTATTCAAGAAGGCCCTATTTGACTGACAGCAGGCTGGTCGTAATGAAATCCAGCTGCTTCTCCAGGGAGATCGGGTCATTGTACGTATCGGCAGCAGGATTCAACTGGAATACATTCCCTGCCTTGACTGCCGGAAGGCCTTTCCACAGCGGGTTGTCATAGACAATCTTCGGGTCTGTAGTATCCCCTGACCATGGGCAGGTGAAGATAATGTCTCCGGCAAAGTCCGGCAGCTTCTCCATGGAGATGGAAGCCCAGCCAGTTCCGCTGTCGATGGCCTCCTTCTGCGCTTCAGCGGGAGCCTTCAGCCCGAACTCCCCATACAGAATCTCACCGCCCCGGCCATAGTTATGCCCAAAGACATACAGCCCCTTGGCATATGGATTCAGGATAGATACCGTCTTATTACCAACAGCAGCCTGCACTTGCGGCTTCAGCTCAGCAATGCGGGCCTCCCACTGGGCGATCCAGGCCTTAGCTTCATCATTCTTGTTCACCAGCTTGCCGTAGTCGAGCATCTGATCCTTATAATTCTTGGCGCCATACTGGATCTGTACCACAGGCGCAATTTCCTTCAGCTTATCGATGCCTTCTGTGCCGGTATACACAATAATCAGGTCAGGGTTCAGGGACAGGATATTCTCCGGGGTGACATCATCACCAAGCCCTTCTGCACCTTCAAGCATGTCTGCAAGATACGGACTATCCTTGGCTCCTTGCATCACCCCTACCGGCTTCACGCCCAGCGCCAGAAGATATCCTGTATAAAAAGCTGTAGTATCCACGATTCTCTGCGGATTCTTAGGCACTTGAACCTCACCGGCGCCATCCTGGAAGGTAACCATCTCCGCTTCAGCGGAAGCTTCGCCAGCAGCCGGAGCAGCAGTGGGTGCTTCAGAAGCTGCAGGTGCAGGTGCATTCGCTGCCGTCCCGGAGCCAGAGCCGGAGTTACCCGATGAACCGCAGGCTGCCAGCAGGACAGCCATGACGAGAGTAAAGACAATCAGGACAAGACTTCGTTTAGAGTATCGCAAGATAATCCCCCTATGTATGTATGATATTGATAATCATTATCATCAGTAATATAACACAGAGTTTGCAGGCTGACAACACTCCCGGGAATTTTTTCACAACAAAATCAACCTAACGGGTTAAGGATGCTGGTGCCTCATCGCCTCTGGTGACATACATCCAGCCCCTATGCCTTTTGGCTGCACATTGTAGCCGGTTTCCGCATACCTTCTGAAGTGTTTCTTCCTTCCGGGCGGTGCTCCGCCTTATTGCCAATTCTGAGCGTTTTCTCTCACGGACCGCTTGTATGGATCGCATTGTTGCACATTTTGCAGGATTCTTCTAAAAATGTTACGGGCTGCGGTACATTGTTGCATCATTTGCAGGAACTCCGGTGCTTAGTGTAACTTAGCGCTGGATTTGTTGCATTTCATGCAGGATTTCAGCAGAGACCATTTCTATGGGGCAGTATTGCTGCAATTCTTGCAATATTACCCTAAAATGTTACGGGCTGCGGGGCTGAAGCAAGCAGCGAACGACCAGAAACGCAAAGGAGCGTTCCTCCAATAACGGAGAACCGCTCCTTTTTTACGAATATTTACTTTTGGGACAGCCCTTCTATGGCATACGCGGATAAATTATCGCGGCCTCAGGGGAGCCTTCAGGACATTTCGATACGCTCGGAATCAAATATTCTTTTGTAGACCAGCGCTATAATCTGTGAACGGTCCGTTACGTCCATTTTATTAAAAATGCGGCTTAGATGATTCTTAACAGTATGCTCGCTGATAAACAAGGCACCGGCAATCTCCTTATTCGTCTTGCCCAGAATAATCAGCTCCAGCACTTCCTCCTCGCGCGGCGAGATCCCCCACTCTTCCTTGGGCGTCTTCAGCGCTGTATTGTTCAGCAGCTTGCCTGCCGACACGCCTCTTCTGGCAGGCATCGCTTCCGAGCGGCTGCGCAAGAAGGATTGAAAGGTGCTGCGCGGCTCACTGTAAAGCTCTCCGACCACATGATCATCCAGATTGAAGCGGGAGGGGTCCAGCCACTCCAGATCTGTGTTCGCCAGCTGCTCCTTATCCGCGCCTTTGCCTGTATGATGAAGCACTAGCGTGAGCAGCTGGGCAGTGACAGAGACCGAAGGCTTATTGATCTGAAAATAGAACGAAGCAAACTGGTCCACCTGCTTCAGCAAAGAAAGCTCCTCCGGATAGAACCCGTACCCCTGCAGGAAGGCCAGACTGAACGGTGCCAGCAGACCGGCCGTTCTCATCTGCTCTGACTCCCGCTCCGGCAGTCCTGTATAACGGGCAAGCTCATACGCCATGGCAGAAGCCTCCGCCGACAGGCGGTGCAGCTCGGAATTACTGAGCCGGAGATAATGAAGCGTCTGCCCGGTGAAGACCCCTGCCTGCTTCATATGTCTGGCTTCCTTCTCGATCAGACGGATTGAAGTACTCGCCAGACTGGCGAGACAGCCGGTTAAGGACAGCCACTCCTCGGCTTCACTGCGGCGTCTGAAGCCCACAGACAGAATGCCCTTGAATACCTTCTCGGCAATCAGCGGACATTCGAGCAAAACCTGCCCCTCCGCCTCCCCGTTGATGATCGCAGAAGAGAGAAAGGCCTGCGAGGAGTACCGGGACTGGAGGTCCTGGACATAAGGCGTAATCTCCTCCGCCCTCCACCCCTTGGCGTAGTGGGTATCCCCCGGCTGCTCCTCGAAGAATACGAGCACCGATGACGGGAAGAACGGCATGCCCATAATCATATCCAGCAGTCCGGTGCCCAGCTCCTGAGTGGATGCGGCCTGCGGCAGCAGGCGGGCGGCCTCCTTCAAACGCAGAGTGGCCTCCCTGCGCAGGGCTTCACGCTGCACCAGTTGCTCTCCCCGTCCGGATAAGCCCAGGAGCGCAGTAACATTCTGCTCATACTGGGCATAGTCCTGTATCGGGCGGCTCTTCCCAAAGCCGACAGCGAGCAGTAATGCTCTCTTCCCGCTGTGAATTCTCACCGGATAACATGACAAATATTCCGGCTGCGTCATCCCGCGCTGGGTGAAGAATAACGATCTCGGATCTTGGGCAACGCCCTGCCAGTGCCGTGGCTCTCTGCCCAGAACGGCCTGTCCCAGAAAACCGTCTCCTTGCTGGAACCCGGCATTCATGAGGAGTCCCGCTTCTTTGCCGGCAGAATATTTCACCGTGAACTGGCCAGCCTCCTGCTCTTGGGCAAAGGCATACAGCTCTGCGTCAGATAACGTACCGGCCATCTGCTGCAGCACAACCTCTATCTTCAGGAACTCACTCTCCAGATTGGATAACAGCTGGGAAATCACAAGGCCCCGTCTCTGTTCCAGCGGCTTCACTGCGCACCCCGCCAGCAATTTGGAGAGCACATTCCCGAGCACACTCAATTTCCCCCTGATGCTGGCGATGCCTTCCCGGCTAAGCTCAGGCATGGCTGCCAGTACATCCTTCAACATCTCATAGTCGGGGTGATTCCGCATCTTGGCCTCGAACGCCTGCAGCATAAGCCCACGGGTGCCTTCCTCCATATATAAGCCGGACCATAAATAGTACGTCTGGCCATAGTCAGGGACCAGCGGACTGACCACATATTTCAGTCCGGGAACCCATTCCTCAAGTACAGCAGGATGTGACAAGGGACCTATTCTGAGCAATGCAGGCTCGAAGGGCCGCTCCATTCCCTGTAGGGATTTAAACATCTTCTGATAGAATATTCCGGAAAGCGTGGGGCGGGTAACTACATTCCCCGCCTGATCCGTAAGCACAATCGCCTGACCCGTAACAGAGCCGAACGTATCCTGGAGCTCTTGAATTTCTCCCATCAGTGAATCGGGTATAACTACTTTCATCCCATCACCTCATGCCCCTAGATTCCTATTATTTCTTCAAATTTAATTTAGCTAATCATGATTAATAATAGTTCATTTTAACTAGATATTCAATGAAAGACGAAGGCTAAATAGCCTGTATGTCCTAAAGTTTTCCTGCATGGATCTGCTGACGGAAGCCTCCAGCTCAGCCCATCATTAGGCCCATTTCAGCTGCGGCCTCGGCCAGAATAACAGCATATTCCTCCAGGGTCTCCCGCGACAGACGGCTGACCGGGCCAGACAGCGAGAGCGCCGCTACCACGCCCCCGGCCCGTCCGGCAATGGGCACGGCCACGGCTGCCGCGCCGGGCTCGCGTTCCTCGAAGCTGGTCGCATATCCGCAGCGGGTAATCTCCTTCAGCTGCTCAAGGTACTGACTGCGCTCTACGCTGTCCGGCCATGCGGGGTCGGCCAGCAGCCGCACCTGCACTTCCGGCGGTGCGTAAGCAGCCAGCACCTTGCTCGATGCGCCTACCGAGAGCGGCAGCCTTGCGCCGATCTGGGCTACCCGGCGGATGGCCTGCCGGCTCTGCACAGCCTGAATGCGCACACGCTCCAGATTGTCGCGCAGGTACAAGCTGACCGTCTCTCCCAGACGGTCGCGCAGCCGCTCCATGGCGGGCAGCAGAAGCACCGCCGGTTCGTTCAGCGTCGGGAGATGTGTGGACAGCTCCCAGATGCGGATACCCAGGCGGTATTTGTCAGTCCCCTCGTCCCGCTGCAGGAAGCCTTTCTCCTCCAGTGTGGTCAGCAAGCGGTGCACTGTGCTTTTATGCAGACTAATCTTTGCAGAAATCTCCGTCAGACTAAGGTCGTAATCATCATTATCCTGAGTGAAGCACAACAATATATCCAGCGCACGTTCTACGGCGCGTACAGTCAGTTTCCGGTCTTCCACCCCGATCTCCCCTTCACATGTTTCACCTATTGAAACCCGGTTACATAATTATTAAGATATCCCTATCTTAGTGCAAAAGCCTAAATAAAGTCCAGCAGATTCCACATCCATATTCCGCCGTCCGCAGTTTACAGTTACATTACAAAAGCGCTAATTCCATTGACTTTGTAAGGGCATAAATTTACGATTAAATATATGAATTATTCATGCTCTGAATCTTGATACTTTCAGGAGGGGACCTTATGAATCTGGCAACAAGTCATCCCGGCGCGCCGGTCTCCCGTATCCCTAATGAGGATAAGTCCGCTTCGTCATCCTTAATTCCACTGCGGATGATACGCGTTAAGCATATCGTCGTTGCTCTGCTGTTATCCGTATTCTTTTTCTTTGTATTCTGCTTCATTGCCCTGCATGCCTATATCGCCTGGGTGCTCTCGAATCCTACCGTAGCTCCCATCTATTCCAATCCTTATCAGGCCAAGGGGCTCGCCTACGAGGACATCACCTTCCCTGCCCAGGACGGCAGCCGTATGATGGACGGATGGTATATTCCTTCCAAAGGAGCTACCAAAACCATTGTCTTCAGCCACGGCTACGGCGCGAACCGCGAAGAGAGCTGGGTTCCCATGTACGATCTGGCCCATTACGCGCACAGCCTGAGATTCAATGTCGTCATGTTCGACTATGGCTTCGCCTCCAAGACTGACAGGGATATCGCTACCGGCGGCAAAAAGGAGTCCCAGCAGTTGCTCGGAGCCATTGAGTTCGCCAAGGAGAAGGGGGCAGACCAGATCGTGGTCTGGGGCTTCTCGATGGGTGCAGGCACCGCCCTGCAGGCAGGTCTAGTAACCAAAGATGTGGATGCGATGATTCTGGACAGCACCTTCCTGCTGGAGCCGGACACCTTGTACCATAACATCAAGCAGAACATTAATCTTCCCCGCCAGCCTTCGCTGGAGATTATGGAGATGCTTTTCCCGGTGCTGAACGGCACAGGACTGAATCAGATTCCTTATTCCAAGGTCAAATCGGAGGATTATCCGTTCCCGGTGCTGTTCATGCACGGCACCAAGGACGACAAGGCGCCTTATCCGATTGCCGAAGAACTGGCGGAGAACCAGAGTAATCCGTATTCCGATTCATGGATCGTAGAGGACAGCCATCATGAGCTGCTGTTCCGCGAGCACCCGCGTGAGTATCTGCGGCGGGTATCCGCTTTTCTCGGAAATGTGCAGCTGGCCCAGATCAGCGGGAGCCCCCGCAACCCCACCGCAAGCAAATAGTCTTATCATTACCTAAGGCATATGCAGATGTATCCTGTGATACATTCTGTGCATGCCTTTTTACTATGCGGGGCACAGGACCTCCAGTCCGCTGCAATTCCCCGCACAGGCCAGTCTCATAAGCTGTTCCTCTCCGGCATATAATGGACCGATGAAACTTTAGGACGGGAGGACTGCAAATCATGCCATATGTATTCGTTGCACCGCCGCCAGTACAGATTCTAGGGGAGATTGCCTTCTGGAAAAACCAGGAGAAGGAGCATGCCGAGGTCCTAATCCAGATCATCCCACGCCTGGAGGAGCCTTATGTAAAGCTGCTGGAGGACTGGGCGATTGTCTTCCTGGCTACAGAACAGACGGCGCAACAGTTGCTCGTCAATCCGCAGGTACCGGACGCAGGCGGTCCGGGGAGCCCATCTGCCGAAGCCGGTCTGTTGCTGCACACCGCCTGCGACCAGTCCACCGAATTCATTCGGCACCTGAAGGCCATGAAGGAGGCCAGCGCTGCCGTCAATGCCTTCCCCTTAGCGGGAACCACGCTGCTGCACTTCATCCGCGAGTCTGAATACTTCCTCGCTGTGCTGGCCGCTCTGACCCCTGCGGACTACGGGCCCGGGATACTGCGGATGAATCCACCGGAGCAGGCTGAAGCCGCTCCTTCGCCTGATTCGGCTGCAAGCGGAGACAATCTCCAGGGAACAGGAAGCTTCGCAGTTCCGTTATGGGAATCCCGCGAGGCAGGCTCGGTTCCCATCGGCGGGCATACGCTTCCCCCTCTGCCTTATGCCTATAATGCACTGGAGCCGTATATTGACGAGAAGACGATGATCATTCATCACGACAAGCATCACCAGAGCTATGTAGACGGACTGAACAAGGCGGAGAACAAGCTGGCGGAAGCACGCCTGAGTGGCGACTACGATCTGGTTAAGCATTGGGAGCGGGAGCTTGCGTTCAACGGGGCCGGCCATTATCTGCATACGATCTTCTGGAATGTCATGTCCCCGCAAGGAGGCGGCCGCCCCTCCGGTGCGCTGCTGGACGCCATAGAACGCAGCTTCGGAAGCTATGATGCCTTCAGAGCCCAGTTCAGTGAAGCTGCCAATAAAGTCGAGGGCGGCGGATGGGCTCTCTTGGTCTGGAGCCCGCGCAGCCGCAGACTGGAGATTCTGACGGCTGAGAAGCATCAGAATCTGTCCCAATGGGATGTCGTTCCGCTGCTGGCGCTCGATGTGTGGGAGCATGCCTATTACCTCAAGCATCAGAACAACCGCGCCGATTATATCCAAGACTGGTGGAGAGTCGTGAACTGGCCTTATGTCGCCGAACGCTACGGGGCCGCCCGTAAGCTGGTCTGGCAGCCTTTCTAAGGCTCTGCGGAGCATTGAGCCACACCCCTTCGCGCAAAAAAAGCCCGCCGCCACTGTCGAAGTGGCAGGCGGGCTTATCCGTTCCTAATCTTTGATCAAGGCCAGGAATTCGGCCCTTGCCGCTGCATCCTCACGGAAGGAGCCGCGGGTAGCCATCGTGACCGTCTTGCTGCCCGGCTTCTTCACGCCCCGGGCACACATGCACAGATGCTCCCCTTCGACTACAACCATGACACCGTGCGGATTCAGCACCTCGGTCATGATGTCGGCGATCTGGGCCGTGATGCGTTCCTGCACCTGTAACCTGCGGCTGACCGCTTCTACGAGCCGGGCCAGCTTGCTGAGTCCGGCAATGCGGCCGCTGGGAACATAGCCGATATGCACCTTGCCGAAGAATGGAGCCATGTGATGCTCGCATTGGCTATAGTAGACAATATCCTTTACAATGACCAGCTCTTCATGAGACTCGTCGAAGGTTACGCCCAGCGCTTCGCGCGGATCAATGGAATAACCGCCGAAGATCTCTTCATACATCCGCGTCACTCTGGCCGGTGTTTCGAGCAGGCCTTCGCGGCTGGTATCTTCACCGATTAATTCCAGAATCTTCTCTACATGATACTCAATCTGCTCCCGGTTTACAGAAACCTTCCCGTTCTTGTACTCCTTGATGCCCCCCATGAAAGCTCCCCCCTTCCGCACCTGCAGCTGACTCTTATCTATTTCATACGATCATCATTATTACTTCTTGCGGGACTGTCCTTTGGCCGCAGCAGGAGCACGCCCCGGCTGATTGCCATTCTTCATCATCTGCTGGGCACGCTGCATTTGCTTCCCGTTCAGGTTATACCCCATTTGCTTGGCAACCTTCTGCAGCATTTCAGGATCATTCTGCATCGTTGTCATCTGTCTGCGCAGATAATACACGCCGATGAAGAATCCGCCGATCAGCCCTACAACAAGCGTAATAATAGGCAATGCAATATTCATCTGTAATCCACCTTTGTACTCTATTGTCTGGCGATAACCCTGTTCAGGCACGCGAATCTATCATAGCATTTCAACAACTGGACAGCAATTGGCAATTCCCGCTGGCCTGCGGTTCATTTCCCGTCCGCTGCTCCCTGCTCGCGGAGCTTGTCTACAGCCTGCTCCAGCATGTCGCGCACCGTGCTGTCCTCTTCGCTCTCCAGCGCCTGCTCAACAGCCGCAAGCGCTGCTTCGCCGCCGATGCGGCTGAGCGCCCAGGCCGAGGTTCCGCGCATTTCCGGCCGGGGCTCCTTCAGCAGAAGCTCCGTCAGCTTCGGCACCGCCGAAGCCTCCTTGAAATTGCCCAGCGCAATGACCGCATTGCGCTGCATCGGCTTCTTGCCGCGCCATGCCGCTGAGCTGCTGCCGAACTTCTCTTTGAACTCCCGGTTGCTGAGGTCCAGAATCGGCATCAGCAGCGGCTTGACCACCTCAGGATCAGGCAGAAGCTGCGGGCGGTGGTTCCAGTTCTTGCCCCGGTTATGCGGACAGACAATCTGGCAGGTGTCGCAGCCGTACAGCCGGTTGCCGATCTTGGTCATATAGTGATCGCTCAGGAAGCCCTTCGTCTGGGTCAGAAAAGAGATGCAGGCCTGGGCATTGAGCTGTCCCGGACCGACCAGCGCGCCGGTAGGGCAGGCGTCGATGCATTTGGTGCAGTCGCCGCAGCCCTCCTGCACAGGCTGGTCGGGGGGCAGCGGGAGATTCGTCACCATCTCCCCCAGATAGATCCATGATCCCCACTTCGGAGAGATGATCGCGCAGTTCTTGGCGCTGAAGCCGATCCCCGCCCGCTCTGCTACAGCCCGGTCTACAAGCGCCCCCGTATCCACCATGCTCTCCAGCACGGCATCCGGGACACGCTCACGGATGAAGCTCTCCAGCCTCGCCAGCGCTTCACGGAGCACATGATGGTAATCCTGGCCCCAGGAGGCGCGGGCCAGAATACCTCTGCGCGCACCCGGCTCGGATTTGGGCGGGTCCTCCATTTTGGAGGGATAGGCCACTGCAATCGCAATGATAGAGAGCGGCTGCTCCCCGGACTGCAAAGACGGAACCGTCCGCTTGTCCAGATCCGGCTCCTCGAACCCGGATTCATATCCGTTGTCCCGATGCTCCTGGAGAATGTTCTTCAAATATAAAAACGGCTCCGCAGTGGTGAACCCGATATCATCAATACCGAGTGCAGGTGCGGCCGCCTTAATCTCAGCCTTAAGTTCCTCCCATTTGGAAGGAGGCGGAGCGTAACCTTTCTGGATGTTGAGGTGCATATCCGCCTCTCCTTTATAGAATGAATAAGGTAACTCTACAGAGCCTTCATCTTGGAGATGGGCCACCAGATCAGGGACACCTTACCCACGATACTTTCCCCTGCGACAGCGCCGAAATAACGGCTGTCCTTGCTGGCTCCGGCATGCCGGTTGTCCCCCATGACGAAGTAGGCCCCCGCCTGCACGGTCAGGCTGCTGAAATCGGGATCTTCTATAGATGTATCGATATAAGGCTCATCCAGCAGCTTGCCGTTGAGATAGAGCTGCTGGTTCCGTACTTCAATAATGTCGCCGGGAATACCGATCACCCGCTTGACCAGATATTCCTTGCGGCTGGGTCCCGTACTGGGATCATGAAGGACGACAACCTCCCCGCGGCCCGGCTTCCCGAAGCTGAGGGCGATTTTATTAATAATCAGCTTCTCTCCCTGATATAGGGTAGGCTCCATGGATTGGCCGATTACAGTAGACACATTGAACACATAAATATTAAGCAGCGACATCACAGCGAACACTATCCCCGCCGTAATGATCCACTCCCGCATATCCCTGACCCACGTTCTTCCGGACTTCTGTCTGGACTTGTTATGCGTTACTGATCTGTATCTTTGTCTGCGGCTCCGCGTGTAATCTTCTTCAAGCTCCCGGTTCATAGGCCACCTACTTGCTTCAATTGGGTTATCAGGTCCTTAACAATAGAAAAGCATATCTCCCGCCCATTTGCAATGGACATAGGGAAGATATGCTTTAGTATAATGAAACAGACTATGCAGGAATATCCATATATTCGAAGTTCCGGCCCTGCAATAGTTCTCTACTCTAAGATTTGATTCCGCTTACAGCAGCGGTTCAGCAACAGTTACCCGACAATGCTCAGCTTGCGCACGGATTTGAAAATGTGGTTCTCGTCATAACCCATGGCCTCATAGAGCGGCATTGCAAAAGAATTGTGTTCATCCACGGCAACATAGATACCGCTGACCTTCCGCGCCTGAAATCTGTTCTCCATAGCCGTTACAAGACTCTTGCCGACTCCTCTGCGGCGGTAATCAGGATGGACAGCGATGCGGAAATAACAGCCGTGATTCTTCTCAATCGTACCAATCAGTGCACCGATGATTTCTCCTTCATCCTCAGCAACTACAATGAGATCAGAATCCCATGACAATTGCCTGGAGAAAGGCTCGATCGTGCTCTCGAAACATTCTTCCGATAATGCGGTCTGCAGCAATTCAGTCACTGGAGTAACATCGCTTAATTGAAAGGAACGAACGTGCATACTTAAAAGTCTCCCTTTTCTATGGCTTATGATTTTACAAAAAGAAGGGGTTTCCATAACAGTATAAGTGGAAAAAAGCATCAAAAACCGAGGAATACCTGCTTTTGTCTCTATTAAAGCACACTTTTCTCGCGTTATCATCATTTTTCTTTTGAAAGCGCTTGATATGAAGCGTTTTCATGCAATATAGTTTCATATTTAACATGTATTAGGAGAATTGGTAGTCAAAACGTCCCAGTTACTAAGCCTTAATAGTTTAACATAGCCTTAACACTTTCTGTGTACGGAGGACAAGAAAATACTTTTTAAACATTTTTGTTTATTTAATGTTGCATTATTGTTCCAGATGCGTTTTAATAATAGTATCTCAACGGATATATTCCAAAACCAACATATAATCAGGAGGGATTTTTCCATGGCTTTTCAATTACCGGCACTTCCGTATCCGAACAACGCACTTGAACCACACATCGACGCTTTGACGATGGAGATTCATCATGACAGGCACCATAACACTTATGTGACGAACCTGAACGCCGCACTGGAAAAGGCACCCGAACTGCAAAACAAAAGCATCGACGAGCTTCTGACCGACCTGAACGCTGTACCTGAAGCGATCCGCACAGCGGTCCGCAACAACGGCGGTGGACATGCCAACCACACCCTGTTCTGGGAAGTGATTGGACCGAACGGCGGCGGCGCACCAACCGGCGCATTGGCTGCTGCCATTGACAGTGAGCTCGGCGGCTTCGATAAATTCAAGGAAGACTTCGCTACTGCGGCTACTACACGCTTCGGCAGCGGCTGGGCTTGGCTCGTTGTGAAGGACGGCAAGCTTGCTGTAACCAGCACACCGAACCAGGACAACCCGATCAGCGAAGGCGCAACTCCTATCCTCGGCCTCGATGTATGGGAGCATGCCTACTACCTGAACTACCAGAACAAACGTCCTGACTACATCAAGGCGTTCTGGAACGTAGTGAACTGGGAAGAAGTCGGCAAGCGTTACGAAAGCTCCAAATAAGCATCGGCCTTCAGCATGATGCTCTAAGCAAACAGGTTCACCTCTGCCGTAATGGCAAGGGTGAACCTGTTTTTATTTAAAATATAAGAATTTATATGTTCCACACGATAACTTATCCTTCTATTTCTCGCTGAAACGGTACCGTCCTTTAAAAGGACGGCAATGCCGTTTCCACTTGCCACGCTAGGTCCGGCCTGAATTCATTGCATGAACTTGGCGCTCAGAGCGTCGTATTCACGCCGGGTGACCGGAATTACCGTTCCATGGCGGGGGCTGGCCGGCAGCTCATAATCAGAGGATACCGTCCACTTGCCCGAATCAAGATCCTCCGTCTCCAGCGGGATGTACCCTCTCCCTCCGAATTCATCCACAAACAGATACCACTTCTCCTCCGTATTGGATTTGAACAGGGTTGGCCCTTCAATGCCCTTCAGTCCGCCGACACTCCCGCTTAACAGCTTCACCGCAGGCGCAAATACCGAATCCAGGGACTCCTGGAAGACCATTTTGCCAAAAGGGGATTCCGGACCTTGCTCGCGTTCATCCTTGGTGAATCTGTAAATCTTCCCGTTATACGCAGCCATAGTGGTATCAATGATCGAATGCCCATAGTCCATATAGACCTGCGGCTCTGTGAACGCGCGGAAATCGCGTGTCTTGCTATACAGGATTGTCTGGTAGGCGTCCCCGGTGTGAGCGGAACCGGCGTACATCCGCGAGGCCCAGAATACGATATATTCTCCGCTCTCCTGGTCATAGATCACCTCAGGTGCCCAGGTATTCCCCGCCTCCTCCGGTGAGACCTTGGCTTCCCAAGGCTCCGACCAGTCCACGAGATTATCCGATTCCCACACGATGATCGACCGGCTGCCCCGTGTCTGGGCTGCGCCCCAATCCCAATTGCCGTTGATCTTCAGATCGGTGGCGATCAGATAGAACCGTCCCCCTTCAGGTGAACGGATGATGAAGGGATCTCTGACTCCCTTGTTCCCCAAGGGGGAGATTAGCACAGGCTTCCCGCCGTTCAGCTCCTGCCAATGCAGCGGGTCATTGCCTTCGCTGAGGGCGAAGTATACCTGCTCGCCGTCCCCGGTTCCTTCGCCTGTGAAATAGCTGAACAGATAGCCTGCATAGTCCTCCGCCGCCGGAATGTCCTGTGCAGCTTGAGTCCCGGTAACCTGGGTTCCGGCAACCTCACCCGGCAGGCCAGCCTCCTCCTCTAGCTCCGGCCCGCCTGCCACCAGGGTCACCACCGACTGGGCCGGGATAACGGCCTGGAATACCTGCTCCCCAGCTGCCGTCCCATCAGCGGCTACATCAACAACCACATCCTCGCTGCGGGCCAGATCCAGCTGCGCATTGGTTACATAGGAACGCAAGGCAGCTGCCTTCAGTCCTAGTCCGCTCAGGGTGAGCTGCACCCGCTTCTCCTCCAGGCTGTCATTCACCAGCACCGCCGTCATGCTCTGCTCCTCCTCGTGCACATAAGCCGAGCCGAGCAGCTCGCTTCCGGCTTCCTGGCTCAGACCGGAGAGTGCAATCCGCACCGCTCCGGGGCGGATGAACTTGCTGTAATTGCCGAGCGACCACAGGATCTTCGAGGTTAGGATGTTCTGCTCATCCCCAGGCTGAGTGTAATCGGTGTACAGCAAGCCGTCCTTGTAATCTACCTTGGACACTGCCGTCCACCACTGCCATGCGGCTGCATTCGCCTCGGTCAGATCGAAGTGAATGGTGCGCGCCACCTGAAGCGCGGGCTCCATTCCCAGATCCCGTCCCGGGCCATAGTCGCCCATAATGCAGTATTCGGTGACCCAATATTTGGCCTGCGGATCATATTGCTTCAGATTGCCGTCCAGCAGCTGTCTTAGCTTAACCAGCCGGTCGTCGCCGGAATGACTGTAGTCGGACCAGTAGGAATGCGAGGCGATCTTGTTGCCTACCGCTTCCTTCAGCACAGGGTCACCCAGCAGGTCCTTAATGTATTCCCGGTATTTCCCCAGCCCCAGACTGTTAGCCCCGCTGGAATAGACGCCGCTGCCCGCGAACTCCCGGTAGTGCTCATCATCGAGCAGAGAAATAATCTCCACTCCATCCGGGGCACTGATCTGCGCTTTCAGCCCGCTAGCGCGAAGCTGGGCATACAGCTCCAGAATCACCCGCTTCAGGTCGTCATTATTGTACCGGCTGGCTTCCTGCTGCGCATGGTTCCAGTCCCAGGTCGGCTCGTTAACGGGGCTGATATAATCGAATTCAAGGCCCTCCTGCTTGAAATGCTCCAACACCTCAATCAGGAAGGAGGCGAAGGCAGCTTCAGAGCCTTCCTTCAAATTGCTGGACCCTACCTCTGGATCAGGCTGGGCATGACCATTCCGGGTCATCCAGACCGGCGGGCTGTTGGCGAAGGCAATCAGGGTTTCGACTCCGCGCTCCTGGGCCGCCCGCAGGAACCACTGCTGCCCTGCCTGCCTGCTCCAGTCGTACGGCCCTTCCTCCGTTATTTTGAAGGCTTCCGTTCTTCGCCACGGATCTGGAATGATGGCCTGATCGGTCTCCGCCGAGCCTGCGCCTATATTGAAGCGCCAGGCTGACAGCCCGATCCCTCTGCTGCGTGAGAACAGCAAATCTGCCACCTTGTTCTTATTCTCTTCGGTCCACTCCTTCCCCAGGGGGTCCATGGACCAGGCGTCGGACGCGCCAAAGTTATCGATAGTCTGATAGCGGACATTGCCGTCTATCGTCACTGCCGCATCCGGCGGTTTCTGGTGCTGCACAGGGATTTCCTCCTCATTCCTATTACTGAACAGAATTACAACAACACATAATAGAACAACGCCGATAACCGCCGTAACCGTTAGCCGCTTCATGCTCCTATCCTCCTCCTATCCGACCAGACCGGAACGCTCCACACTCTCTACGAAATGCCGCTGAACGAATACATAGAGGATAATTAGCGGCAGAATCGCCATCAGCACACTGGTATTCATCATCATGGACATGAAGAACGGGTCCTGAACCAGCGAATTCGCTGCCTGGCCGCCGCCGGTCATGTAGGTAGCAATACCGTAGCCCGCCGAAGACATCATCGATGACATGACCTTCGGTTCGTTCAGATACATATTGGTGAAGAATGAGTCATTCCACTGCCACACGAAGGAGAACAGCATCACCGTTACCATGGACGGAATGGCATTGGGCAGAATCACACGGGCGAAGGTGGTGAAATAGCCTGCTCCATCCACATAGGCCGCTTCCTCAATCTCCCGTGGAATGCCCTTGAAGAACTGGCGGAAAATATAGACATACAGCCCTGTCTTGACGCCCATCCCGAGCATCGAAGAAATGATAAACGGCCAATACGTATTGATCAGGTTCGCCGGCTTCCCTGTGAACAGCTCAATCAGACCGAACAGGTCAAAGTTCTTGAAATGCAGGTACAGCGGGATCATGATTGTCTGGGAGGGGACAAGGATCGTAAAGATCACTGCCGCGAACAGCAGCCCGCTCCCCTTGAACTTAATCCGGGCAAAGCCGTAACCGGCCAGCACACAGATGATGGTCTGAAGCACCATGACCGCTGACGACAACAGCATGGTGTTCCGCAGTACTGCCGGATAGTTCATCGCCTTGAATACGAGCCTGAAGTTCTCCAGGGTGAACGCCTGCGGTACCCAGATCACGGTGGAATCATACAAATCGTCCATACTTTTGAACGCAATCGACAGCTTCAGCAGGATCGGGTACAGAATGACGAACGATATGCCGAAGACCAGCACAAAACGGGCGATCACCCACAACCATTTTTTCGAAAATTCCACCCAATAGGCGGCCGAAGCCAGCCGGTGCAGCTGCTCTTTCCTGGTGCGGTGCGGCATTGCTGCGGTCTCTGTCTTCATGAATGCTCCTCCTTCCAAGCCGCTAGTCTTGATAAAAGACTTTACGTGAGATCAGCGCCGTCGTTACCCACAACAGCAGCGCGATGATAGCAAAATACATCCAGGACATGGCTGCGCTCAGCCCGAAATTGAAGCTCTTGAACGCTGTATCCACCACCATGCGGCTGGTCTGGTCGCTGATGAAGCTGTCAATAATGGTATAGACCAGATTCGTAAGGATCAGCGGGCCGATCATCGGAAACGTAATTTTCCAGAAGGCCTCATAGCCTGTGGAGCCTTCAATCTTCGCCGCCTCATACAGGGAAGGGGAGATCGATTGCAGCCCCGCCAAAAAGATCAGGATCTGCACGCCCGATTGGCTGACAATCTCATAGATCCGGCTCACCGCTCCAGTCAGATACTGCACCACAGTGGGGCTCAGACCGGATTCGATCAGCAGCGTGGTCAGCTCCAGATTCTTGATCACCGACAGGCCTCCGCCTGTGGAATCACTGGCGCTGCGCACAACAGACTGCATCAAATCGCCGTTCTCAATGCTGGCAATAATGCCCGAGGCCAGAATAACCGGCAGGAAAAAGATGGCCCGCGCCAGCACTCTGCCATGGAACTTCTGATTGAGCAGCACGGCGAAAAACAGGCTGAAAATCAGAATAAGCGGGGTGTTCAGCACGATATTCATCACGGATTCCGTTAATGTCCGGACATAGGATTCATGGGAGAACAGTGCCTCCCGGAAGTTCGCGAGTCCGATATATTTTAGCGTGAAGCCCTCATCATTGACCTGCAGGTTACTGAGGCTGAACCGCAGGGAAGACAGCAGCGGCGTCAGGAACAGGAAGCAGAAGCCCGCGAACCAGGGAAGAATGAAGTACAGGCCGTAATATCTGTTTTTTTGCTCCAGGGACAGCTTCTTTAGCTTCATTATTGCTGCTCACCTCCTACCCGGTAATTCCTTCCGTCTATGGTCACTCCGCCCACACTCACCGGCGCACGGTTATAATTCACTATAATCGTGGTTCCTGCTTCATAAGTCGTCTGATAGACACCTTCCGCCAGCTTCTTATGCTCTCTGATCGTCTGGGACTGGACATTCTTCAGCACAAGGCTCAAGGCCTGATACTGCCCGGCTGCCTGGTCAATCCAGCTGCGGTAATCGGCCGAGTAGAGCCTGTCGAAGCCCGTCATTTTAATCGCGGAAGGATCGGCATAGAACCAGGTGTAATACGGTGCGCTCCCGGTCTCCAGCGCCTTCAGCAGACTGAGCGATGCATCCTGATCATCAGCCATATTCCAGGCGGTTCCGGCATATTGCAGATAGCCGTGGTACACCATCTGGAAGAAGGGGATGCTCTCATCCGTAATATTGAACCCGCTGCTCTGCATGGGCGCAGCCACAATATGACGGGCGAAGGGAGCCGCGTACGCATTGCCGCCTTCCACCATCAGGCGGGGCACCGAGCTGCTCACGCGCTCCAGCTGCTCCTTGACGATTCCCTCGGCCCGCTGGCGGTCAACCAGATCCTCCACATTGAAATCGGAATTCAGCCCGCTGCCGAGATCCCGCAGGGACAAGCCGTCCACTCCAAGCGCTGCATAATCCCCGAGGAAGCTGTCTACCACACCCGGCAGTACCCGGGGACTGACGACATAACCGGAGGGCTGCTTCACATCCAGCTTCAGCATGGAGAAGTCAAAGGGATACGTATGCGCCAGCTTACCTGTAATCAGCCGGGAGGCCTGTGACTTGCCGAGGCCCTTGGCTTCCGGGAAGGTCTGCAGGAACGAAGCATCGGGATACAGTGTAACCTCCTTATCCTGTGCGTAGGCCTGGAGCTCCTTGAGCCCTTTGGTTCCGCCAAGCTTGCTGTCCACAGATACGCCCTTCGGGTAATTATGGTTGATGCCGCCGTTGAACCATCCGGTATACCGCAGTTGAATGTCCCCGATCCCCTTCTCCTGCAGCTGCTCCAGAATGACCTTGGCCTCCTTGAAGGAAGTAAGCGGCTCATAAGCGCTGTAAGGAATGCCCAGGAAGAATTTCTTCTTCGGAATGCCGCCGATCAATTCCAGGTAGAAGGGAACGTCCTCTGCCCCTTCCAGCCTTGCCATCCCGGTATGTTCGATTAAGTACTCCCGGTAATGCGCGGCCATGCCTGAGTAGCTGGCCCCCTCCTTATCAAGGAAGCTGTAGGCTACAGTGATATCTCCGGAGAAGATACCAGCCTGAAATTGCTTCACCGTACTGGAGCGCCAGCCGTTGGTCAGCGTCACTTCCTCCAGACTGCCCAGCGTATAGCTGGAGAAGACATTGTTATACTGATTCAGCCGCCCGCTGACGTCTGCCTCCACGGCTGCAACCGCATCTCCGCTCTCGATCACCGCCAGGAAGCCGCGGTCCTGAACCTTCATGCCGAATACAGGCAGCCGTGCGGTCTCCTCCTTCTGCACTTGCCCCAGCTGGGTCAGCGCAGCATCCGGTCCGTACATCGCGGTACGGTATGGGGCAGCATAGAGCTTGTTATTGTTGAAGTGTATCAGCGACCCGGAGCCGTCAGGCACCAGGCTGTAGCCCTCATCCTTCGTCCCGCTCGCCCCAAAAAACGGAAGCAGCGACAACGTCTGAATGTGCATATTATCCGGATATCTGACCTTATCGCCCGGGATGCTTACCCGCAGCTGCTTCCCGTCCAGCTTGTATTCCAGGGGAAGCGTCACCAGGGCGGCTCCGTCCTCCTCTTCGCCGTAGGCCGCCTTATCGATGGCGATTTGCTCCTCATCATAGCCCACCTGCTCGAACAGGGAGGTCACTTTCTTAAGCCCTACTCCCTTGAAGGAGGTATCTCTTCGTTCATACCGCTTATTGGATTCATCGTACCTGAACCGTTTCTCGATCTCCTTCTTGTCACGCTCCTTCTCAATGCGGTCGATGATTAGGGTGCGGAAGCGTTCTTCACTGATGTATTTGGGAATCCCATCGATATTGCTCTTGACCTCCCCCAGTGTGTACACGATATTCAGGCTGTCGCCCGATTCCTCGATGGTAAATTGGCTACCCTGCACACTGTGAGTGTAGTTGTCGTAGTTCATGAGATTGCCCTTGCTGTCATAGTAGGTCAGCTCCACCTGCACATTCAGCTTGGATTTGTTATATCCGGTGGCGACAGCATCCTGTTCGCGGTCCTGCGGGTTGGAATACCAGAGCGCCCCGCTCTTCTTATCCTTAACGGCAATCTCCGTGGTCGTCTGATTCAGATACAGGGTCAAATATTCGTTGTCCAGGGCCGCCTTCAGATCTGCAGATAGCTCCGGCGATTTCGGGGTGTCCTGCACGCTCTGCGCTGAAGATTGTACCGTTGCTTCGGATTGTATCGCTGCTTCAGACTGTACCGCCGCTTCCGCTTCTGGCGCAGATTCCGCCAAGTCTGTGTACGGCAGCAGGGCTGCGCCGCTGAGCATAATCACAATTGCAATGATGGTTAGCTTCTTCTTCAAAGCCTGGCTCCTCCTTTCTTATTCGCGAATTGAAAGCTCCTGGTAGACGGTGTAGACAAAACTGACAATTTGCTGGATCAGATTGAAGAACAGCAGGCCCAGGAAGATGATGATGCCCACTACAGCCAGCGTCAGCAGCATGGTTGTAATCGTTTTGAGCACCGTGTACTGGTGAACCGTCATAGTCCCGATGAACAAGAGCCAGACGAACCACAGCGTGGCCAAAGCATCCAGCAAATGATAGAAGGAAGCCTCCCGCAGCGTAATCACGTTGCTGAGCAGGATATTAGGAATGTTGATCAGAATCAGCGGAAGCAGGGCGTACCCAGTAGTAATGACGATCTCCGCGAACTTACCCTCCCCGTCCATCAGCGTCGTCAGGGACCAGTTCGCCAGGCACCAGAGCAGGAACGGGAAAATAATATACTTGAGCTCATTGATGCTGTTCAGTGCTAGCGGGTGATTATAATTGACCACATAGCCTACATATTGGCGCTTCACAATCATAGTCAGGGTAAGGGCGATAAGAATGCCCAGTGCCATGCGCAGCTTGCCCTTATTCTCATATTTCAGATCCCAGAATCCGTCGAAGGGGTGTACTGCTACATGCAGTGAATATTTAATGTCCTTAAGAAACGGCATCCTGAACCCTCCCTCCCTTTCTCTGCCGCTTCACCAGGCGGACGATCACGTAGCCGCCCAGCAGTACGGCTATCATTCCGGTCATATAGATGCTGAAGTGATCGCGCATATACTCCCTGCGGTATTTCCCCAGCGCCTTAGAGTAATATTCGCGGTCATTGCCCAGCTTCAGATAGGTCATGGCCTGCTTGTATTCGCCTTGGCGGAGCAGCGATTTGCCGATACCGACATACGCCATCTCATAGTTGGCATCCAGCTTCAGCACCTCCCGCCACAGCTTCGCGGCTTCATCATGCTTGCCGGAGCTGTACAGGGTGTTGGCTTCATTAACCATGCTGCCGAACTGAGTCACCATGAACTCGGTAATTCTCCCCAGATCGCGGTCCAGCACATAGATTGCATTCTCATAGCTCTCCACCGCCGCCGGGTTCTTGAATGTGCCGAGCTGGCTGCCGAGTTGACCGATTACATATAGCAGCTTGCCGTCCTCATTGTAGGTGAAGACCCGCCCGCGCGTGGTGTCCAGTGCCCGGTACACTCCGTTCCCCGTCACATCAATGTCAATGAAGGCGGAGCGGTCCAGGCTCAGATCGCCGATGGGCGGGATCTCGCTGCTGACCCGCAGGACATCGATGCCGGAGGGATTCAGTCTTTTTACCGGAGAGAAGGTCTTCTTATCCACGGTAGTGGTATAGATGAAGCCATCTTCATCGACATCGACATTATTGAATTCCAGCGGAATGAACTGCACCATCTTCTCGCGCTGCTCCTTGGTCGATACGGACTTCCAGAACAGATCCACAGGATCAAACTGCACCTTGTTCGTGCCCATGAAGCCTGTGAACTGCCCGTCGCTGTCGAACTCGATCAGCCCTTCGTAGACCCCTCTGCCGACCACATAGATGCGGCCTGCCTTATCAACAATCACTTTCCGCGGAAAATACTCAAAACCCGCTCCGATCACATCCGCCTTCGGCGCTCCGATCTCCCGCACGAAGGTTCCTGTGCCGTCCAGCTCGACCAGCCGTCTATTCTCCGTATCCGCCACGTAGATCCGGCCGGCGTCCGTAACGAAGAGCCCTTCCGGGTTATTGAAGCTGTCCTTCTTCTCCCCGTTCCGGAAGCCTTCGATGACACGGAGTGTGTTCCACTCCTTATCCAGCACCACAATCCGCCCGTTCCCGGAATCGAGCACATAGAGCAGCCCTTCCGCTGAGACAAACAGGTCTCCCGGGGCGTTCCAGGCTCCCGTCCCTGCCTCTAGCCCGCTGATGGCCCGCGAAGGAAGATAAGCAATCGGCGACTGAACCGCGTCTCCCCAGTAGGAGTAGGTATATCCTTCATACGGCGCTGCCCCGGCCGGCCTAGGACACAGGCCCACAAGCAGCAGCACGGATACAAGCACCAGTATCGATGACTTTATTCTCAACCCTAACGCCTCCATCGCTTCAGTCCTTCATGCCGGACGAAGCCATCGTCTGAATCACATTGCTCTGTGACAGAATGAAAGTCACAATCGGCACGGTCATCATAATCACCGCCACAGCGGCCCCGACTCCTGCACGGGCGATCCCGCCCTGAATAATCTGGCCCATCGCGTAATGCAGCGTCTTGAGCTGCTCGCTGTAGATGAAGCTGCCGCCGTCCGTGCCCCATAGCATCTGCATCATCAGAATGAGCAGCGTCAGCCAGGCCGGCTTGACCAGCGGCATGACGACCTGCCAGAAGATGCGGTATTCACTTGCCCCGTCAATCTTCGCCGCCTCCAGCAGCGCATCCGGGATCTGCTCCATGAACTGCTTCATTAGATAGAGTCCCAGCGGATAGGCAAAGGCAGGAACGATAACCGCCTGGTAGGAGTCCATCCAGCCCAGCGCGGACATAATCATATAGTTCGGTATCGCGGTGACATGCGGCGAGAACATCAGCGACAGGACAACCACGGTGAACAGCACCTTAGAGCCGCGGAATTTATGCTTCGCCAGCGGGTACGCCGCCGCCGAGGCCAGCAGGATATGCCCGGCTGTACCGGCGGCGGTAATGAATACCGTGTTGAATATATATCTGGAGAACGGCACCCAGGAATTCTTCATCACCTGAAACAGATTGGCGAAGTTCTCAAGCGTTGCATTGCGTACAAATAGCGTAGGCGGGAAAATAAACAGCTCATCCAGCGGCTTGAACGCATTGTTAATGACATAAATTAACGGAATCGCCATGAATGCTCCGAATCCGGCCAGGGCCAGGAACAGCAGGGCATCGACCTGCCAGGAACGGTTTACTTTTTTGTTCAGACGTATTGCCAGCTTCATCCCGCTTATTCACCCACCCTCTTCAGCAGCTTTTGAACAATCAGATTGCTGCCCAGCATCATCACGAACAGCACGGTGGCAATCGCCGAGGCATAGCCCATCTCGAAGCGGATCGTACCGTAGTCCACCAGATGGGTTACGATCGTATGCGCCCCGTACTGCACACTCGGGAAGCCTGCCAGCGCCATAGCCACATCAGCAACTGCCAGCGAGGCAGTAATCTGAATGACCGCGCCGAACATCAGCTGCGGACGCATGGAAGGGAGCGTAATGAACCACAGCTCCTGCCAGCGGTTTTTGACACCGTCCACAGCCCCTGCTTCATACAGCGTCTTGTCAACGGTCTGCAGTCCGGCGATGAAGGCCAGGAAGCTGGTCCCGAGGCTTAGCCAGAGCTGCACCAGCATGATGATCCCCAGCATATACTTGGGGTCCTGCAGCCATTGGATCGGCTCATAAATTACGCCAAGCTGCATGAGAAGTCCGTTGATGATCCCGTAGGAGTCACTGGAGAAGATGATCTGCCAGATGAAGAAGACATTCCCGG
Organism: Paenibacillus rhizoplanae; assembly: GCF_042684125.1. Lineage (NCBI taxonomy): Bacteria > Bacillati > Bacillota > Bacilli > Caryophanales > Paenibacillaceae > Paenibacillus > Paenibacillus rhizoplanae. Next base: position 54,560 of record NZ_JBHUKY010000010.1, on the reverse strand, counting down.
AGATCGACGGCGCAAAAAAGATCAGGGTCATAAACGCCCGCAGCTTGGGATTCAGCTCATTGATCAGCCAGGCAAACAAAAAACAGGCGATATAGCTGACTGGTCCGGTAACCACCGAGAAAATCAGTGTATTCTTGACCCCGATCAGGAACACATCATCATTCCAGAGCAGCTTGGAATAATTCTCCCAGCCGATCCAGCGCGGCATCTCCAGCATGTTGAAGTGCGTGAAGCTGAAGATGATCGAAATCACCACCGGCAATACGGTAAACAACAGAAACAGCACCATATATGGAGCCAGCAGTACATACAGATGTTTATCCCGCCGCACATCTTTGCCGAACAAAGCCCAGTAATTACGCAGCCCGGAAGGGGACAGCCGGGGCTGAATCAAGGGTTCGGCCGTATTTTTCACTTTCTGCACAAGAGTCCCTCCCTATTCCCTTCGTTTCAAATCGAACTCTGCTCTCTTCTGATCAATCTCATAGTCGATCTCCTGCACATAATCGTACAGGGCATCGGCGGTGTTCGTTCCATTGTTGATGACCTCACGCAGGGCATTGTCCAGATGGCGGCCTGTGAAGTAACCGCCCGGCACCTCAGGCACACCCTGCACCCATTGCCACTGCTCCTCCAGATGGCGGTAATCGCTTGTCGGCCATGGCAGCTCCTTAAGCGCTTCCACGTTCGCGGTCGGATACCGCGCAGCCGCGCCCATGAGGCCCTCCATCTCCCGGCCGAAGCGGACCTGCGAATCCTTGTCTACCCACCATTTCATGAATTCCCAGGCGGCATCCTTGTTCTTGGCCTGCCTCAGCATCAGGGCGGCGGTGCCCCCGCTGGCAACATCCCTGCGGATACTCCCGTCCGGCTGCTTCGTCCCCGGAACCGGAATGAATTCCCATAGTCCCTTAATCTCCGGTGCAGATACCGTCAGATAGTTATAGAAGGTATAGTCCTGAATGCCGACCGGCATCTCGCCGGTGCGGAACCGCATCGGGAAGTCGAAGATCAGCGGCAGCTTGTAGCTGGTATAGAAATTGGTCCAGTTCTTAAAGGCAGCCAGCCCGTTCTCCGTATCGAGTCCGCTCTTCGCTCCGTTATTCAGATAAAATGATCCGCCCATCTGATAGAGCAGCATGGCATACGCGCGGTTGACCTCCAGTACTGGCACGCCTGTGGTCTGCGCGAGCGGCAGCGCCATATCCATCCGGTGCTTCTGCAGCACCGGAATCATCGCGTATACCTCATCCCAGGTCTGCGGCGGCGCAAGGTTCAGCTCCTGCAGAATATCCTTCCGGTAGAACAGCATGTTGAAGATCTGCTGCTCCGGCAGGGCAAAGACCTGATTCTCGAACCGGTACGGCACGAGCGCGCTGTCTCTGAACTGCTTCACCACATCCTCATAGCCGGGATACTTTGACAGATCCTCCGCCGCTTTGCGCATCCCAAAGTTCACCGGCATATCATTGCCGACCTGCATCGCCACATCCGGGCCTTCCCCGGCCAGCGAGGCGCGCAGCAGCACATTCGGACTCACCAGCTTCAGATTGACACCGATGCCGGTAAGCGGGGTAAATGTATCATCGATCATTGCCTTCAGCACCTGCGCCTGGTCGCGGCCGGTTCCGATCCATACATCAATGGTCTCGCCGTTCTCCGTGGTATTGCCAATCGTGTTGTAATCCTCGAAGAACGAATGGGTGAAGGACGACACCTCGTGCACTAGCTTCCTGAACCCGGAAGCATTCGCCTTCGGCAGCTTCACATCCGGCGAAGAGAGCAGCAGGTAATCAATCTCCAGCGGCTGCTCCCATACCTCCAGAATCCAGGAGCCTACGCTGCCGACATTGATTTTGAACTGCGACAGCCGCTTCTGCACCGTTTCCGGCTTGTCGGCCATGTCCGCCAGCTGATAGGCAGTTTTATTCAAGGTTGCGGTTTTATCACTCTTTTCCCCTGTAAGCCGGACCAGTTCTTCCGATACGCCATATAGAATCTGGCTCTGCTCACGGAAGACCGCCGTCATATCCGGGATTTGCTCCTCCAGCCTGTAATCGCGGTACGGATCTGGCACATTCCCTGTAATCATCAGGATTTTCCGGTACATCGCATTAATGTCCAGCACACTGGCCTCCACCTGGCGCAAGAGCGGTGCAATTGCCCCGAGGCTGACCTCCAGCTGTAATTCGTTTTTTCCTTTGCTTAAATAGAACAAATACGGCTCATCATCGTTCCCCAGCCGGTTCATCTGCCAATCCGAATCGTAGTAGAACGGAATCTGCAGCATTTCCCGGAACGGAATCTCTCCGTCAATCCGCAGGGAGCGTGTGGAATAAACCCCTCTTAGCAGCTCCTGCCGGCCTTTGATGGTGATGTTGTACAGACCGTCCTCCGGCGCTTCCACTTCCCAGGCGATCCATTGGCCCGGTACCCGCCAGTTGTTGCCGCCAATCGTGTTCATTCTGATCTTGGAGACATCGTACGGCTCTGTTGAAGGGCTTGAGCGGTCTGTAATCGGATACAAGGTCGGGGAGGATTTGTAGGCAGCGTCTTCCCCCTGAATCTTAACTTGATGGCCGCTGGTGGGCTTATACCCCTTAGCTTCGTAGCCCTGCTTCACCTCTGCGTAGGCAGCGGGTGCAGCGTAGCTGTGCAGCTTAATATAGTCGATGACCATCGGCTCTCTGCTGGACACCATCGTCAAGGTGTGCCTTCCGGCCGACAGATAGAATTGGTACGGCTCCTCATAGTAGCCCTCCGTATCTCTCAGCAGGGTCTCCTGCCAGGCCGGGGCCTCAATCTGGCGCGGCCGGAGATCATTGTCCCGGTTATCCTGCTGGATCTCCGGGTTCTCATTGACCCAGATCCGCCCGAAGGACAGATTGCGGGCGCTGGTGAACGGCAGCTTGCCGTCGATCAGCAGCTCACGTTCAATCGCCGAGCTTTTGCCCTTCACCGGATAATACCGGACAGAGATGTGATATAGCCCGGACTTCGGTACATCCAGCTGCCACTCCACCGAACCGCTCTCCTCCGTTCTGACGTATCTTCCCGTCTCCCCGCCAAGCTCCGTCAGCACCTCCGGGCTCATCCCCTCGGCCCCTGTATAATCGGCTCCCTTCAGCATAATTTCTTCGCGGGGCTGCTCCTCGCGCTCGTATTGCTGCAGATAATGCTCATAGCTGCCCTCAGGCAGCTGCCGCACCTCCTGCCCGTTCCCCGTTACACCTTGCGCCTGGGCAGCAGGCAGCTCTGCGCTTGCCGCTGGCAGCGCCGTCATGGAGATCAGCATGACAGTTACAAGTGTCCGGTTCATCATCCGCCGGGATAATGACATTCTCACTCGGGTTCCCTCCTCTAGCAGACTTGCATAATAAGAGTGATACAGATGCACTCGGCTACGCCGCCCTATAAGGGCGGCTGCCGATTCTGAGGACTAACACAGCAGGTATTACGCAGGACAAGCAGGTATTATCCTTGTTATGAGCCGTCCGACTACCTATTTCTTCTCTTTATCCTGCTCACCGCTCAGTACCTTCTTGGCTGCGGCCTGCGCCGTTCCAATGACTTGGGCCACCCCGGTGGACGGTGTAATCTCGCCTTTGAGGAATTTCTCAGTCACCTTATCCAGCTGATCCTTGACGCCAAGACCGCCGTAGCGTCCGCCGAAGACCCGCTCCACCTTACCTTCATCATTCATCGCATTGGCGATTGAGGCTTCATCCGGCAACACATTCTCCATCGACAATCTGCGGTTCTCCTGCCAGCTGTCGAACGGCTGCAGATCCTCCCAGATCTTTACGATTGTATCCGCATCCTTAACCCCTTTGGGAATGGCATAGGCTGCCGTCTGGCCCAGCGGATCGTAGTACTTGTCGGCCTGCGGGCCTTTTGGAATATAGACATATCCCCATTCATCCTTCATCTTGCCAAGAATACGCCCCTCGATTTCCCAGAGACCGCCCGGATACATAGCCACGGTGCCTTCTCCAAAATACTTAGCCGGGTCTTCCCAGTCGTTGCCCTCGTTAGGCTTAAACACCTTATCCTGGGTGTAGAGCTTATGAAGGAAGTTAAGCGCTTCCATAGATGCCGGTGAATCAAAGACCGCCTTCTGATTAGCTTCGTCGTAGATTTTGCCGCCGTTGCTGGCGATCAGCAGCTCCGAGATCACATAATGGGCTCCGGCCAGACCGTACTGGTCCATCTTCCCGTCCCCGTTCTTGTCAATCGTCAGCTTCTTCGCCGCATCAAGCATCGTATTCCAGTTCCAGTTATCCTCATCCATCAGCTGCTGCGGGTCCTTCAGACCTGCTTCCTTGAAAATACGCTTGTTGTAGAACACGCCGCTGTCGTTCGGGCTATACCAGCTCTCCAGGCCGTAGACCTTGTCGCCGCCGAAGCGCATGGAATCAATCACACTCTGATCGATGAGTGAATCCTTCAGATAATCATCCAGCGGTGTCAGGAAGCCGCCATGCATCAGGCCCCAGATGAAGCCGTCCGGCAGCCGGACAATCTCGGCAAACGGATCGCTCGCCATAACGGAAGAGGACAGCTTCTCGGCGGTGGACCAATACTCTGTATTCAGGTATTTAATCTTGACGTTGTATTTCTCTTCCACCGCTTTGATCCGTTCGCGGGCAAGCTCATCTGCCTCTGAATCCCCGACAGGAGTGGCATCCCACCAGTGGGAGATGCGGATCTCCCGCCCGTTCAGATTAGCAACCGGCGTTGCCGAAGGCGCTTCCGTTGCCGCTGGTGCCGTTTCACTGGCTGCCGGAGCCTGAGTCGCCTCCGCCGCCGGTGTTGCCGGTGCAGACGCATTATTCCCTCCGCTGCAACCGGTTACAAGTGTAACTAAGGCTGTCAGCAGCATAAGCCAAGCCGAGCTTTTCTTCTTCAACTGTTTCACTGTTCGCCACGCTCCCCTAATTTCAGTGATGTTAAGCTAATCCAAGATAGAACTGATTCAAGCATGTCTGCGTCCGTCCCCCGCTCCCTTCCCGATGTCATATTTATATAGTGGCGGATGCCAGCATATAAGCCTTTAAGGTAAGTCTTGAAATGATGAAAAGAAAACTTGGAATAACTGAACTTGGATACGGTTATTGCCGCCCCCTAAGGGCGGTGCCGTATAAGTGAGAAAGATAAGGAGCATTGCATGGCCGAATCGTCCCTTTAAGGGCGGTTCTACTCCAGAGGGAAGGATTAGGATTGTTGTACGGCCCATGCCGCCCCATTAGGAGCGATACTGCTTCAGAGGGAATATCAGGATCAACTGTGTACGACCCATGCCGTCCATCTAAGGAAGGTGCCTCTCTCGAGGAAAATATCAGGGTGACTGGTGGGTTATGGCTGCGATTTTCTTATACTTTTCAAATTGTCAGTAAATTCGCAAACTCGCCTTGTCCCATATGTACCGCAAGAGTAACCGCTTACTCAAAACCTTAAAAATAATGAAATGGGTTTCATGAAATCCATTTCATTATAACTTCTGCTTATCCCCTGGTCAATCCTACTTTACACAAATTCCATGCTTCAATCCAAAAACTTTCCAGAATACAGGCCCCCTCGTGCTGACGCACTCCACATACGCCTGGAAAGTTCTTGCCCGGCCCTGGATGAACATGCTTGAATGCTTGCGCGGCAGATTAATCTGGTAAGCAGCTTCCGTTAGGCTACTATGCGTGCTATTGCGTGAGCTATTCTGCGGGATTTTTCGGGCGTCCCGTGCTGTCGCGTACCACCAACTTAGGCTGGAGCACCGTGCGTTTCCTGGGATTTCCGCCGCTAATCAGCTCATGAAGCATCTCTACAGACAGCTCCCCCAGCTGGTTGGTGTTCTGCGACACCGTGGTCAGCTCCGGAATAACCGCTCTGGACAAGGGCGAATCGTCGAACCCCACGATCGACATATCTTCCGGTATCTTCAGCCCATGCTGAGTGGCAGACTTTAATGCCCCGATGGCCGTAAAATCATTCACACACAGCACCGCTGTCGGCCGGTCCTCCTGCTCCAGCATCCGGTCCATCAGCGCCCGTCCGCCCTCGATCGAGAAGTCGTGGAACATGACCCAATCCTTGCGCAGCGTAAGCCCCTGCTCCTTCAGCTTCATCCGTACAGACTTCAGCTTCACCTGAGTTGTCGAGGTCTCCTCCATCCCCCCGAGGAACCCGATTCTCCGGTGCCCCAGGTCCAGCAGATGCTGAGTAGCCAGCGCCGCCCCTTCTTCTTCATCGGTGTAAATACGGTGCAGGCCACTCCGGGGCAGATTGCCGTTGACCAGCACGATCGGCACATGCTTCGACAGCTCCACGACCTCCTGGGACAACGCCGGCGGACATTGGTTCAGGTTAATTCTTCCACCCAGGAAAATAATCCCGTCCACTCTTTTCTCCCGAAGAATGCTAAGGTACTCCGACTCGCGGCTATGCTCCCCCGCCGTATCGCAGAGGAAGAAGGTATAATGCTTCTCTCTGGCTACATTCTCGGCTCCCCAAAAGACCTCCGGGAAAAACGGGTTGGTGATGTCAGGCAGAATCATGGCGATGGTGCCGGTCTCCTTCTTGAGCAGACTGCGGGCAAGCGCGTTCGGCTGAAACTGGTGCTTCTCAATCACAGCCATGATGATCTTTCGGGTGCTCTCCTTGACCGGAGCTGTATTGTTGAGGACACGGGAGACTGTGGCTACGGACACCTGGGCCTCCTTGGCGATATCATATATGGTAATCGTCTTCATCCTTTACCTCCTTGGTCTTGCGTTCCTGGCTTATAGCAACTTACATCCGGGGCGGATGGCTGCGGGGGTTGGGGTAGGGCGGAGGAGTTGGCAGGGGGGAGGGAGTTGGGGCAGGGTGCTGTTAGAGTTGGCAGGGCGCGGGGGAGGACGGGCTGGTGCCTAGTAGCCCTTTATTCCTCCCAGTTACCAACTGCCCTTTCGCTCAACTGCCCACTTTCGGCGAATTCAGGGGCATTTGTGCCTCATTTCGCTCAGCCGCCCACTTTGGGTGAATTCAGGGGCATTTGTGCTCCTCATTTCGCTCAACCGCCCACTTTCGGCAAATTCAGGGGCACTTGTGCTCCTCATTTACGCCTGCGGCCCACTTCCGGCACATTTAATGGGATTTATACCTTTGGTTCGGCCGTGCGGCCCACTTCCCGCACATTTAATGGGATTTATCCCTTTGATTTTACCGTGTGGCCCACTTCCCGCACATTTAATGGGATTTATCCCTTGGATTGCGCCGTGCAGCTCACTTCTGGCACATTCAATGGGATTTATCCCTTTGATTTCACCGCGCGGCTCACTTCTGGCACTTTTAATGGGATTTATCCCTTTGGTTGCGCCGTGCGGCTCACTTCCGTTACTTTCAACAGGGTTTTGCAGCCTAATTCCGGCGCAGTTAGTGGCGCACATATACTATACTTTCGGCTGTTGAGGTCAGATAATACATACTTCCAGTTTGTCCACAACCGATGCCCCTACATTTGCTCAACAGCATACGGAAGCGGCGGCACTCTCTTTAGAAGGACGGCAGCCGTTGCAGTGTTGGTGAGAACACGAGGGAAGAACCCCCGTCTAGCACCAAACATACTAATCTTTACACTGCAATCGGCAGAGTGATGCTTGTCCCTTGGTGGACTGTATGGCTCAGCAGGGATTAGCATCGCGGTAGTGGGTGGGAGCCTACGTCCCTTGCTCATCGAAATAGCTGTTCAGCAGCTTGAGGAACACATTCGGAAAGGCATAATTCTTCATGTCCTCGCGGCTGATCCAGCGCTGCGCACCGCTGTCTGCCGCATCGGCGGCGGCATCCCCGCTGTCGAACAGCGCCAGCGGTGCGTCTTCCGCTGGCTGTGCTTCCAGCGCTGCAGCCAACGTGCTATCGCCGCGTCCCGCATGTGCCGCTCCAGACTCTGCCCCCAGCGCGCTATCGCCGCGCTCCACAAGCGCCGCCCCATACACCGCGCGGCTCTCCGCTGCCAGCGGCAGCGCCGCCTCTTCCCTGCAGCGGTACACCTGCAGGGTCCACACAATATGGCTGAATGTATGCTCCGCAGCCATCCAGTGCCCCTCAGGCCGGGCGAGAATCCCGGCCTGGCTCATGGACCGGCGCAGCCGGTCCAGCGCTGCCGCTTCCGGCAGCAGCGCACCGCGCGCGCCGCCAGCCTCAGCAGGCGGCGCAGGCCAGTGCGGCAGCTCCCACATGCGGGCCAAAAGCCCGCTAGCCGGCCGCTGCCGGATCAGTACCCGGCCCGCGTGCTCGCCGCGGCCCTCCACCAGGGCAGCCAGCCGCTCCTCCGGACGCGGCGGCTTCGCCTTGGTCTTGACGGGCAGCGAGGTCTCGCAGCCCGCCAGCCGCGCGGCGCAGTGCTCCATCACCGGGCACGGAAGGCAGCGCGGTGATTTCGGCGTGCAGATCAGCGCGCCAAGCTCCATCAGCGCCTGATTGAAGCTGCCCGCTTCCCCTTCGGGGATGAGCTCGGCGGCGAGCTTTTCCATTTTCACTCGGGTCGGGCCTTTAGCAATGTCATCCTCAATCCGAAAATACCGGGATAAGACGCGCATCACATTGCCATCCACCGCCGGCTCCGGACGGTTGAACGCGATGCTCAGAATAGCACCGGCTGTATACGGACCTACGCCCTTGAGGCTGAATACGGCATCGCGGTCATCCGGCACCTGCCCCCCGTACAGCTCCTTGACCTGCTTCGCCGCATGCTGGAGATTTCGGGCACGCGAGTAGTAGCCAAGCCCCTCCCAGCATTTCAGCACCTCTTCCTCCGGTGCATCTGCGAGCGCCTCCACGGTTGGAAACTGCTCAATGAAACGGTTGAAATAAGGAATTACCGTATCCACCCGGGTCTGCTGCAGCATAATCTCCGAGATCCAGATATAATACGGGTTGCGGTGGCGCCGCCACGGCAGGTCCCGCTTCTGGAGGTGATACCATTCCAGCAGGAACCGGCTGAAGAATAACTTGGCTTCCTGCTGCGCTTCTATGTGCTTCTCATCTGTGGTCATCGTTATTCTCCTTGCCGTTCATAATTATATAGTTACAGGCTGTGGCCGGGCGTCCGCTCCACCACCGCGAAGGCCGAGGCCAGTCCGCGGCTGTGCGTAATGGTGAGATGAATGATATACTCCTGCTCCGGCAGCCCCAGACGGGACCAGGCCTCCGCTGACAATATAGCGACTGGCTTGCCCAGCGCATCCGGCAGAATCTCAATATCCTGAAAACCCACCAGCTGTCCGATTCCGCAGCCCAACGCCTTCACAACCGCTTCCTTAGCCGAGAATCTCCCGGAGATGAATTCCGCTGTCTTCGCGCCTTTGCCTGCGGCCAGCCCCAGCTCCAGCCGGGTCAGAATTCTCCGGGAGAAGCGGCTACCCAGGCTGCCCTCCGTAATCCCGGCAACCCTGTCGATTTCCAGCACATCATGCCCGATTCCGTAAATCACACTCCCACACCTCTCCTGGCTCTGCATTCCTTAACCCTCTTATATTACCTTCTATCCTTACCCTGCGTCTAATGATATGATCTTGCTAGGACTCCACAGATCTCATGTAACAGTGAGGCCTGTCAGCTTCTTGGCCAAGTATTATTAATAATAGTCTTAGCGTCAGCTTTCTGCTATCTTAAAAGAAAAAAAACTGAAAGTCTATCACCCGCAAATCAGTTATATCTGGTAAAGAAGTGCAACCGCCATTTCCAAGATATTAAGGAAAGTAAGGAAAGGAAGAATACCTTATGTCCCGTAATTTTGAATTACCCGCAGGAGAGGATGCGGTGCTTCGCTGCTCCCATTTTCCCGCTCAGGGAGAGGCCCGCAGTGTAATAGTCATCGCTCACGGCTACAAAGGCTTCAAGGATTGGGGGATGTTCCCGTATACGGCACAGGCGCTCAGCGACGAGCATGAAGTGATCAGCTTCAACTTCTCCCATGCCGGCATCGGCGAGGATCTGCAGAATTTCACCGAGCTGGACAAGTTCGCCCGCAACACCTACCAGCGTGAGATCAAGGATATGGAGATCCTGCTTTCTTATCTGAGCCAGCACCACAGGTTCGGCAGCCTCCCGCTTTTCCTGTTAGGCCATAGCCGCGGCGGGGGCGACTCACTCCTCTACGCACTGGATCATCCGGCTGAAATTGCCGGGGTCATCTCCTGGAACGGGATCACCAGCCTGGACCTGTTCACAGAGCAGCAGAAGAGTGAGATGCGGGAGAAGGGCCGGACACATGTGCTCAACGGACGGACCGGACAGCAAATGCCGCTGGATGCCATCATTATAGAAGATCTGGAGCAGCAGGCGGAGCGTTACCAGATTGTAGAACGGATGAAGCAGGCCAGCTTCCCCGTTGTCCTGATTCAAGGCAGTGAGGACGGCGAGCATCTGCGGCGCGGCTCCGAGCAATTAACCCGGCTGCGGCCGGATATCGAATGGGTGCAGATTCCCGGCGGCAATCATACCTTTGGCACCGTTCACCCATTTGCCGGAACGACGCCCCAGTTGGAGCAGGCGATATCCGCTACCAGAGAGTTCATCAACCGGGTGCTGGCGGAGTAGATTCTTACTCCTACCAAAAAACCGCCGGAGCGTCTGCATCAAACGCAGCACCCCGGCGGCTCCGGCATTACCTGCTTAGATCCCCGGAATACTATCGCGCTTATGCGCCGTTCTCCGGAAGAAGCGCTCCAGCTTCTCAGCCGCTTCAGGGCTGACGGTCTTCCCCTCCAGATAATCGCTGTTCTCCTCATAGGTGATTCCAAGCTCTGTCTCATCCGTCTGGCCCGGCCAGAGTCCGGCCGTAGGGGCTTTGGTCACGATATCCGCCGGCACACCAAGCGCCGCAGCCAGCTGCCGCACCTGCCGTTTGTTCAGGGAAGACAGCGGTGTAATATCGACGGCGCCATCGCCCCACTTCGTATAGAATCCGGTAATCGCTTCAGAAGCATGATCGGTACCCACCACCAGCAGATTGTTCTCAAAAGCAAGCGCATACTGCATCACCATCCGCGTTCTCGCTTTTACATTCCCCTTGCCCTGATGGGTAATATGCTTGTGCTGGCCCAGAGCCTTCAGGCTATGCTCGACCTCGAGGGCGATCTCGTTCACCGCTTCTTCAATATTGGTCTCCACCGTATGGGTCAGCTCAAAAGCCCGGGCCACCGCATAGCTGTGCTCAATATCCTCCTGCTCCCCGTAAGGCTGGAACACCCCGAGTGTCATATACTCCTTGCCTTCCTCCGCCGTCAGCTCGTCCGTAGCCAGCTTGCACAGACCCGCAGCCACCGCGCTGTCCACACCCCCGCTAATCGCAATCAGCAGACCTCTGGCTCCCGCCTGGAGCGCATACGCTTTCAGGAAATCTACACGCCCCCGTATCTCCGCATCCGTATCAATCACCGGCTTAACTCCCAGTGCAGCAATAATCTCTTCCTGCAGACTCACAGGACCACCCCGTTTCTTAGAATTATAATCCCTGCCCTTATCATTAGAAAAAAATCCCGCATGAGCCAAGCCTCCGGCTGACGGCTGGCTGATGCGGGATCATTACTTATTCATGCTGCTGCCCTCAGGCTGCAGGACATTATTACTGGCACACGCGGTCAAAAACTTCCTTCAGCTCCGCAGCAATCTCGGCGGCCGAACGGTCTTCTACACCGTGACGTTCGATGAAGTGAATCAGCTCGCCGTCTTTCATCAGCGCGATGGACGGGGACGATGGCGGATACGGTGCGAAATATTCACGCGCCTTGGCGGTAGCATCCTTCTCCTGTCCGGCGAATACGGTGAACAGGTGATCCGGCAGAATCTCGTTCTGCAGCGCCTGGGCTACCCCTGGACGGCACTGTCCGGCGGCACAGCCGCATACGGAGTTAACAACAACCAGCGAAGTTCCCTTAGCTGCCGGAAGGGCTGCTTCCACATCCTCCGGGGTCAATAGCTCCTGAAATCCGATGCTTGTCAGATCGTCGCGCATAGGTTGAATAGAATCTCTCATATATTGATTAAAAGACATGGACATTTCTCTGCACTCTCCTTCATCACTTGAATTGAGATAAGGTCAGAACCCGGATAACGTTACCGCGTTCCAGCACTACTTGCTAACTTTATTATACATACATACTCTGTGAAAGCAAGAGAAGCAGCCGTCTCCAGCCTGCCGCTGCACAGCCTCGAAACGGTACCAGTCCCGACGGAATCCGCTACATATATACTGGGCTTTGGACAGTTCCCTCTCTGGACTCCACCGGAAAAGTAACGATGACCGAGGTCCCAGAGCCTACCTCCGATTCCACCCGGATCGTTCCGTTATGCCGCTCCGCAATACTAAGACAGAGCGGCAGGCCAAGTCCTGTCCCCTGGCTCTTGGTGGTGAAGAACGGGGTGAACAATTGTTTCAGCTGGCTCTGGGGCATACCGCCTCCGGTATCCGTAATAATCAGCAGCACGTTATCCTCATGCTCACAGGCAGCAAGCGTCAGTACGCCCTTGGCCTCCATCGCCTCCATGCCGTTGCGGGCCAAATTCAGAATCAGCTGCTTGATCTCCCGGACATTAAGCTGTAGCAGCGGCATCGTCGGGCTGATCTTCAGCTCCACGCTCTGGCCGCGAAGATTGGCATCCGCCCAGATCAGCGGCGTAAGCTCCTCCATAATAGGCTGGAGCCCGGCCGGCTCCTTGTCCGATACACGGGTCTGCGCCAGCGACAGAAAATCATTGATGATGCTGTTGGCCCGGTCCAGCTCCTCCATGACAATATGATAATAGGAGTGGAGATCCTCCGGGCTCTTTTCCCGCATCAGCTGCAGGAAGCCGCGTACTACCGCCATCGGGTTGCGGATCTCATGCGTAATTCCCGCAGCCATCTGTCCCACCAGCGACAGGCGCTCGACATTGTCCAGCTCACTGCGGATTTTCTCCTCTTCCGTCAAATCCTGAATAATCATGACGATTCCGCCCGGCTGCCCCGATTCATGCCGGAGCGGCGCGGTAAAAATATGATAGGTCATCGAATCGACCCTGATCTTGGTATTGGAACGCAGTCTGCTGCGCAGAACCTCCTCTAACCGGGTCAGGGCGGGCTGATCCATGCTTTTGCCGAAGATCTCACTTGCCGGACTCGACAAAATAATCTCTCTGGTCAACAGGGGGCAATGACGCTGCATCAGGGTCAGCATGTATTCATTCAGCTCCGTAACATACCCGTTGTCATCAAACTCCATAATATTCAGCGGAACCACATTCGTGATCTGCTGCATCTTCTCCGATTCCCACTGGAATTTCTCCGAGATCCCCTGCATCTGTATCCTGACTTGCAGCTTGTCCCAGGCCTTATCGATATAGAGGATAAACAAGGCGCCCAGAATTAAGGCCGTTAAGGCGTATAGCCCGGCCAGGGCGGCTTCAGCAGGAGGGATATCCAGGACGCTCCGGCCCTGCATATTCGGTACAATGACAATGAACAGCATGCTTGGAAAAAGCGCGCCCCACAAAATGGCGATTTTGCCGGGTATCGCGGATTTCTTGAACAGCCCGGACATGCCGAAGAGCAGCGGATACATTAGCACCCCTGTATTCAAGAAAAGATGCTCCAACCCTGACGGCACCCAGAACAATGCAGTGCAGAAGAAGAAATACAGCGCCAGGTAGATACTGGAGGGCAGATTGCCATATAAGATCCCCAGATAGGCCGGGAGAATCGCCAGATTCAAATAGACCACTCCGAACATCGTATCCGATAGTGCCATGCACAACGTAATGCCCAGCGCGCAGCAGATCATTAGAAAGGTGTGATCATCGGGAAACTTGATGCTCCGGCGCAGGGGATCGCCCCGGTCCAGCCTCCACTGAAAGAGAAACAGAAAAATGCAGGCAGCCGATATTTGCAATAAAATATCCTTTACCGCATAAATAATTGCAATCACTCCTCAAATTGGTTAAAATTCCTTTTCCACTTAGATTAAAGCACAACCGCGCTTTCCTGACAACGATAATCAGGTTTCGGTCGCCTGGGTCTGGCTACGCTCTCCCTGGAATGGTATGATGCCGTTAATAGAATGTCGCAATAAGTAAAAGGAGCAAATGAATGAATAGCTATGATGTAATCGTCATTGGAGGCGGCCCGTCCGGGCTGATGGCCAGTGTAGCCGCAGCCGGACACGGGGCGTCCGTACTTCTGATCGACAAAGGGGCGAAGCTGGGCCGCAAGCTGGGAATTTCAGGCGGCGGGCGCTGCAATGTTACCAATATAAAGGAGACCTCGGAGCTGATCGCCCATATTCCGGGCAACGGCCGTTTTTTATATAGCTCGTTTGATCATTTCAACAACCGGGATATTATAGATTTCTTTGAGGGGCTGGGCATCGCCTTGAAGGAGGAGGATAACGGGCGGATGTTCCCTGTATCGGACAAGGCCGCAAGCGTAGTATCCGCACTGGTGGGTAAGGTGCGGAGCCTTGACGTGCAGATCATGACGGACAGCCCGGTTCGGGAGGTTCTCTACGAGGAAGGAGCTGTCCGGGGCATCCGCCTGGAGTCAGGCCAAGCCTTCGGCGCGAAGGCTGTCATCATCGCCACCGGAGGCAAGTCTGTGCCGCAGACCGGCTCTACCGGCGACGGATACCCATGGGCTGCCGCTGCCGGACATACGATCACGGAGCTGTTCCCGACCGAAGTCCCCATTCTCTCACGGGAGGCGTGGATCAAATCCGGGGAGCTTCAGGGCTTGTCCCTCCGCGATGTCACGCTGAGTGTCTGGAATCAGAGGGGCAAGAAGGTGATCTCCCACCGGGGAGATATGATCTTCACCCATTTCGGCTTATCCGGCCCGATCGCGCTGCGCTGCAGCCAGTTCCTGCGCCAGGTTCAGCAGAAGTCGGGAACCGATAACGTAGAGATGTCCATCGACCTTTTCCCGGACTTGTCCCTCCAGGAGGCGGAGTCTATGCTCCAGAATAAGCTGGATCTGGAGCCGAAGAAGGCTATCCGCAACTCGCTGAAGGGCCTGCTGCCCGAGCGCCTGATCCCGCTGCTGCTGGCGTGGTGCAGTCTGGACGGGGAGATTACAGGCCATCATCTGCCGAAGACTGGCCTTGGGGCGCTGGCTGCCCTGGTGAAGCGGATGCCTGTTCAGGTTCATGGAACACGTTCCCTGGCGGAAGCCTTCGTGACCGGCGGCGGAGTCGCGCTCAAGGAGATTGACCCCAAGACCATGCAGTCCAAGCTGACCGCAGGCCTCTATTTCTGCGGTGAGATTCTTGATATTCACGGGTATACCGGCGGCTATAATATTACCGCCGCCTTCTCCACCGGCTATACGGCCGGCAAGCATGCGGCGGCGCAGTAAGGCGGATAAGCAGTGCTTATAGTTAGAACAGCCAGAACAGCAAAGAGCCTTCCCCCGGCTTGTGGAGGAAGGCTCTTTGCTGTTATCTTGCAAATCTTATGACACTGAAGATACGTCCGATCCAGATTCCGGCTGCTGCTCCTACAGGGATAAAGATCAGTAGGCCCCACCAGCCATAGGCAGGAATGCAGAGCATGGCGGAGCACAGGACGGCGAAGGGCGTCAGCAGAATGGGCATCGCCTTGGAACCGGCGTCCGCCTTCTGCACCTTAGTGAACGGCAGAATGCCGATATAATCATCCCCGGAGAACAGATTCCAGAAGGAGGTCAACCAGTACGCCATCATACTCGTCAAGACAATATATAGCAGCCATTTCAGCACTACCGGCACAATAAGGATAGCCACCAGCGATACCCCGGTGAACTGCAAATACAGCTTGAGATGGGCCGGATTGCGCAGCATCGCCTTCATCCCCGCGGCGGCGAAGCGGCTCTCGGGCAACTTCGAAGCCAGCAGCGGCTGCGACTTGCGGAAGATCCAGGGCTTATAGCGCGTCGGCCGCGGCTTATCCAGCACACGGCGCAGCAGAATCGCTGCAATTCTCATCCGCTGCTTGTAGTCTTCGCGCACATCGTTCACGAACGTGCCGCGCAGGCGCAAGCGGGCTCTGAATGCCAGGACGGTCACAACCGCGTAGCCGGCAGCCGCCAGGAACAGAAGGGCTGGACTGTCCTTCCAGAAGAGCGCGAGACGCAGGTAGATCCCGCAGGGTACGGCCACCGCCAGGATCAGCCACAGCCGGCGGCGGAAGCCCTGCCGCTGCACCTTGACGATATGGCCCAGCAGCTTAACAGCCCAGCTGCAGGTTATGGTCAGCACCAGCAGACCATAGGCGCTTGCCGCGCTCAGATCATAGCCGCGGATCAGAAACGGCAGCAGAATGACGTACACCGCCGCCATCTTCAGCGCAGTTACCGCTAGGCTATAGACCATTCCGCCCTTGAGGATCGTGCTGATCCAGTTCTGGCGCTGCCGCAGGAACAGCAGATCGCCTTCCTGGAGCAGCAGTACGATCCCTCCGGTTGCCAGCAGAATGGCCAGCAGCGAAGGCACAACAACAAAGGGTACATGGCTGAACCACCCCGGAAGATTGCCGCTCCAGTAGCCATAATAGAAGCGGCCGCCGAGGAGGCCCCCCGGGATGAGGATATACAGCAGGACTGTCCAGTCTACAGCCGTACGGATAATAGCAGTCTGCTCCCGGAAATGGGAAAATAGTCTTCGTCTTAAGAGATTCCTTGCAGCCGGGAACGCAAATGAATTCCGGCTCATGTTAATTCGTCGAAGCAATCAAACAGCGATCCCTCCGGCAGCCCCGCTTCCCCGCGTATTGCCGCAAGTGTCCCCTCGGCGGCAATTTTGCCTCCGGAGATCAGAATGAAGCTGTCGCAGATTTTCTCCGCTGTATCCAGAACATGCGTGGACATCAGCACCCCGGCGCCGCGCTCCCGTTCCGCCTCCAGCAGGCGCAGGAAATCCTTGGTGGCTCTGGGATCAAGCCCGATGAACGGCTCGTCCACAATATAGACATCCGGCTGTACCAGGAAGCCGAGCATGAGCATCATCTTCTGCTTCATCCCCTTGGAGAAGCCCGCCGGCAGATCATCGCGCACATGGGTCATGCTGAACTGTACAAGCAGTTGTTCAGCCGTGGACTCGAAGGCTTCATAGCTTAAGCCGTAGGCGGCAGCGGCCAGATCAAGATGCTCCCACAGCGTAAGGTCCTCGTAGAATACCGGCTGCTCCGGCACGTAGGCGTAGGACTTATTCTCGCCGCCCAGCTTCACCCGGGCTTTGGCATGCTTCAGCAGACCTAGCAGGGTCTTGATCGTAGTGCTTTTGCCGGCCCCGTTCGGTCCGATCAGTCCCAGCAGCTCGCCCTTTCTTACCTGGAAAGAGATTCCTGAGATGCGGATATCTCCTGCCTCATAGCCCGCTTCCTCAATCACTACATCAAGCACGGTATCCTCATCATCGTAGTCATCATCGTCGTCGTCGTAATACTTGTTGATCCGGTCCTCCGTCTGCTTCGGAGCCTTCTGTTCCTCTGAGCCTTCTGTCTCTTCCATGTATCTCTCCATCTCCTGTATCATCATTCAATATAATGCGATCATAGCACCATAGACGGGCCTTTGCTGCAATAATTTTCACCCTTCACCCGTCCTTCAAAAGATTGTTCAATTTTTCATTATTAAAAGTGTGCTTATTGTGACAAATGACATGTTCTTCAAACTTTGTTTGACGTATTGTAAAGCTAGATATCAGGAAGCAAGTATTCCAAACCGTGCGGATAAGCCCGTACGATTAACAATAGAGGTGGAGAAGCATGATACAATCCTATGAACGCGATACTCAGTTGACCCTGCATTTGTACAGAGTTTTTGCCAAATCCTTCAAGAGTATTAACGAGCATGCTGTAACCGGCAGCAAGATTGAAGGCTTCAACCCGACGGCCTTCGCAGTCATGGAGGTTCTCTTTTACAAAGGACCACAGCCGATCCAGCAGATCGGTGCCAAGCTGCTGCTTCAGAGCGGCAACGTTACTTATGTGATCGACAAGCTGGAGGAACGCGGCTACCTGCAGCGTAAGCCTTGCCCTAGCGACCGCCGTGTTATTTTTGCCGAGCTGACTACCGAGGGCGAACGCCTGATGAACGAGATGTATCCGAAGTACTCAGAGCGCCTGCATCTGGCCTTCAGCGGACTCAGTGACGAAGAGAAGGAACAGATGATTGTGCTGCTGAAGAAGATGGGCCTGCAGGCTGAGAAGCTCTCCCCGCTCCCGCGCAAATAAGCTTAGTTGAGGAATCGGATGTTGTGAATATATTCACTACCATTAAAATCGCTCCTTTGGTAAATGGAAGGTCCGCCATCCATCCCCAAAGGAGCGATTTCTTTGTATGTTCAAAAAGAGAAGCTTAGCGCTTCGAAGGTGTGCTTACTTCCTGTATGGAAGGCACCCCTTGGTCAAGGCGCACCGAGATCACCAAGGATATCACAGCGAACACGGCCATTACGATGAACAGGGAGTGCAGACCGCCCTCCAGCGCACCTTGGAGACTGCTCCAGGCTTCCCCGGACAGCACGCTTCCGCTATGCGGGTTAAGCAGCTGGTTGATATCCGCGCCGGAGGCGGCGGCTCCCGGCTGTTCCGCCAGGCTCCGGTCAATACTGAAGTTCAGCCACGAGCCGAAGATCGCCACCCCGACGGTCTGCCCGAGTGAGCGGGTGAAGGTGTTCAGTGCCGTAGACGCACCGCGCTGCTCATGCTGCACCGAGGACTGGGCGATTATGGTGAAGACTGTCGAGGCATAGCCGAAGCCCACCCCGCAGAAGAGCATCAGCACCAGAAGCAGCAGCTGCGAGGAGTCTGCATTCATCAGCGTAAGCCCCACGGCTGCGATAACAATCAGCGACAGGCCGAGCATTCCCGTGCGGCGCGTGCCTGCACGCAGAATCATCCGCCCGCCCGCGATAGAGCCCAGCATCCAGCCGACCGACATCGGCGCCAGGAGCAGGCCCGAGAGGGCGGCGCTTTTGCCGAATACGCCCTGCACCCACAGCGGAACATACGTAGACAAGCCGATAATGAGCGTACTGACCAGCAGATTCGCACCTGTAGAGACCGCAATATTACGGATGGAGAACAGCTCCAGCGGCAGCATCGGCTCGGCGGCCCGGCGCTCCACGAACAGGAACACCACCAGCAGCAGAACAGCCGCCAGGAGAATGGCCAGCAGCAGCGGAGAAGTCCAAGGCAGGCTCTGTCCTCCAGTCGTCAGGCCAAACAGCAGTGCCCCCATGCCCGCAGCGAACAGCAGCACTCCGGCTACATCGATCTTCGTCTTGCGGCGGACCTTCTCTTCCTTCAGATACCGTGAGATGAAGATAATCGACAGCAGTCCGAAGGGCAGATTGAACACGAATACCCAGCGCCAGCTTAAGTAATCCACTACATAACCGCCAAGCAGCGGCCCGACCAGCGAAGAAATCCCCCACACCGAGCTAAGCAGCCCCTGCGTCTTCGCCCGTTCCTTCAGGCTGTAGATATCTCCGATAATGGTAAAAGTCATCGGAATCAGCGCCCCGGCACCGATCCCCTGAATCCCCCGGTAAATAATCAGCTGCTGCATACTCTGCGAGACTCCGCATAACAGCGAACCTGCCAGGAAAACTACGGCGCCGCCGATGAACACGGGCTTCCTCCCGATCAGATCACTCAGCTTGCCAAAAATCGGCGTGGTCACTGCCATCGCCAGCAGATAAGCTGTAAAGATCCAGCTCAGCCACTGCATCCCCTGGAAATCCCCTACGATAGCCGGACCCGCCGGACCCGTTACCGTCCCTTCAATCGCTGCCAGAAATGTAGCCAGCAGTACGCCTGTCAATATTAACTTCCGCTGCTTTTCCCCCATTGAACTCAATGAATCCATACCTTCTCTCTATATTCTCTCTGTTCTCTCTTCTGCGCCCGTATCTCCTTGCAGCAGGGAATACATCACTACATCCTGATAACCGGACGCCGTATGCCGGTATTGCCGCAGCAAGCCTTCCTGCCGGAAGCCAAGTCCCGTAAGCAGCCGCTCTGCGCGAAGGTTGTCCGGATGGCACAAGGCTTCCATCCGGTTCAGCCCCATGCTCTGGAAGCCGAACGCAAGCACCAGCTCCAGCGCCTCCCGCATGAACCCCTGGCGCACAGCAGCCGGTGACAGCTCGAAGCCGATCTCTCCCCGGTAGGCACCTTGCAGCTGCCAGTGGTTATAGCCGCAGCTGCCGATGACAACATCTTCCGGGCCAAGGATGCTCCAGCGCAGGCTCTCTTCCTCCACAGCCCACTCCGCGAGCAGATCAATCAGTGCTTCTGCATCCTCCACAGAGGACAGAGGCGGGCCATCCAGCCAGGGCGCTACCGCCGGATGACTCCAAATCCCAAACAGCGCCTGCGCGTCTGCGGGCAGCATCGCCCGCAGACGTACCCTCCGTCCGCTTAATTCCGGGATAACCCCCCCGCACACATACATGTTCCGGTCCCCTTTCAACCCTATCAGTATACATCTTATTCTGCCCGAGCGGCGCGTTTACCTGTCACTCCCGCTTACCCATCACAAATAGCGTCTGCCCCCATAGCTTGCCGCCACAGGGTCAAACGCTGTACCTAATGCCAAATGTTATGTCCCATTTCGTGCAGCCGCATTCAGACTTAACCTGACGCACCCGCTGCCTTAACCGGCTTAAGCACCTCGGTGCACAGTACGCCAAGCTTGGCCTGAATGGCTTTGAATTCTTCAATTCCCGTTCCCGTGATACTATAAGCATCACCATGGGCTGTAAGGAAATTCTCCTGGGTTAGCCGTTCCAGCTCCTGTTTCACTTCGCGCTCCGCCACCCGGTACCCCAGCTTCTCCAGCTCCGGCAGCATTTCCGTTAGTTTCAGATCCTTCTCATGTGCACAATAGAGCATGTGGATTCCAATAAACAAGTTCTGTACGTCGGCGCGCATGTTTCACTCCTTCTGGCTACTAGCCTGTTGTATTTATAAAAGCATTACCCTGCCCTGAGTTCGCGGAAACATCCGCCCTTAAGCAATGCTTGCATCTTCCTCTCCTTCCACTAAGCGGAAAAACCTGTTAATCCTTCGTTAATACTTGACGTATTACGCTTCCCTGTACTATCTTGATAGTTAACAGTTATGGGATTCATACTGACTCAAGGTACAGGAAGGTGATGCTTCATGTTTCAAGCCATGCCTTATGATGGCACTCGCAGCGAACGGTTCGAAGCCGTTCTAAGCCAGCTCGGGGCACTGATGGAGGGTGAACCGAACGCCATTGCCAACTTGGCCAACGCTTCGGCGCTGTTAAAGCTCTCTCTACCGGACACCAACTGGACCGGTTTCTACTTGTATGACGGCAAAGAGCTGGTGCTCGGCCCCTTCCAGGGACTTCCGGCCTGCATCCGGATTCCGCTGGGCCGCGGCGTCTGCGGAACCGCAGCCGCTGAGCGCCGCACGCTAGTGGTCGGCGATGTTCATGCCTTCCCGGGGCATATTGCCTGTGATGCTGCCTCCAATAGTGAGATTGTCGTTCCGCTGGTCAAAGGGGACACCCTCTATGGCGTACTGGATATCGACAGCCCGCTCAAGCACCGCTTCGACGACGAGGAGCGCCGCTTCCTTGAACGGTTCGCAGCCATGGTATCCGAGGTGCTGTAAGGGCATCCTTCCTCATCAGCAGTAAATAAGGCAAGAACCGGAAAGAAGCCGCCCCACCGCAGGAATGATTCCTGGATGGGGCGGCTTTTTGCTGCTCAGATTATACCGTCCGGAGCTGCGGCGTTACAGCCGGACCGGATTGATATGCCAGATCTCGGAGGCGTAGCGGCTAATCGTATTGTCGCTGGAGAATTTGCCGGAATGGCCGATATTGATAATGGACTTCTTCAGCCACTCCTTCTGATTCCGGTAAGCCAAGTCAATCTTGACATGGGTCTCCACATAGCTGGCGAAATCCTTAAGCACGAAGAATTCGTCATTGTTGTCAATCAGTGACTGGAAGAGCGTATCGAACTCCTGGGCATGGGAGCAGAAGGGGCCTGGGACGATTAGCTGATCCAAGACTTCTTTTACCCTACCGTCGCCATTATAGATATCGCGGGCGTGGTATCCGCCGTACTGGTAATAATCAAGTACTTGCTCTGCCCGGAGGCCGAACAGGAACATATTATTGTCTCCTACCATCTCATGCATCTCCACGTTAGCCCCGTCCATGGTTCCGATCGTCAGCGCACCGTTCATCATGAACTTCATATTGCCGGTACCGGAAGCTTCCTTGCTCGCCGTGGAGATCTGCTCGCTAACATCGGCGGCCGGAATAATCTTCTCCGCCAAGGATACCGAATAATTCTCCAGGAAGAAGATACGGATCTTCCCGTTAATGTCCGGATCTTTGTTCACTACATCAGCCACTGTATTGATCAGCTTAATGATCCGCTTGGCCAGATGGTAGCTTGGAGCAGCCTTGGCACCGAAGATGAAGGTACGCGGGATGATATTAATCGAAGGATTATCTTTGATCTGATTATACAGATGCATAATATGAAGTACATTCAGCAACTGGCGCTTGTAGGCATGCAGGCGCTTCACCTGAACGTCGAAGATCGAGTCCGGGTCTACCTGAATGCCGTGCTTACTGGTAATATACTCCGCCAGATGCAGCTTGTTGCGGCGTTTGATGGCGGCCACCTGCTCCTGGAAGGAGGCGTCCTCGCTGTACTTGATCAGCCCGATCATCTCCTGGGGCTGATGCATCCAGCGGGTGCCGATGGATTCGCTGATCAGTCCGGCAAGCTCAGGATTGGCATGCTGCAGCCAGCGGCGGTGTGTGATGCCGTTGGTCTTGTTATTGAAGCGGTGCGGATACATCTCATTGAACAGGCGCATCTCACGCTTCTGCAGAATCTCCGTATGCAGTGCCGCTACACCGTTCACACTGTGGCTGGCAACAATCGCCAGATGCGCCATCCGCACCTGATCATCATGGATGATCGCCATCTGATTGATCCGGTCCTGGTCTCCGGGATATTTGCTCATCAGCTCGCCACAGAAGCGGGCGTTAATCTCCTCAATAATCAGGAAGATGCGCGGAAGCAGCTCTCTGACCATGCCGATCGGCCACTTCTCCAGTGCCTCGCTCAGAATGGTATGATTCGTATACGACACCATACGGGTCGTCATATCCCAAGCCTGATCCCAGCCCAGATTATAGACATCCATCAGGATGCGCATCAGCTCCGGGATCAACAGCGTAGGATGTGTATCATTGATATGCAGGGCAACCTTGTCCGGCAGGTTCTCAATCGGCACGCCCGTCTTAGCGAAGGTCCGTATAATGCTCTGCAGACCGGCACTGCACAGGAAATATTGCTGCTTCAGCCGAAGCAGCTTGCCTTCGTACTGGGAATCATCTGGATACAGGAATTCCGAGATGGATTCCACGGACCGCTTGTATTCCAGGAACTTGTGATAATCCGAACCGCCCAGAGAACCGAAGACTCTCGAAGGCTGGGTGATAGACTCGGCACTCCAGTTCCGCAGTGTGTTCACATGTCTGCGGTCTGCACCGATGACCGGGATATCATAAGGAACCGCCCGTACCGCTTCATAATCCTTGTGTTCAAACACAAGTTCATTGTTCTCCCAGCGGGTATCCACCTGTCCCCAGAACCGCACCTCTACCTGCTTGTCTTCGCGGCGCACTTCCCACACATTATCATTCTGCAGCCAATAGTCTGGCAGCTCTACCTGATAGCCGTCTACAATCTTCTGCTCGAACAGGCCGTATTTATAACGGATGCCGCAGCCGTGTCCTGCATATTGCAGGGAAGCGAGCGAATCCAGGAAGCAGGCAGCCAGACGGCCCAGCCCCCCGTTGCCCAGACCGGCATCCGCTTCTACCTCTTCGATATCCTGCAGACAGAACCCCAGATCCGCGAGTCCCTCGCGGACAACCTCCAGCACGCCCATATTCAGCAGGTTATTGCCCAGCAGCCTGCCGATCAGGAACTCCATGGAGAAATAATACACCTGCTTATCCTTGTCGATCTTGAACTTCTGATTAGTGGCAGCCCAGTCCTTACCGGCACTCTCACGGATCATGTTGCCGAGAATATTATAAATATCAGCATTGGAAGCTTCCTCAAGCGGCTTGCCTAATTTCCCGATGAGTTTCTCACGGAACACTTGCTTGAAAGTCTCTTTATCGTTGAACAACGGCAGGTTCCTCCTAACAGATACTTGTATTTGTAGAAATTAGTGCCTATTACAACACTGGATCAGAAGAAATGCCCCGAAGTGGAACATTTCCCCTGATCCAGATATTATATCTTGCTGCTCTTGGCTATGACAAATGGACGCCTGCTGTCTCCAACGAGTATCCGGTCTTTGCTGAGATGCACATCTTTGTCCATGATCACATTCTCGATCACGGCATTCTCCTCAATCACGCATTTCTGCATAATAACAGAGTTAATAATCCTCGCACCCTTACGAATCTGCACGCCCCGGAAAATGACGCTGTTCTCCACCGTCCCGGCGATTATACAACCGTTGGCCACCAGCGAGTTGCTGACCGACGCACTATCCAGATAACGGGTAGGCGCCTCGTATTTAATCTTGGTCTGCACCGGATTCTCTTTGAACAGGCCAAAGTAATTCTCCTGCTTCAGCAGCTCCAGACTGTTCTTATAGTAACTCTCCAGCGAATTGATAACGGCATGGTAACCCTTATATTCATAGGCGGAGATTTTGAATTTGTGGCGGTTCTTCTGAATGGCATCGCGGAAGAAATAGCTCTCGCCATGGGCAATGCAATGCTCCACCTGCTCCAGGAACAGCTTCTTCTCCATAATGAAGATGTCCAGATACACATTCGGATGATGCTTCTCATGGTGAATATTCGTAACGAGGTTGTCTTCATTAAGCTCGACCCGCAGACACGGATCATGCTCCGGCTGAAGCTCGTCAATCTGCTTGTAGACCATCGTTACATCCGCGCCCTGCTCCAGGTGATACTGATAGAGGTCCTGCAGATCCACCGTGTTAATGTGCTGGCTGCCGGAGAAAACGATGTATTTGGCCGAAGCCCTTTTGAAGAAATCCAGATTGTTATGATAATGCTGCAGGTCTCCCAGGGAGGTGTCCGTAGGGTCATTCCAGTCCGGCGGCAGGATGAACAGTCCGCCGTGCTTACGGTTCATATCCCACGATTTGCCGTCACCGAGATGATCCATCAGCGACCGGTATTTGCGGCGGACGAACAGTCCCACGCTCTCCAGCTCTGCACGCATCATGTTGGATAAGACGAAATCTATCAGCCGGTACCGGCTGGCGAAGGGGACCGCTGCCCCGCAGCGGAAATAGGTCAGTTCATTTAAATTATCCAATTCATGATCAAGATTAATTACGCCCATAAGCTCTTTCATCGGAATCCCCCGTCCTCTTGTGGTTATATGGTTTTGGCTGCTACAGATTTGAGCTTCTTGCTTCGTTTGTCGATCAGCAGAATTTCATTCTCATTCTCCCGGTCGGCGCCGATTTCCATATTATCCTCAATGACCGTGTTCTGACTGATGATGGCTTTGTGAATTCTCACGTTCTTGCCGATCTTCACCTTGGGCATAATGACAGAGTCGGTGATGACACTGCCTTCGCCCACTTCAACCCCGTAAAAGAGGACGGAGTGCCTCACCTCGCCATGCACGATGCAGCCCTCATTAATGATGCAGCTCGATACCTTGGCTCCCGGCGCCACATATTGTGCAGGCTGATTCGGATTACGGGTGAAGATTCTCCAGCCGGTATCATTCAGGTTCAAGGGAGGCGTATCGCTCAGAAGATCCATATTCGCTTCCCACAGACTGTCTACCGTACCCACATCTCTCCAGTAGCCTTCGAATGGATAAGCATAGAGGGATTGGCCTTCACCCAGCATCATCGGAATAATATCCTTGCCGAAGTCATGTGAGGAGCCGGCGTTCTCTCCGTCCTCCAGCAGATGCTTGCGCAGAACATCCCATTTGAAAATATATACACCCATTGAAGCAAGTGTGCTCTTAGGCTGGGCTGGCTTCTCATCGAACTCGTAGATCTTCAGATCATCTTCCGTATTCAGTATGCCGAAGCGGCTCGCTTCCTCCAGCGGAACGTCAATGACCGAGATGGTGCAGTCCGCGTTCTTGGATTTGTGATATTGCAGCATGGCATGATAATCCATCTTGTAAATATGGTCTCCCGACAGAATTAACACATGCTCCGGATCGAACTGATCCACAAACTTGAGATTGCGGTAAATGGCATCCGCCGTTCCCCGGTACCAGCTGCTTCCATTCTCCCGTTCATGCGGAGGCAATACAAATACGCCGCCATCCTTGCGGTTCAGATCCCAGTCGCTGCCGACTCCGATATACGAATGCAGCACCAGCGGTTCATATTGTGTCAGCACACCCACGGTATCGATGCCCGAATTCGAGCAATTACTTAGGGGGAAGTCGATGATGCGGTAGGTTCCTCCGAAATAAACAGCCGGTTTGGCAATCGATTTGGTCAAACTTTTTAATCTTTTCCCTTGGCCTCCCGCCAACAGCATGGCTACCATCTCTTTTTTCTTCATGGAAGAGCCTCCTTGACTTATGGGTAGTGAAACATGTAATAAATTAGGTTGAATGAATGAAGCTGTGAAGTGTAGACCTAAGTAAATACCCTAAAAAGAAGTGTTGTGAAAAGATGTAGCCCAAAAGAAATGCAGAGACAGGATGAATACGGGTGATACGGGGAGGAAAACTGCTGATCGGGATATATTCTATCCTTTTATTCTAATAGTGTTCTATACCCGCCGTCAAAACCCTTTATTGCCTGCCTTATTTCTAACTATATTTCATACTTAATGACGTAAAATATCTCTATAATTAGATTAACCATTATGATTAACCGTAATCAGCACGAATGAATCGAAGCCTTGGCTCCAAAGACCTATTTTCAGCAAACCTTCAACCTGAGACTTCATACTATGGACATACTATAATATTAAATTTACTTAATATGGAGGAACTGCCAATGAAATCAGCACAAGGTGTCCGATTGCTCCTGGTGGATGATGAGCCTCATATCCTCCAGTTCCTGGAGCTGGGCCTGATCAACGAAGGCTTTGAGGTACAGACGGCCGCAGATGGGGCCGAAGCCCTGGCTGCGGCGGCTGACTTCAAGCCGCATGTAGTCATCCTCGACGTCATGATGCCCGGCATGGACGGCTTCGAGGTCTGCCGGTCCCTCCGTGCCGAGGAAGCGGAGGTGGCGATCATCATGCTGACCGCTAAGGATGAAGTGGACGACCGCGTGACGGGCCTGTCTCTGGGCGCAGATGATTATATGGTGAAGCCGTTCAGCTTCGATGAGCTGCTGGCCCGGATTCAGGCACGGCTGCGCAACCAGTTCCCCGGCCTGCTCGGCGAGGTGCGCTGCGGCCCCTTCCGGATTGACGGCCGCCGCAAAGAGATCCGCCATAAGGAGGAGGTGCTGGAGCTGTCTCCGACGGAGTATGAGCTGCTGCAGTATCTGGTGATTAACCACGGGCTGGTCCTGAGCAAGCCGATGATTCTCGACAAGGTATGGGGCTATGATTTCGGCGGAGAGGAGAATATTGTGGAGGTCTATATCCGCTCCCTCCGGGAGAAGCTCGGTGATAAGGAGCACCGGATTATCCGTACCCTGCGCGGGGCAGGGTACCGTGTGGATCTGTTATGACGGCCCGGACCCGGAGGCTCACGGGCAGATTCCATGCTCCGCGTTCCCTGCGCAAGCAGCTGCTCGCCGCCTCGCTGCTCATTCTCTCGGGCTTGCTTATTCTGATTGGCACACTCCAGTATGTACTCATGCGGAATTTCATATACAGCAACCGGGCGGAGGCGATGGAGACCCAGATACGCTCCGTGCCGTATGAAATCTTCAATAGTACAGGCAGCAGACGGCCGGGTGGAGACCGCCGTCCTCTGCTGCTGGACGCCCATACTACCCTCGCTATCTACAGCCAGGACGGCAGCTTCAGGGATTTGCAGGACGAGACCCTATCCGCTTCGCCTGCACCTAGAATGAGCAGTGAGGCCTATAACCGGCTGCTGATGCTCCCCCCGGACAAGCGGGGCGGGGATTACCAGCTGATTACAGCCGGGGATGGCAGCGAGCATCTGGCGGTCTTCATGAATCTGGGCAGACCCGGTGCTGCCCGGATGCTCCTGCAGATGACGGTGGAGACAGGACCGCTGAGGGATGTCATCCTGCAGCAGCTGCTTATCTTCGGCGCATTGTCGGTAGCGGCTCTGCTCGCCGGGCTGCTGCTGTATTTGCCTGCGCTGCGCAAGACGCTGGTCCCCTTATCCAACATGGGGCGTTCGGCCCAGATCATCGATGCCGGCAATCTTAATGTGCGGTTCCCTGAGGAGCAGGGCCAGCTTGAGATCGACCAGCTCGCCCAGTCCTTCAACGGCATGCTGGAGCGGCTGGAGATTTCGTTCAAGAATGAGCGGGAGGCGAAGGAGCAGATGCGCCGGTTTGCCGCCGATGCTTCCCATGAGCTGCGGACGCCGCTGACGTCCATCTACGGCTTCCTGGAGGTGCTGCTGCGCGGAGCCGCCGATAACCGGGAGCAGCTGTACAGCGCGCTGAACAGCATGCACGGTGAAGCTAAGCGGATTAACAAGCTGGTGGAGGACCTGCTTCTGCTCGCCCGGATGGACGGCGCGCCCCGGCTGCGGGTCAAGCAGGTACTGCTGGGCGAGCTGATCGACGACATGCAGCCGCAGCTCCAGGTACTGGCCGGAGAGCGGCAGGTCGTCTTCGATCTAGCCTGCGGCATCCGGTGCCTGGTTGATCCTGACCAGATCAGACAGGTCCTTCTTAATCTATTCCACAATGCGGTTCAGCATACCGATGCGGCCAAGGGCATCATCCATATATCGCTGCATGCTGGGGGAGAACTGGGAGAACTGGCAGAGCTGACCGTGAAGGATAACGGCTCCGGCATCTCTGCGGAGCATATCCCGTATGTCTTCGACCGGTTCTACCGCAGCGATTCCTCCCGCACACGCAAATACGGCGGCTCCGGGCTAGGATTATCGATTACGAGGTCCATTGCCGAGGCACATCAGGGAGAAGTTACTGTCTCCAGCACCCCGGGTGAGGGCGCTGCCTTCAAGGTCTCGCTTCCTTGTTCGCCAGATTAGCCAATGAGCTGTAAATAGCGATATAATAGTTAGCAGAAACGAAGCGAGTTTTGCGATGTGATTCAACGAGGTTTATGCTATCAAAACTTAAGCGCATGCTTTCGAAGCTAGTTTTGCGAAGTGAGTCAATGAAGAGTATGCTACCAAAACTTTTAGGAGGTTATCTCATGTACGAAATCGCCATTATCGGTGCCGGTCCTGCCGGTGCAAGCGCCGCCCTGTTCGCTGCCAAGGCCGGCAAAAAAACACTGCTGATTGACAACGACAAAGGTATGACCCGCAGAGGCTGGTATGAGAATTATTACGGGATTAGCGAGATCGGCGGACCTGATCTGGTAGAAACCGGACATAAGCAGGCCGTGAAGTTCGGGGCCGAGCTGGTTGCCGGACAGGCCACCTCGCTGGAAGCAGGCGGTGAGGGCTTCGTCATCGGGACGGAGAGCGGAGCTACTTATGAAGCTATGCATGTTGTGCTGGCGACAGGTGTTCTGACGGATCTGGCTGCCGCAGCCGGGGTAACAACCAAGGAGGGTACGGAGCCAAGAATCAAGACGGTGATTGCCGCCACACCGGAAGGCAGAACCAACATCGACGGAATCTGGGCCGCCGGAACCGTTGCCGGAATGAGTGTCCACGCGATTATCACTGCCGGGGACGGCGCCAAGGTGGCCGTCAACATCATCAGTGAGCTGAACGGCGCACGGTATGTAGATCACGATTTGCTGAAGGCTTAGCAAATGGTACAGAAGAACCGCCTTTCCTTTTGGAGGAGAGGCGGTTTTTTTGTGAAAATATAAGGACTTGTGCAGAAGGAATAATGTTATTTGTTGAGACTGGCGACTCTCTGCTCCTGTGCGCTCTGCTGCGGCCTGCCATTGTAGAATTCCTGAACGATGTAGAGGGGACGGCCCTTCGATTCATCATAGATCCGTCCGACATACTCCCCGAGAATACCCAGCATGAGCAGTACGAACCCGTTGAAGGTCAAGGTGATTCCGATCATCGATGCCCATCCCTTTACGGCTGCGTCTGTAAAGAGCACCAGATACAGTACGTACATCAGGTACAGAAAACCGGATGCGGACAGCAGCGCTCCAAGCACGCCCGCCAGCTTCAGCGGCTTATAGGAGAAGGAGGTAATGCCGTCCAGCGACAGCTTCAGCATCCGTCTGAACGGATATTTGGTCTCTCCGGCCAGCCGCTCCTCCCGCTCGTATTCTATCGCCGTCTGGCGGAATCCGACCCAGCTGACCAGACCGCGCACGAAGCGGTTCTTCTCGGGCAGACGCTTCAGCTCGTCGCAGACCCTGCGGTCCATCAGGCGGAAATCGCCGGTATCCACCGGAATGGAGATATCTGTCGAATAACGCAGCACCCGGTAAAATAAGCTGGCCGTCCACTTTTTGAACAGGGACTCTCCGTTTCGCTTGATCCGCTTGGCATACACGACCTGGTAGCCTTGCTTCCACTCCGCAATCATCTCCGGAATCAGCTCGGGCGGATCCTGGAGATCCGCGTCAATGATCACAACCGCATCGCCCAGTGCATAATCCATCCCTGCTGTAATAGCAACCTGATGCCCGAAATTGCGGGACAGATCGATCAGCTTCACACTTTCATCCCAATAGCTGTATTCCTCGATCATCTGTGCGCAGTTGTCGGTGCTGCCGTCATTGACGAAGATCAGCTCGTAGGGCTCGCCGGTGGCGCCCATTACTTTGCGGATGCGCCGGTAGGTCTCCTGAATAACAGCCTCTTCATTGAACATCGGTATAATAATGGAATAGCGCACTTGGATACTCATGGGCAGCTCCTCCTCGAAAGTAGTAAGGAAGCGCGCCGGCACACGACCGGTATACGCGCTCCTTGTTCTCCTGCTCCCGCAGGTTAGTTCAGGGTTATCTCGTAAAGGGTTCCGGCATTGCCGCTGTTCTCTGTTCCCTGCCAGTCTGCGGCCGGAATCTCTGTCCCGTTCTTGGTGATCCATTCCGTAATCTCCGAGCTGCCGCCTCCACGCCCCCCGCCCATGCCGCCGCTGGTGACCAGGAAGTACTTCACCTGCCCGCTCTCTACAAGCTCCTTCAGGGTGTCGGGGGTGTAAGGCGTATCTGACGCATTGAAGCCGTTCAGGATAACAACCTGCTCCCCTTCGTCGATGATATACGGGCCTGCTGTTCCATAATCCATCGCTGCGAACAGATATTTCTCGCCGGTATTATGCTTCTTGAGATAGGTCAGCAGAGACTCATTGATTCCGGCAGCGTTATTCCTTCCCCCCATGCCGCCCATGTTGGGCATGTTGGGCATGTCAGGCATGTTGCCCATTGCGCCCATTCCGAAGGAGCTGCCGCTATCGGGTCCTGCTGCTGGCGTCATGCTATTATTGCCGTAGACAAGCGGTGTGAACGCCCAATAGAGCGGGCCAATCAGTAGCACTAGCAACCCCGTTACCGCTGCGGCATGCAGCCAGGAAGACTTATCGCGTACCGCCTTGAGCAGCGGCAGTATCACCAGCAGTATAGTCATTGCAAGACCTGCTGCCAAAATACCGTAGGACCAGCCGCTGCCGATGGTATCGTCGTACGGCCGGATAATGTACACCTCAAGCACCGTTGTAGCCAGCACGGCTGCGGGCAGCAGCCAGGACAGCCAGGCCTTCCGCTCCTTATAGTAGCTCCAGAGCTGAGACCAGCCTGCACCTGCCAGCGCCGCCACCGGCGGAGCCATCATGATCAGGTAATACTGGTGGAAGAAGCCGGCGATGCTGAAGAATCCCATGACCGGAACCAGCCAGGCCAGCCAGAAGATGGCTTCCTTATGCTGCCGGGTGAAGCTCCTGCGGCGCAGGCTGGCCAAGATCCCGATGCTGCCAAACAGCACGAACGGCAGCAGCCAGCTCGCCTGGCCGGACAGCTCCTGCTGGAACAGCCGCAGCGGACCGGCAGTGCCTGTGTTGAACATGCCGCCGCCGTTCATTCCTCCGCGTCCGTTCGGGCCGCCGAACCCGCCGAATCCGCCTTCCGCTCCTTCTCCGCGCCGTCCGCCGTCCTGACCGCCCGGCACCATTCCGCCACCGCGTCCGTCCTGGCCTGGAGCAGTCCCGCCGCTGTCACGGCTCTGATTGTCCCCGGCGGCGGAATCTCGGCCGTTCGTCGCCCCTTGCCCGTCTGCGCCCCCTTGCCCGCCAGCTCCATCCATGGCCGGGAATTCACCGCTATAGTCCGGCATTTCCCCGTTCATTCCGGGCATGCCGCCACCGCCGAAGCCGCCGCTTCCGGCTCCCCCAGTGCTGCGGTCACCGGTCAGACGGGACACACCGTTATAGCCAAAAGCCAAACCCAGCACAGAGTTGGTGCCACTGCTACCGATGTAAGGCCGCTTATCCGCCGGAATGGAATCTACAATTACCGCCCAGGATAGAGAGACTGCCAGGAGTACGGCAGTGCAGGCTGCAAGGGTGCCGGTTTTCTTTTTCCAGTTCATCTTTGCTGCCAGGAGATAGAATAGATAAAAGGCCGGAAGTACCATATAAGCCTGCAGCATCTTCTCATTGAAGGCGACACCGATGAGCCCGAAGGCAGCCAGCAGGCTGCCAAGCCGGTGGGTCTGGGTGCCCCGGAAGAGAAACCAAGCCGCCAACAGCAGTGTGAACACCAGCAGCGTATCAATATTGTTCGTGCGGCTTACCGCCGCTGCTACTGGAGTAGCGGCCATAACGAGCGCTGCAAGCCTTGCCGCCGCCCGTCCGAAGGTTGGCTTCACCAGCAGATAGACTAAGAGTACCGAGCCTACACCGCTGAGCACCTGCGGCAGAATGACACTCCAGCCATGCAGTCCGAAGACCAGCGCACTTAAGGTCTGCAGCCAGAAGGTGACCGGCGGCTTATCCACTGTTACAGACCCTGCTGAATCCAGGGAAGCGAAGAAGAAGTTATGGAAGCTCTGCAGCATGCTGCCCACGGCGGTTGTATAGTACGTATTAGCATATTGGTCATTCCAGATTCCGTATCCGTACAGGACGGCTGCCAGCAGCATAATCATTAGCAGGACAACATCGGTACCCGGCCTCTTCAGTAATTTCATCGTTTGATCCACTCCGATTCGTTCATTTCTTAGGTGTATTATGGCATCCGTACCTTAACCGGCAATGAATGCCCGCTGAATGTTTGCTGAACGTGCCGGAAGCACAGGACACAAGTGGAAACGGCTTTGCCGTCCTTTGAAAGGACGGTACCGTTTCAGCGAGAAATAGAAGAATAAGTTATCGTGTGAAACATATAAATTCTTATATTTAGACAAATACCCCACTCGGAGATGCATCCAAGTGGGGTATTTATTAGAGTTGCTACTTCCTTTACGGCTTACGGGCCAGCGCTGCTACCTTGTTCAGGGTGTTCCAGTTGCGCGCGGTAAGTGCCGTTCCCAGCAGCTTGTCGAACGGCACCTTGAACAGCGGCGACTTGCTTACACTCACTTCATAGAAGGCATACAGCTCCCTGCCGATCACCCGCACCTTATCGGCTCCATCCTCATAGGGGCGGAGCTTCTCCAGCGCCTCAGCGGCTGGCTCCGCTGCCAGGAACGAGACATACAGACGCTTGTAGGCTTCCTGTTCACTCTGCGGGAACGGATTGCCGGCAATGACCGCCTCCAGCTCCTCCAGAGAACGGATCATCACCGGCACCTCAAAGCCGAAGGTCTCCTGAATCCGCTGGCTGATCGTCCCGGCGAGCAGAGAAGCGGAGGTCTCTTCACTCTCGAACACAACGTTGCCGCTCTGAATATAGGTCCGCACCTTCCCGTACTTAAGCGCTTCGAACATCGCCGTAAGTGCTTGCATCTTAATGATTTTATTGCCGCCGACATTAATGCCGCGCAGCAAGGCAATGTATGTATTCATCTGCACTTCCGCCTCCTCTATACAGTCTGTTGCCCTCAGCTCTATGCTCTCAGATGTCTGCGGATCTCGCGGACCAGCAGTTCCTTCTCGGGAACCGGAAGGCCTTCTACCAGCCGTGCCGCCGCTACCGGCAGTATCCAAGGGTTAATATCAGCTAGCGTCATGCCTGACAGCTTCAGATACCTGCGGACATATTGCGCGGTCAGCCGCTTCCTGGCAAATCCCAGGAACCCCTTAGTGAACATAGAAGCCCGCTCAGGCAAGGCCCCGATACTGAACATGATTACCGACCGTGCAACATCCGCTGCAGGATTGCCGCGGACGCCGGTCATCCAGTCAATGACCCACAGCTTATCGTCCATCAGGATATTGTCCGGGTGGAAATCGCCATGGCATAGCTTCTCCCCGTCCGGCAGCTCTGCAAGCCGGGACAGAATCTGTGTTTTCTCCTCTGTCGCAAGCATGGGTGCAGCTATGATCTGATGTTCCAGCTGCTTCTTCTGCGCTCCAGCTTCGCCCATACCCTCAAGCTGGTGAAGACTGTAGTGCAGGCCGGCCATCTGCTTGAAGCCGCTGAAGTTCAGCCACGGCTTTCGGTTCATCTGCTGCAGCAAGGTAGGACCGGCGATCTGCTGATACACAATTCCCGGTCTGCCCTCTACCACTACCCGCTCATGGGGCTGCGGAGTAGCAAC
This sequence comes from Paenibacillus rhizoplanae, assembly GCF_042684125.1. NCBI lineage: Bacteria > Bacillati > Bacillota > Bacilli > Caryophanales > Paenibacillaceae > Paenibacillus > Paenibacillus rhizoplanae. The sequence continues at coordinate 19,770 of NZ_JBHUKY010000010.1, read as the reverse complement.
ACCTTGTTCATAGACCCATTTACTGAAGCGGAATTCTAAGTCCACATACTCTTCCGGAACGTCATCGCGGTACAGCTTAAGAATCTTTCCTTCCCCGTACTCCAGCACTTCCGCCGTTCTGCCTTGACCGATTACCTTCCCCTGCATATCAATGCCCTCCCGGCTAATCCAGACTGATCCGCGAGTAAATGCTCTCATCTCCCTTTATAGTGAATCGCGGAAAAATTCATGATAGAAATTAATAATAACCAGCAGCACTGCCAGCGATTCGTTGACGCTATCCACTTCCAGAGCGTGGTTGGCATCGTCAATCCTATATACCCTTACCTGCTTCATGTTGCTAAGCTCGGCAGGATACTGCCCGGTGAACATCGGGTCACTCCCGCCGTAAATCACACTGCCCCGGCTCTGCCGGATGAACGGCAGACTCTCGGGAACAGGGGTAAGGAACAGATGCGATACCTTCTCACCCATTCCCGGCTCCGACGCCACCTTACCGGCAATAATCGTCCCCATACTCTTGCTGATGAACAGGAGCTGTTCATAGTCGGGAAGCGAAGCAAGGGCAATTTTGCATTCCTCGGCAACAATATCAATCTCTTCGCGCTTGAAGGATACTCTTGCAGCCTGGTAGCCGTATTCTAATAGCAGCAGGTCACAGCCGTATTCCCGGGCCAGCTTGCCCGCATAATCCAGCAGCGGCCGCTCGGCGGAATAATTCTGTCCCGGAAACACCACAGCCAGTACCTTGGAGCCTTGGGCGATAAGCTTATGTCTGACCTCTCTGCCCCAATGTGAGGACATTACAATGCTGGATACGCTCATCTTTAATCCACGCCTTTCCTACCTGTTCTATGAGATGCTCTCTTACCTCTCATTATAGCTAACTTCAGCATAGGTTGAAAACAAGGCAGCCCCGCAGGGCGGGGCTGAGGAGATGACACTTCTACGCTTATGAACCTTCCGGCTGCTGCTCTGGAGGAACCTCCTGCCTGCTGCTCCTTTTGCGGGCGATAAGCTCGGCTGTAAGCCACAGCAGTACAGGGATAACCACCTGGAAAGGAAGGGCATACACCTTATAGATGTGATACGCGAAATACTCCATTTCCATAATATTGGAATAGATGAAATCCGACAGATAGATCATAATCAGCCCCATCTGCAGCACTACAGACCGGTAGCTCCTCAGCTTGAATACCTTCGCTACCCCGTTGCAGGTTACATACAGGCACAGACTGACCTTGACGAAGAGCGCCGTAACAAATACAATGGCCGCCGAGCCCTCGATCCGGGTAACGAAATCGCCGATATTAATCCGGCTGACCGCCACGTAAGAGGGGAAGTACAGACCGGACAGAATATCAGGGCCAAGAATCAGCAGGTTGCGCAGCGTAATCATAATAATGATACTCCCTGCAATCAGTGTGCTGCTGACCAGCACCCGCTTGGCAGAGCCCTTGGCCGGAATGGCGCTGAACGCGCCAAGGAAGACTACAATCTCGGCAAAAGGGAAGGTGAACGAGCCGGCTGTATCTGCAAGAATAAGGCCTACTCTGGTATGGAGTAGCGGCTTCAGATGATGGTATTCAAACTTGGGTACGGAGAGTAGTTGTAAAATCACAATTACAATCAGCGAGAACAGCAGCAGGAATTTGGCGCTTCTTCCAAGCACCTCGATGCCGGCGTGGACCACCCAGATACAGAGCAGTCCAATCATAAGCATGGGTGCGAACATCGGAGTTGCGGTTAAAGCCACGGTCTTGCTGAACTCCCCGAAATTGCGCAGCACCAGCGCTCCCAGATGTAAAGCATACCAGATATACAGACAAGAGAGCATCCGTCCCAGGACGGAGCCGAACACTTCAATCAGCATGTCATACAGATCCTTGCCTGGAAACAGAACATGGAGTCTTGCATAGATCAGCATAAGGGGAAGCGCCAGCAGAATCGCCAGCAGTTGGGCAATCCAGCTGCTGTTACCGGACTGTGAGGAGGTTCCCAGGAACAGGGAAGCGCCGGTGACAAATAATATAGCGATGCTGATGGACTGGCCAGCCGGAATAATCTCTTTGCTCACACTCTCCTCCTCCTTCAGCGGCGCGCTTTAATATAGCCTTTTCACCCAATCCACAAACAGCGGGGACGGACTGGGAATCTCCCAGCGCATCGAGAGTGCGAAGGCCAGCGCGAAGGAAATTAGGTACAGGACAGAGCAGACCAGGAAATCCCGCTTCATTCCCTTCTTCCGCAGCCCATATGGATCAATTACAGCGATCAAGGCGTAGATTAATACCACGTAAATGACCATAATTTAATCCCCCAGCCGGATGGCCCGTGAAGTCTTGGCACTGCTCTGTATCGTCACCTTAGACTGGACGTTCACTTCAAGATCGGCAAAGACCTCAGGCCAATGATCCTTCACCTCCGCCCAGAGCTTGGGCTGATTCTCGTACAGGCTCTCGCCAAAGCCAAAAATATCAGCATCGTATTGCTGCTGCATCTTGTGAACTAACGTAAGAATATCTGCCTGCAGCCGCTCAGCGGCCCTGTGCTCAATATCCTGAACAGTCTCATCTTTAAAGAATCCATCCGGTGTCATAACCTCATCCAGCCCTGTCTTGGTTACAGTACGGATCTGCATCTGGAGCTTGCCATCCACCATTTTGTGCTTCAGCTTGGTTTGACTGGAGACAATCTCCAGGGAATACGCCGGATTCCCCCGCTTATCATCCACAGCCAGCACCCCTCCCTGCAGTACATTTTTGACCATTAGCATCGTCTTCGTCTCATCGCCGCTCAGTTTACCCACCATCCGGTCCTTCACGAATACGGCGGTACCTGACACCCTTACGATCTGCTCACCGTTTTTTTGATGAATATGAATGACTGGTGCGGTCGCATTGATCCCTGAAGTCTCCAGCTTATCGATGTAATCCCATATCTCCACAGCCGGGGCGATGTTCGTATACTTCTCATCACGCATCATCTGGGCCAATTCAAAGGACAGGATGGCTTCCGTGGTACTGTTCAGATTAAGAACCTCGCGGGCCGTCTTCTCTCCTGACACAAAGATGAACACATCTGAACGTGTCTCCGTATCCCGGCTGTACCAGTCAATGACTTGGATCAGGCCCTCCTTGGCTGCCTCCTCACTGAAAATAATCGCCTTGGCATGGCTCCAGAACAGCTTCTTGCCCGTTATAGAGATCAGATTGCGGACGATTTCAAACATCGTATTTCCGCTGAGGCTGACCATCTTGTAGCCCGCCTGAGCCTTGTCTGCCGACCCTCCTGTATCCACAATCTCTGCTGTAAGCAGCAGCTTCCCATCCTCATTCTTATCAATGGCCACTCCGGCTACAATCGCCATATCATCCACCTCGGCATAATTCCAGCAGCCGGTGAGTCCCAGGCTCAGCAGCAGCAGCAGCAGCAGTAGTGAGCTAAGAGAGGCGATTCCTCTTCGCAGGGACCTCATGACCGCTTGGCCGGTCTCTTGGACGGCTTCCGTCTCCGGTTTCGCATTCCAATCACCGCCGGACGCAAATTCATATCCCACCAGGGCGCACGGACAGCGGTGTCCTTAATATCCTGCGGCCGGATCGAGCCTACCCCAAGCATATAAGAGACGCCGAAGGAGCGTAGGCTCATCAGATGAATGACCAGACCGAGCAGACCGAAGAAATACCCGTAGAGGCCCAGGAAGAAGGTGGTACCCAGCAGCGCCAGTCTGGCGATGATCAGCGGCCCGGTCAGCCGTGGATTCAGCAGGGTCGTTATCCCTGTCAATCCCACCACGATAACCATCGGCGCACTGACAATCCGCGCATCCACGGCAGCCTGGCCCAGCACCAGCGCCCCGACAATGCTTACTGCCTGGCCAATCGATGTCGGTATCCGTGCCCCCGCTTCCCGCAGCACCTCGAAGATGGTCAGCATAAGCAGCGCTTCAACAATGGTTGGAAAAGGTACCGATTGCCTGGCAGTCGCAATACTAAGCAGCAGCAGAGTGGGGACCATCTCCTGGGCATAGGTTACAAGGGCAATATAACCGGCCGGGATACTGATCGACATGAAGGCGCCCAACACTCTAAGCACACGGTTAAACGATGCAAAATAATAGTTGATATAATAATCCTCACTGGCCTGGAAGTTCTCAACGAATACATAAGGAACTGTCAGCGCAAAAGGGGTGCCTTCGATGAGAAGCGCAACCCGCCCCTCCATGATTTTGCTCACAAGTGTGTCCGGCCGTTCGGTACTTCCAACGGTTTCAAACGGAGAGTAGGGCTCGTCACGGATCAGCTCGGCCAGATAACCCGTGTCCAGAATCAGATCAAGCTCCACCTTCTCCAGCCTGTCATACAGCTCCTTAATAATATCGGGAGAGGCCAGACTCCCCATATAGCAGATACAGGTCTGCGTCTTGCTGCGTGTTCCGATTTCGGTGAATTCAATTTTCAGATCCGGGTCGCGCACCCTTCGGCGGATCAGGGTCAGATTCACAAGCAGCGATTCGGTGAAGCCCTCACGGGGGCCGCGCACTGCTTTTTCCGTAGTAGGCTCTTCTATCGCCCTGGAGTCCCATCCCTGAACATTGATGATAAGCCCTCCGGCATAACCTTCCAGCAGCAGCACTGCCTTCCCGCTGACGACCGCCCCGATCAGTCCATCCAACTCCTCGGAGACCATGACATCTGGGGTATCAATGACAGTCAACCGGATTCTCTCCATCAGAACCTTAGGGTCCCGGTGCTCTTCCTCTGCGGGCTGGTAAGCCAATATCGGCTTGATGATCCCCGTCTGAATCAGATTCCGGTCCACCATTCCATCGACATAGATTAATCCGCAGCGGACGGGAGCGCCTTGGCTGTTCTCCATGATCCTTACTCTCAGTGTCCCGTCGTTATTGAAAATCTTCCGCAGCCGCCCCACCGTCTCCTCCAGCGAAGGGCTTAGCGGAGGATGGGCAGACAGGGTACCGGCAGCTTCACTGTTCAGTGCAGAATGCTTGTTCTTCACCGCTATCACTCCTGTCAGAGATCTATTGCTCTGATTATCCCCCGTCTCTCTAACTCTTATTCGCCAGAATTTGCTGCATGGAACAAGTGGAAACGGCTTTGCCGTCCTTTTAAAGGACGGTACCGTTTCGGCGAGAAATAGAAGGATAATGTATAGCGTAAAACATATACATTCTTATATTTGAGCCGAAGCCGTCCGGCCCTTGAACGGCACAACAAATTAGCCCGCTCTGCAAAAGAGGGGCTGACTTACGCCAAGCTTCATATGATATTCGCCAGCCGCTGCTTCCTCCGGCACAAGCTGCTTGCAGCAGCCGCTTTATGTTATGGTTAGTACAGTATTGTTATTGACAGAGAACGAACAGTAAGGAGCCCGTAAGATGACACCATTCACGCGAAAAGTTATCCTCATCATTCAATCGATCCCGGAAGGCTCCGTCATGACCTACGGCGGAATTGCCCGGGTGGCTGGAAGTCCCCGGGCGGCCCGGCAGGTCGTGCGCATCCTGCACTCCATGAGCAGGAAGTACAAGCTGCCGTGGCACAGGGTCATCAACGCCAAAGGAATGATCTCGCTCACAGAAGACGAATCCGCCTCCCTACAGCAGCTATATTTAACCGGAGAGGGCGTTATCTTCGATGAACGGGGTGTGGTTGACCTGGAGCGCTACCAGTATGTTCCTGTTCTTGAGCTGGAGCTGGACATGGAGCTGGATATGGAGATCGAGATGGAGCCTGAACTCGGCGATGAGGAGGACGCTTAACCTATCTTCCTCCGCTCTTGGAATAACTCCTGCGGCTCCCGTCCGCCAGCCCGTTCAGCAGGCAGTACATCGTGGCATAGATCACCAGCAGTACAAACGCGACGAACAGGCTGAAGAACACAGACTGCCGGTTCAGACTGTCCATGACCAGCCGGTAGAGCTGATGGCGGTCCGTCAGCACATCCCAGCTGTTCAGCCGGTAGACTCTGCCGAGCAGGACGCCGTAGCCGCCCATGACACAGGCGAACAGGACGAAGGCCCACGAGAGCAGCATGTTGCTTTTCCGGTAGATCACGTGCTGGAACTGGTACAGGGAGAAGAATCCAGTCAGCCAGCCGCTCCAGGTGAACAGGAGGAGGGTGATCAGATCATACCAGTACCGGTTCTGGATCGTTCCGCCGACGATATACTTGCTTTTGCGGACAGTCAGATGGATCAGATCGGTCATAATATAAGGCGCATTCGGAAAAAACAGCAGCCAGGCTACGCCCAGCGGCAAAATCAGCAGCCCCCCGATCTTCCGCTTATCCAGCTCATGCGCGGCCATGGAGAAGAAGAACGGCACCCAGGCCAGAAACAGATTCCAGAGCAGAAAGGCATAGAACGTATCCGTCTGCAGCGAAACCACGCGGTATACCGCAAGTGTTGCCGCTGTCATAGCAGCCAGAAGGATGAAGACCTTGGTATAATTCAGTTCTTTCATGAAGGATAATCTCCTTACCTTGATATAGTCCAATGATGTAATTGTACAAATATGGGGCGGGAGTGTCCAATATTGGTGCTGTACCCTCACGCTGCGCATTGTATTCGGTTTTCCCCATACACCTTTCCTTAAGAATAAAAAAGCAGTACCGCCCAAGAAGGACAGCACTGCTGGTGTGAAGTTAAAAGGGAACTGCAATTGCGGAGCCTGCGGACTGGCCGCTAAGCGGCAGCATTTGTTATCCTTCTTAGCCCCGGATTGCGCGGGTTATACCCCGCCGCTAAGCTTGCGGGCCACCGCCGGAGTACGCCCCTTGAATGCAGCGCTGCGCGACGCGGATTCCTCCAGCCCCGAGAGGGCGCTGCATTCTCTGAAGGCCGCATGTTCGCAGCCCCGGCAACGGCTGGGATTCACGCTTCCCAGCGCATCATTGATCGCTTCGCCGGTATGATCATAGAACTGGGCTGGCCCGATCCGGTCGTATAGTCCTGTCTTCTTCAGCAGCTCCAGTGGCTGACTCTGGATGCCTGAGATCATCAGCCTGCCGCCAGCGGCCTGCAGCTCCTTCACCAGGGCCGCCAGATTGGCCTCGCCTGTCGTATCCATCAGCGGCACCTTGCCCATACGCAGCAGGATGAGCTTAGGCTGATCCGGGCCGAGCTCGGGCATGGTTTGGTCGAAGCGGTAAGCGGCTCCGAAGAACAGCGGTCCCTCCACATTGTAGATTCCGATCTGCGGACAGTCGTGGCTCTCTGTTACCATATGGGCCTCGACCTTGACGGAAGACGGGTCAGGCAGCACCTTGGAGATTCTATGCACCTCGCCCATACGCTTGACGAAGAGGACAACGGCCAAGATCAGCCCCACCTCTACCGCCACTGTCAGATCGGCGAATACCGTCAGCAGGAAGGTAATCGCCAGCACCAGCGAATCCCCAGTCTTCAGCTTCAGCAGGTGGAGGAATTCCTTGCGTTCACTCATATTCCAGGCTACAACCATCAGAATCGGCGCCATCGCTGCCAGTGGAATGCTGGAGGCGTACGGAGCGAACAGCAGCAGAATCAGGAACACCACCACACCGTGAATGATCCCGGAGAGCGGGGAAGCGGCACCGCTGCGGATATTGGTAGCGGTTCTGGCAATCGCGCCGGTAGCCGGTATCCCGCCGAAGAGCGGCGCGGCGATATTGGCGACCCCCTGGCCGATCAGCTCACGGTTGCTGTCATGGCGGTCGCCCGACATGCCGTCCGCTACTACTGCGGAGAGCAGCGACTCAATGGCCCCCAGCATGGCAATGATAAACGCAGGGCGGATCAGCAGCTTGATCTTCTCCCAGGTAATGAGCGGAAAGTGAAAGCTCGGGAGTGTATTCGGGATATCCCCGTAAGCAGAACCGATAGTGGTCACCTTACCGCTGAAGAACAGGGCGGCGATGAGCGTAGCGCACAGAAGTCCGATCAGGGAACCCGGCACCTTCGGGGCAAACCTCATGCCCAGCACCACTACAGCCAGACAGGCCGCCGCAGTCAGAATACTGTACAGGTTGATTGTGGAGAGATGCGCCCCGATCTCCTTCATATTGTCTATAAAGCTCTCATGCCGCTTCATATCCCTCAGGCCAAGGAAGTTCGCAATCTGCCCGCTGAAAATAATAACGGCAATCCCGGCCGTGAAGCCAATGGTCACCGGCTTCGGAATGAACTTAATCAATACCCCCAGCCGCAGAACACCCATCACGACAAGAATCACCCCGGCCATCATTCCGGCAATCAGCAGATTCTCATACCCGTACTGCATCGCAATGGCGAACAAAATAGGAATGAATGCTCCCGTAGGCCCGCCAATCTGAAACTTGGTCCCGCCGAATAAGGAAATCAGTATGCCGGCCACAATAGTTGTATAAATTCCGTACTCCGGCTTCACACCGGAAGCAATAGCAAATGCCATCCCGAGCGGGATGGCAATAACGCCGACGATTGTCCCTGAAATGATATCCTTGCGCAGCGAAGCAATGTTATAGCCTTTGAAACGGCCCCACCCTGTCATCCTATAACCTTCTTTTCTCTGAATATCTGATTATTTGAATATAATACCCACATTACTCCTGCCCGCTGCTCTTGTCAACGGGGTAATCCGCCCCCGGAGGCCGGGGTTATTCGCTGCGGATGCCTTCAAGCAGGGAAATGGTACTCACCAGATGATTGTCGAAAATCTGCCTGGCTACAGCCAGAAGCTCCTTGATCAGAGGATCACGGAGGGCATAGATGACAGTGGTCCCTTCCTTGACGCTGGTGACCACATTTTTGGCCCGGAGGACGGCCAGCTGCTGGGATACAGCAGAGCCTTCCGAGCCCAGGATCGCCTGCAGCTCGTTCACATTCTTCTCGCCTTCGCTAAGCAGCTCCAGAATCCGAATCCGCATCGGGTGAGCCAGCGCCTTGAAGAATTCCGTCTTAAATTGTTGAATATCGCTGTTCATCAGACTTCTACTCCTTATGCTGTTACTTGTTTCAATCTATATTATATTAGCTCATTTGCTTGAAGGTGGCTATGCCGGGGCAGGAAATCATTCGTCCGCCCGGGGCTCTGCGGCCCCTACAGATTCACCGGATACAGCCTGGCTTCACGGGTCCTCAGCTCGACGAAACCGCCCAGCGCCATCGGTTCGCCCAGGCATTCGAACATGATCAGGTCGCGGCCAATCCGCAGATAACCCGTGCCGTCCTCCTCTATATTTTCCAGCACGCCCGTCAGGATGACCGTCTCCCCTTCAATGCGCAGGCCAAAGGCACCGCCGGGAGCCGGCACAATATCGACCCAGCTCATGAATAGCGCCGGCAGCTCCCATTCAGCTTCCCATTCCTCTCCCGGCTGAACAGGCGGTCCGCACCAAATGGCTCTGGCTTCCCCCCATTCCGCTGCCGCGAATCTGATTTCCCCGGTCCGGGGACCTTGTCCAAGAATCTGTATGTTCATCTTCATTAGCTCCATCTTCGTTCATTGGTATAACGTCATTATACATGACCAGTCGCCGGAGAGGATATCAGGTGTAATTCTGCGTTGCTTTGTTCAGATACGTGCTGGGATGCAGCCATGGATGCTTGAAGAACTCGTGTTTGTCGGTGATTTTGCGGGAGACACTGAGGTCATAATCAATTATGCGCTTCACCTTCTCCGCGAGACTTCTGCCCTTCACCAGCAGGCCCAGCTCGTAATCATGGCAGGCACTCCGTTCATTAATATTATAAGAGCCGTGAAATACCGCCTGCGCTCTGTGGTCGTAGATGATTTTCCAGTGGGAGAAGCGTTCAGTCGCACTATAATCATAGAAGGATACGCCATTACAAAAGGGAACGTACATGTTGCTGCGCACCGCCGCCCGGTTTGTCGGATGATCGTTAACCTCCAGCGGATTGCAGATGGCGAGATGGCAGGCGCGCTCCGGCCCCACTTCTCCCAGCCGGTCCCAGAAGGCCTGATCGATCAGATAGGGATTCACAATAACGGTCTCATCGGCCGCATAGGTGATCACATCCAGAATATATTGCTGAATCAGGTTGACCGGGTTGCCGGGAAAGCTCGCGAAGAGCGTGCACTCCTCCTCCCCGAATGCATAGTCTACCGCAGGACGATAGAAGGGTGACGCAAGGTCAAAGTGATCTCCCCCGAGCAGCAACCATCTGGAGTGAAAAACAGCGTTCAGCGACTGGGCCACAGCCCCCTGAATGCGGAAGCAGCCGTCATGCCATTCCTCTTCCTTCGCGGGTATACCGAGCGGACGTCCATCCACCTGCCGGTCCGGGGCTTCCTGAATGGGGGTGGCAAAGGTATACTGGTCCCCGATATTCAGACTGCCGATAACGGAAGTTATTCCGTCTATAATCATGAATTTGCGGTGGTCAATCACATTCAGCCCGGTCACTTCCACATCCTCCTGAACCTTATCCTGCAGAAAAAGGATGCTCTCAGGCACGCCCTGTGACTTCAGCACCTTACGCTTCGCAGCCCATTCCTCCGCACCGTAATAGGAGTGGAAGGTATCCAGCAGCCTCGCACCCGCCTGCTCCAGACGCCCGGCAATTGTGGAGAATTGCCCCACCTCCAGATTCTGGCCGTATCCGAGCGCAGTGACCGTATAATTCACCATGATTCTAACCTCGACGCCGCGCTCAAGCGCATGAAGCAGCTCAGCAGCGATAAGGTTCCCCGAATGGTCATTGAAGAACAGCATCACGGATAGATGAATGTAACGTTCAGCCTTGCGGATCTCGCCGAGCAGCATGTCCAGGCACTGCGGCCCGTTCACATAAGGATCTACCCGGTTATGCCGGGTGGTCTGCGGGGCCAGAGCTCTGAGCTTACCGGAATCGAGTCCCGCAACTGTATCCGCGAGCTGATTAAGCCATTCCTGGCTTATACCCGGCAGCTGCCCGAGCTGCTGCATATCCGTTATGACGCCCCCGCACTCCTGCCGGTAAGCGCGCGCGGTATCACTTTGCAAAAGAGGGGTAAACGCCGGCTCAGCCTCCTTCGCGCCTTCGGTAAGCGAGGCCAGGGAGCCGCCCGAAATATGATAATTCACGTAATCTATGAGATCCTGCTGAAGCTGCCCGTCCCGCTCGGCAGCAGCAGGGATTGAGGTTAACCCGTGATTGTTATGTACACTAGTCATGCTGTCTTCATCTCCTTCGTCCTTCCCCCCGCCTTGCTTCGCCAGCAAATGACAATCCAAGTGAGAGTAAGGTAAGATACCCCGCTTGTACGTTTTATAAACGGTATGGCACTTAGCAAGTGGAAACGGCTATGCCGTCCTTTTAAAGGACGGTACCGTTTCAGCGAGAAATAGAAGGAAAACTTATTATGTGAAACATATAAATTCTTATATTTCAATAAAAAGGATGCCGCAGCAGTCATTAGACTGCCGCAGCATCCCGGGATTCCAGATCGTATTGGGTGAACCGCTTAATTCGTAATTATTTGCTCAATTCCTCTGCGCTATACACCTTAACATCGAGCGGTGCGGTCAGGAACTCTCCCGCTTTGGCGGCGAAGCCGGTGAAGTGGGGGCTTGTGTTGTGAGCGGCAACGGCGGCCTGGTCACGCCAGGTCTCAACCATAATATAGAGACTTCCGTCTGCTGCATGCTTATACAGCTCGTAGGACAGGTTCCCTTCTTCTTCGTGCGTGGCAGCAATCAGCGGCTTCGCTGTGGCCAGGAATTCTTCCTCCCGTGCAGGATTCACATGAAGCAGCGCATGGATAATTAACATTCGTTTATTCCTCCTGAGTTTAAGTTGAGCTTATTTCCACTGGGCGATCTTGTCGATTGGCAGACGGACGGAGGCGTAGCCTTCATCCAGCGCTTTGCCGATCGAGATCAGCATAACCGGAATGTAGCGCTCTTTGTCCATACCGAACATTTCAGCGATCTGATCCTTTTCAAATCCGCCGATCGGATTGGTGTCATACCCGTGTGCGCGGGCGGACAGCATCAGTTGCATGGAGACCAGACCGCCGTCAATCATGACTGTCTCTCTGTTAATATCGGCCGGCAGATTGGCGAAGTGCGCGCCGAGAGCAGCTAGTTGTCTTTCTTTGACTTCGGCAGGCATAAGTCCACGTTCTACTGCAGTTCCGTAGATTTCTTCAGCATAATCGAAGTTCTTCAAATCACCGAATACGGCAATCATGGCTGCGGAGGTTTCGACCTGAAGCTGGTTGAACTTGGCAATAGGCGCCAGCTTGGCTTTGGCTTCCGGGCTTTCGATGATCACAAAACGCCAAGGCTGCATATTCACGGAAGAAGGGGCCAGCGTAGCTTCTGTAAGAATCTCTGTCATTTCCTCTTTGCTGATTTTAACCGATGGATCATATTTGCGGATCGAGCGGCGTCCTGTAATAATGCTGATGTAATCATTGTTTTTGGTAGTGTTCATGAATAATTAGCTCCTTTTAAAATGGTTTGATTATAGGTGCCGGCTACAGTACATTAATATTATATTGCAGCCGGGTAAGCATCTCTGCGAGTTCGTTTCGCTCCTGTTCATTGAATCCGGCCAGCAGATCACCGATGAACTGGGTCTTATTCTCCCGGTAGGCATTAATATGCTCCCGGCCTTGACTAGTCAGGGAGACGAGAGTCACCCGATTATCGGCTGGATTGTTGCGGCGGGCGATCATCCCGTTCTCCTCAAGCCCTTTTAAGTGGCGGGTAACCGCTGCTGGGTCGATTTCCAGAAGCTTTTGCAGGGAAATCTGACTGATCTCGGAAATCCGGTACAGCTCTTGCAGCAGCCTGAAGCGGGTTGGAGTCATGCCGGCACAGCGCTCGAATTTGGGGCCGATTTCTTTGTGCAGGGCCTGTAGCAGTTCGAAGATCTTATGTTCATCGGGCTGAACTTCGCTCAAGATTAACCCCCTCACGCAAATAAATTGTGCAAAACCTTTTCGACAAAACATACTTTACACCCAATTCATTGACCCGTCAACTAATAATTTTTGGAGGTGGCTGCCTGTATGAAAATAGCCCTGATTCAGCTCGATATAGCATTTGGCAAACCGGAGGTGAATTATGCTGCCGCTGAGCGCAAAATTCGTGAGGCTGCCGCTGGCAGTCCGGACTGCATTATCCTTCCCGAGCTATGGACAACGGGATATGACCTGACCCGTCTGGGCGAAATCGCCGACCCTGGCGGACAGACCACCGGTGCCTTAATGTCAGGTCTGGCGCGGGAAAATGGAGTGAATATCGTCGCTGGCTCCATTGCGGTCAGGCAGGAGAGCGGCGGCATAACGAACAGTATGTATGTCTTTGACCGCAGCGGGGCGTGCACCGGGGAGTATAGCAAGCTGCATCTGTTCAAGCTGATGGAGGAGCATCTCTACCTCCAGCCCGGCGCGGCCAAGGGACTATTCACACTGGACGGTATCTCCTGCGCCGGGCTGATCTGCTACGACATCCGGTTCCCGGAATGGGTCCGCGTCCATATGGCCGCAGGGGCCGAGATCCTGTTCATCAGCGCGGAATGGCCTCTTCCCCGCCTCTCTCACTGGCGGGCGCTGCTGGTCAGCAGGGCGATTGAGAACCAATGCTACGTCGTAGCATGTAACCGGGCGGGAGCTGATCCGGCGAATACCTTCGCTGGACATTCAATGATCATCGATCCTTGGGGCGAGATTGTCAGCGAGGCCTCCGGCAGCGAAGAGATCCTCAGCGGCGAGCTTGACCTCGCCCGGGTCCGGGAGGTACGGGGACAGATCCCGGTCTTCGCGGACCGGCGTCCGGAGTTGTATATGTAGTTGGGGACGATTGGAATGTAGAGGATGATCGCGGGGGGCTGCATCTCTTGCCCCCGCGTTCATCCTCTTGGACTGTCTCTGGCCCGCGCACACCCGGACCTGCACATTGTATGTTGTTTTTCGCATACATTCGGACGCGCACAATGTATCCTGTTTTCCGCATGCATTCGGACGCGCATACTCCAGCCTGCCGCCAGTAGCCGCAGCCCGCTTCAGCGGGCGTACCTCTCGCGCAGCATAAGCGCTGCTTCCAGCACCTGCGGGTCGCTGTACCGCAGGCTGTAGCCGTTCTCCTGCTGCAGCAGCTCCGCCGGCAGCAGGCAGGTTCCCCGGCCGGCAAGCGCCTGCCGGATACCCGCGGTGAACTCGGCCGCCGAAGACGGGCCGCCCAGCTCCGCGAGTGCGGCGATGGTCTCCGGCCGCACACGCGGATAATCCAGGGAGGCATCGCCGTCCGCTGCATCCTGATAGAAGCGGCGGATACGCTCTCCCCTCGCGAGCCCCGAGCCTGACACAATCACGAACGCGTGGACGAAGTACGCGCTGCTCTGTCTGCGCTGGGCGATGCCGCAGAACTTGCGGCCGCCGATCGCCAGGTCGAAGTCACCGGGGCAATACGACCCGGTGACTTCTTCTGCCCGGATTTGCGCCGCTGCCTGCGGATGGCCCGCAGCTACCGCTTCGGTAATCACCGAAGCCAGCAGCCGGAAATCATCGTGGAAGTCCAGCTTGCCCGCAGGCTTCGGCAGCAGCAGGGACACGTTGATCACTCCCGCATCCAGCGGCACCGCAGCGCCGCCCGAATGGCGGACCGCCGTACGGATGCCCTGCTGCTCCAGCGCCTGCATCGCCTCTGCTGCGCGGGGCAGCTTACTGTCCCGCAGCCCCAGCGCGACTCCGCCGGGGTGGCTCCAGAGATGCAGCACCGGCGGGACCCTCCCGGCCCCGACATCACGGCACAGCACCTCTTCAAAAGCAAACGGAATCAGCATATCCTCAGCAGATGCCTCATCCCCTGATTCACCGCCGGTATGCGTGAAGAGGACCATCTGCTCCGGCAGCCTTCCTGCCGCCCCGTTCTCCAATACATCATAAGGTTCACTCCGCATGCTGATTCCCCTTTCTATCTATTAAGACCTGCGCTAATCTTAACTCCGTTAACTATTCACATTGTAACCGATCTCTCCCCGCACCGTACAACCAGCAGTGTATCCCCTTACGGATTTGAAATGGCGGAGCGAACCCGTTATCCTTAATGTAGTACAGAAGAATATACCAGCCATAAGATTCGCGCATAAGCTCATGCTATACACAACCTCTAGGAGTGATGCTGCATGACAACCGAACCACAGGCAATGCACAGGCAACTAAGTAAATCCAGGCAATGGGAACAGGCCATGAACAAGCTGTACATTAATTTTCAGGACTACAGCAAGGATGCACGCAAAGGGTTCAACGATGAGGATATTCATCAGGCCAGAGTCAATAGCCGCAAGCTGCTGACCCTGTTGTCCATTCTTGATCCGGGCCATACTGCAACGGCAGACTTGTATGACAGCTTCAAGCAGGCCCAGAAGAAGCTCGGCAGGGTCCGTGATGCAGATGTGCTGATCGGGTCCTTTGAGGCCCGGCGCAAGGCGGCGAAGGCGGCGGGCGATAAGAAGACTGCCAAGCTGCTGAAGGCGGTCATCGGACACCAGAAGGACACACGCAAGGCGTCCCGTAAGAAGCTAAAGAAGGCACTGCCCAAGCTGTCCGGCCAAGCACTCGAAGCGCTGTGGACACCTTTTATCGAGACCGGGCTTGAGCCCCTAGCTGCCAAAAAAGACGCCAATGTCGCCATGCGCGAGCTTGAAGTCGCCTTTGAACAGAAGAAAAAAGCCTGCAAAACCCTATTCAAGGGTCCGGCAGCCGAAACGCAGGAAGCCTTCGAAGCTCTTCATGAGCTGCGGATTGCCGCCAAGGAACTGCGGTATACGGCGAATGCGGCTGCTTTTGCGCTGGATCAGAAATTCCACGCCCATGAAGCCTTCTATAAGGACATTCAGGACCAGCTCGGACTCATTAATGACAAGCGGGTATGGCTGGAGACGCTGCAATCGATTGGACGCGAAAAGCTGGATGTCGGCAAAAAAGTCTGGGCCGCCTTCACCGATACGCTGCGGGCAGAGGTACTGGAAGCTCTCCATCAGAACGAGGTCGTCCCTGTTGCTGATACTGAGCCCCCAAAATAGGGCATCATAGCTGATCATCCCATCCTATACACAAAGGCAGGACACCGCATGTTATCCAAGCGGTATCCTGCCTTTTATCATTAGCGTCACATGCTATAGCATTCCGGCAGCCCATAATCCGCCTCTGCGGATCATCCGGCGCAGCGGCTCTGAGGAAAAGGATGGCAGATGGTGCCCAGGCATCAGATAGACCACCCGGCCTTCGCCGAAGGTATGGCACCATGCCGCCGGTCTCATCGCTCCGTCATGAGGATATTCGGCCAGCACCGTTGTCTCGAAGTGGGGATGCTGCTCGAAATAGTAAGGCTCATCCTCTATCACAAAATCAGAGATCCCCTCCATAATCGGGTGCTCCGGCGCAGTCACTTTCATCTCTAGCGCCGTGAACGCCGGATGGTGGGTGAACCGGGCACCAAGCATCGCCCCAAGCTCCTGATTACGCTGTAGGGAAATGCCGTTGTGCACGACAAGCAGCCCCCCGCCGCCAGCCACATAAGCGAGTAAGGCCCCGCTCTGCTCAGCGGGTAACTTATCTTCGGAGAATTCCGTATAGGAGACCACCAGCCTGCATTCTGCCAGCTCTGCCTTGTTCATCCGTCCGTAATCCTCCGTAGAGACCACCTGGAACTCCGGTTCAAGGAGCTGCTCCAGCTCACGGTCTACCCCCTGGAAGGGATGATACTTCACTTCGGTATAGCTGCCGAACGCCAATGCTTTATAGGAAGACATGATATGCACACCTCTCTTTTGCCAAGTTAGCCAATTTAGCCTGTCCTGAATATTCGTGTCACCAGGGCCAGAGATTGCCGTCCAGATCGATATAAGCCGGTTCTTCAGCCAGATACATCTTATGGTTATGAACGATCGTCATAATCTTGCCTGCCGATTCTTCAGGAGTTACAGGCGCCTTCGCATCCTTCTCCCCGTTCATATAGGTCTGCAGCCAGCCGGGATGGAACACCATCACCTGTCCGCCCATCGTACGCAGATGATTGTGCAGCAGCGAGGACTGCATATTAAGCGCGGCCTTCGACATACAATAGCCATACATATTAATCCGCTTGTTCCGCCCAATGCTGCCAGCCTCCGACGAGATATTAACCACCAGACGCTGCCGGCCTTGCAGCAGTAAACCCATCAATGCGTTGCTTACCCTCAGCGCCCCCAGCGTGTTCACGTTATAAATATGCGCCATCGCTTCATCATCCATATCCACGAGCACCGTTGCATCATCCGACCGGTGGATAATCCCGGCGTTATTGATAATCATATCAAGGTGCCCTGTACTTCCGGCAATACTCCGCGCGGCTTCCTTCACACTCCCTGCACTGCCGATATCGAGAGGGACCAGCCTCAGGCTATCCGGGTATTGCGCTTTCAAAGCTTCCAGTGCCGCCTGATCCGGCGAATACTGTCCGGCAAACACCATGTACTTACTCTCCAAAAGAGAGCGAACAAGGTACAATCCGAGTCCACGATCAGCCCCGGTGACACACGCAACCCTTTTCATGAGCTCCCCCCTCATATCTGCATCAATATGCACCGAGCCTTGGTTCATCCCTCTCACATTAGCACGGCCACCGGCCGTTAACAACATCCCGCAAGGGAGGGGCAGGCTATGGTGAACTTTCTTTTGCTTTAATTTTGAACTATGCTACAATCATGAATAATAGTTGTTAACAACACAATTGTTGACAACAGGTTTCATTAACTCTTACCCAGGAAGGTGATCCTCTGATGTCTATTCAACAAATTCACACTAAGGAAGAACTAGAGCAATATATCGGGCAGCCTGGCAAAAAACTGCTCTTCAAGCACAGCACCACCTGTCCGATCAGCGCCAAGGCCAACGAGGAATTCCAGGCCTATGCACAGCATTCAGATACTCCTGCAGCCGTGGTCCATGTGATCGAAGACCGTCCTGTCTCCAACCAGATTGCTGAGGATTTAGGGATCAAGCATGAATCCCCGCAGATTTTCCTGCTGGAGGACAGCGAAGTCCGCTGGAACACCTCACACTGGAAGATTACCCAAAAAGCGATAAAGGAAGCAGTGGAACAATGAGCGCGAACGTAATTGTCTATTCAACCTCCGGCTGCAGCGAATGCAATCAGGTCAAGCAGTTGCTTGAGAGCAAGGGCATTCCCTTCGAGGTCCGGGATGTGATGACAAGCTCCGTCTACCAGGAAGAAGTGGAAAAGCTGGGCTTCATGGGCATTCCAGTCACCGTATCCGGGGACCGGGCGGTCAAGGGCTTCAATCTTCCTGAGCTTCAGGAGCTTATGGATGCTGCTGTTCTGTAATATATGTAAAGGTGCTGTCTTCTCAACAGGAGCAGCGCCTTTTTTATTGCGATTCATAGAGGTAGGCGGCGACGATAGATGGGGACCCTTCCTCCCCACTGCCGTCTGCCAAAAATAAAAAACAGCGCTTGAGCGAGATAAATGGCAGATAATCTGCTATATATATGAGTTTTGGCTTCACTATGCACAGCCATTCAGCCATTTGCTGAAAACAAGTCGAATAGCACTCTTTTCCATTTTTACAAACCCCCTCTGAACAGAGTATGATTCGTGTTGAAAGCAAATGAACGCAATCATGAAAATGAGCATATGCATTGCACGCTGAATTTCCGTCATGTGGAAAACGGGGGAACCATCCGGCCGTCAGGCCGACTTGGGGTGAATCCGAAGGAGAATGCCACGCGCAAGTCTCCGGCAGGTAGGGCGACTCTCACCGTCCGAATCCGACAGCTAACCCCGTAAGCGCTAAGAGAGAGCCAGATCCGCCACGATTTTGCGCTAGGCGTCTAACGCCTTATACCCAAAACCGCAGGCAGAGGTCCTCCTCTGTCCTGCGGTTTTTTGCGCGCTGGAATGAACACTAAAGTACAGATTCAGGAAGGAACGTGACCACATGCCTGACCCCTTATCGCCCAAGGCAGCAAGCGCTGCCGGATTCAACCACTTCATCCAGCAATCTAGCGGCCCCGTCTATGCGCTTAGCTGCCTGCTGCTCGAAAAGGGGGCCCGCGCCGAGCAAGCAACCACCGCCACCTTCGCGGCACTCCATCCACTGTGGCTGAAGGACAGCCTCTCAGGAGACGGCGCTGCTGCTTCTGCCTACAGAGAGTGCATCCGCCAATGTGCCGTGCTCGCCCGGGACCGTAGCCGCTGCGCTTCTGGGCTGCTTAACTGGGATGATCACGTTACCAGTGCCTTATGGTACGGCATCCAGCTCCCCCTGCCCGACATCAGCCAGATCCTGGAGTGCAGCATCCCCGAGCTGAAGGCGCGGCTTAGAGGAATACGCGAACAGATGGCAGCCGCACATTCAGCCTTGCCAGCGGTCCACCGCCCTTCGGCGGGATGAGACTGAGGAAGATATGGGATATAGGCATGAGTGCGGCAGAACGAGTTGGATGTAGCGGAATTAGGGTACGGATGCGGTAGAAGGTGATGGATAGCGGGCCATGCGGACTACAGATCCGCTATTTCGGCAAATGGGACCATGCCGAAGGCCAAGCGGACTGAGAGTCGCTTAATTAACCCATTCCGCCTCATTTTGCGCTCCACACAGCCCTTTAAAGTCCTCTCAGTCCGCAACGGGGAGTTAATCGGTCTTTTTCACGAAATAAGGGCCGCTGTGGACCTCTGTCAAGAAAGTAGATACTCACGCAACGGATGCCGTCGTAAACTGCTTAGCGAATCGGGCGGGGGAAAGATACCCCAGCGTGCCATGCATTCGCT
>NZ_JBHUKY010000009.1:0-35800 GCF_042684125.1 Paenibacillus rhizoplanae | reverse complement strand
AGTTGAGAAACTCTCAGCAAATCGCCTAATCTTTTTAAAAATGTGACCTTAGATTTTGGCCCAGTCTTGCTATTTAACAAATCGAATTATGAAATTGACTCTTCCGTACAATTGAATGTTGAAAAGAGGCCATTTTCCACCCTAAACACAACATTCCACTGTATGAAATGCAATAGAATCTCATATTATGGCTAGCTATGCATTTTCTATTGCAGGAAATACAATTACCTACATGAATCCAAGAGTAGAAGTCGGCAACAGGTAGCCTATCAGCTTAATATTAGCCCGAGGTTCATGCTTATAGTTTTAAAGCTGCTGCTGCCCTATTATATTAACCGGTTAACACAGAGCCATGCCCTGTTCCGCTGAACAGAGGAAGTAGGCTGACCCGGGTCAGGAGGTACGGATGGCTGTAACCATCAAAGATGTTGCCGAGAAGGTCGGCGTCTCCGTCACTACCGTCTCCCGTGTGCTTAATAACCGGGGATACCTCAGTGAGAGTCTGAAGCAGAAGGTGAACGATGCCATGGAGGAGCTGAATTACCATCCGAGTGAGGTGGCACGCTCCTTACTGCGCAAGAAGTCCAATATTATCGGCCTGATTCTGCCGGATATCTCCCATCCGTTCTTCGGAGAGGTAACCAAGCATATTGAGGCCTATGCCTATGAACAAGGCTATAAGCTTATGTTGTGCAATTCCCTGCATCATAAGAAAAAAGAGAAAGAGTACATCGATCTGCTGCGGGCCAGCCGGGTTGACGGGATCATCATGGGCAGCCATACGATGAGCGTGAACGATTACAAGTCGATCAACCTGCCGCTGGTGTCGCTGGACCGGCAGATCTCGAAGTCGATTCCGTTCATTGCCTCGGATAACTATCAGGGGGGAGTGCTGGCCACCCGGCTGCTGCTGCGTAAAAAATGCCGGAGCATCGCCTATCTCAGCGGGAATCTGCGCCTGAATCTGCTGGCCAAGCAAAGGCATGACGCCTTCCTGGAGCAGGTCAGGGGGCAAGATGTTGAATATACCGTCCGGCAAACCGATCTGAACGGATTCAAGTATAAGGATTACGAGAAGCTGGTCAGTAGTCTTTTTGAGGAACGTCCTGAGCTGGACGGCGTATTCGCGAGCAGCGATATGCTGGCGCTACAGGTGCTGAAGCAGTGCAGAAGGCTGGGCAGAGCCGTGCCCGGCCAAGTCAAAGTCATTGGATATGACGGAATTGCCGCCCTGGATGCGGAGGATCTGACGACCATCGTCCAGCCGATCAAGAAAATGGGCGAGCTGGCCGTTCAATATCTGCTTCAGCAGATTGCCGGCGAGCCGGTCCCGCTGGAGACGATTCTTCCCGTCCGGTTATCGGAGAAGGGGACCACTTAAAGTACGCAGGATTCATTCACATTCGAACGATATGGAGGGAATATAGATGGATTTCATTCACCGCGTGGCCCCGGAATTAAGAGAGGGGATTGCCGGATTGCCGCCGCTGCATTTGCCAGAGGATCTGGCCGCAGCCCGGAATATGATTCCGTTGCTTACAGAACGATCGGACCGTGTCCGCATTACGGAGCGGGTCCTGATTGCCGGTTCCGGGCCGGTACGGATCAGAATCTATGAACCGGCGAAGCGGAGTAAGCATAAGCTGCCTGCCCTGCTCTGGACTCATGGCGGCGGCTATATTCTGGGCCAGCCGAGCGGTGACGATGCGTTATGCGAGAGCTTCGTCCTCGCGGCCAACTGTGTGGTCGTGTCGCCCGATTACCGCCTTGCCCCGGAGCATCCGTACCCGGCAGCCATTGAGGACTCTTATGCAGCGCTTGTGTGGCTGGCCGATATCAACAATGGGCTGAGCATTGATTTGACCCGGATTGCCGTCGGCGGAGCAAGTGCAGGCGGCGGTCTGGCAGCTGCACTGGCGCTGATGGCGAGAGACAAGGGCGGTCCTGCCCTCTGCTTCCAGCTTCCGCTGTATCCGATGCTGGATGACCGCAACACTACACCTTCCAGCTATGAGGTGACGCACCCTGCGGTGTGGAACCGGGCTAACAATCTGGTGGCATGGGAGATGTACCTGGGCGGTCCTGCCGGGGGCACAGACACCTCCCCGTATGCGGCACCCGGCCGTGCGGAACAGCTGGCGGGACTTCCGCCCGCCTATACCTGTGTCGGACAGCTCGACCCGTTCCGTGATGAGACGATAGACTATGTGGCCCAGCTGGCACAGGCCGGTGTAGAAGTGGAATTTCATCTCTACCCGGGCGGCTATCATGGCTTCGAGCATGTTGTCCCTGCAGCCGAGGTCAGCCGCAGAGCCAGAGAGGGATATATCCATGCCCTGGCAAGAGCCTTGAACTCTTAAATTGTAAAAAGAGGACGGGTTTTTGAAAGTATTGTGTACACAGAGACCATAGAATGGATATGACACAAGGATACTGGAGTACCAAGGGGGAGTGCGGGTGTTTAAACTCGGAGAGACAATACAGTTTGAAGATCAGGCGAACGATGTGTTAACAGTAGGCGAGCTGCTCGTAGATATGATCTCTAATGAATATGGAGAGGACACGGTATGTGATGGATATACCCGGTATTTTGGCGGATCGCCTTCAAATATTGCCATCAATGCGGGGAAGCTGGGCATCCGGTCGCATGTGGCTTCGGCGGTGGGCAGGGATAGTCTGGGCAACTATCTGATGAACCGGCTGCAGAGCGCCGGAATGGCGACAAGCGGCATCCAGCAGGTCGATGATTCTACCAGTATGGTGGTGATTACCAAGAGTCAGGCTACGCCGGTTCCGATCTTTTACCGTGCGGCGGATTACCGGCTGGAGTACAATGAGGCGCTGGAGCAAGCCTTGATTCATTCCAGAATTGTCCACTTCTCCTGCTGGCCGATCTCCAGGAACCCGTCCCGTGAGACAGTGGAGCGGGTGATCAAGACGGCAAGGAAGCATAAGGTGCTGATCGGCTTCGATCCCAACTACCATCCCTCGATCTGGCAGAAGGGGGAGGACGGGGTAGCCTATGTCAAAAGCATTATCCCGAAGGTGGATATCATCAAGCCTTCCGAGGATGATGCTGAGCGTCTGTTCGGTCCCGGCACGCCGGAGGAGCAGATCGCCAGATTCCTTGCGCTTGGCGCGAAGCTGGTCATTCTGACGCTGGGCAAGGACGGGGCACTCGTCTCCACCGGAAGCGAAACGATGTCGTTTGCCACCAAGGCGACGCAGATTGAAGATACGACGGGAGCAGGAGATGCCTTCTGGTCCGGATTCTATACAGCTATTATCAAAGGGTATACGCTCACAGAGGCGCTGGAGCTTGGATTTGCTGTCAGCGCGTACAAACTGAAATTCACGGGTGCGGTAGTCGATCTGCCTGCGCTTGCGGTCATTAAGCAACAATTCAACCTGTAGGAGGCTTCTTAAGATGACACTGAAGAATCAAGTACAGTTAATTACCTATCCCGATTCGCTGGGCGGAGACCTGAAGCAGCTTCATCAGATGCTGCGCGGTCCCTTCGCCGGGCTGTTTGCCGGGGGGATTCACATCCTTCCGCCCTTTCCTTCTTCGGGGGACCGCGGCTTTGCGCCCCTGACTTATCTGGAGATCGAGCCGGAATTCGGCAGCTGGGAGGATATCCGCAGCATCGGGGCAGAATTCGATGTGCTGGTGGATCTGATGGTCAATCATATCTCCAGGCAATCGCCGTATTTCCAGGACTTCCTGGAGCATGGCCGGGCTTCTAAATATGCGGATCTGTTCATTACCTTGGACAAAATCTGGGAGCATGGCGAGCCTGTGCGTGCGGATATCGAGAAGATGTTCCTGCGGCGGCCGCTGCCGTACTCTACCTTCACAACTTCTGGAGGGGGGGAAGAGAAGGTCTGGACCACTTTTGGCAAAACCGACCCTTCCGAGCAGATTGATCTGGATATCCATTCTCCGCTTACCCGCGACCTGCTGCGGCAGTTCTTCCTGAACTTCAAAGAGCAGAATGTCAAGATCGTCAGGCTGGATGCGGTCGGGTACGTGATCAAGAAGCTGGGCACCAGTTGTTTCTATGTGGAGCCGGAGATCTATGAATTCCTGGACTGGATTAAGGAGATGGCCGATTCGCTGGACATAGAGCTGCTGCCGGAGGTACATGCGCATCACAGTATCCAGACCAAGCTATCGGAATACGGCTGCTGGATCTATGATTTTATTCTGCCTTACCGCGTGCTTGAGGCGCTTACCGGCAGATCCAATACGGCGCTGTACGACTATCTGCGGACCCGTTCGCCTAAGCAGTTCACGATGCTGGACTGTCATGACGGGGTTCCGGTGAAGCCGGATCTGGATGATCTGATCGATACGAAGGAAGCACGGGAGCTGGTGGATCTCTGCGTGGAGCGCGGGGCGAACCTGAGCCTGATTCTGTCCGAGGAGCATAAGGCGCCGGATGGCTTCGATGTCCATCAGATCCGCTGCACCTATTACAGCGCACTGAATGAGGATGACGATGCGTACCTGGCAGCAAGGGCGATTCAATTCTTCGCACCGGGTATTCCGCAGGTCTATTATGTAGGCTTGCTGGCTGGCCGTAATGATCTGGAGCAGGTTGCCCTGACGGGGGAAGGCCGGGAGATTAACCGCCATAACTATACGCTGGAGGAGATTGCAGCGGAGAGTGAGCGGGAGGTCGTGCAGCGTCTGATGAAGCTGATCCGCTTCCGCAATGAATATAGCGCCTTCCATGGAACCTTCCGGGTGCTGGAGGCAGCGGAGGATGAAATCAGGCTGATGTGGGAACAAGGAACAGCATATTGCCGGCTGCATATTAACCTGCAGAATTATAAGACTGTTATCGAATATATAGATCAGCAGGGACAAGAAGCGGTATACTGGGTCTGATTCTAATTCGTTAAGGGGGAATGATGATGGCTACAATGCAAATCAGCCTGTTCTCGGCAAGTCTGAAGCGGGAGGTCACGATCCAGGCCATATTGCCGGTGGATCTGCCGGAGGGCTGGGGATTGCCGGCCTGGTCGGGCCAGCCCTTGAGATCGCTCTATCTGCTGCACGGCTTCTCCGGCAGCCAGAACGACTGGCTGAACTTCTCCAGGATCAGGGAGCTGGCAGACAGGCATCAGGTGGCAGTATTCATGCCGGCCGGGGAGAACCGCTTCTATGTTAATGATGAGCTTAGGGAAGAATACTACGGTGAGTATATCGGCCGGGAGCTGGTAGACTTCACCCGCAAGCTGTTCCCGTTATCAGCAGCCAGAGAGGATACCTGGATCGGCGGCTTATCAATGGGCGGATACGGTGCGATCCGCAACGGCCTCAAGTACGCGGAGCGCTTCGGCCGGATCATCGCCTTATCCTCGGCTTTAATTCCGTATAGAGTTGCCAATATTGCCCCAGACTATAAAGACGGAATTGCCAGCTATTCCTACTATGTCAGCATCTTCGGCGATCTGAGCAGGCTGCTTGGCAGCGACAAAGACCCCGAGCAGCTGGTGCGTGACGTGAAGGCGCAGGGACTTGCCCTGCCGGAGCTGTACATGGCGTGCGGAACCGAGGACATGCTGCTGGATGTGAACCGCCGGTTCCAGCAGTTCCTCGAAGGCGAGCAGGCTGCCCATTACTATGAAGAGGGCCCGGGCGACCATAACTGGGTGTACTGGGATAAGCATATCGAAGCTGCGCTGGAATGGGCGGCTAATTGACTTTATAAGAAGCACTTAAGAAAATGCATACTTATACGCCCCTGGGTCTGGCCTAAGAAGGTATCGGCTCAGGGGCGTGCTGAATTCCGGGGAAAGGAAGAGGCGGGGATGATCCGAACCAACAGTATCGTGTTCAAATTTTCGTTGCAAATGACAGTGATTCTTGTGATCCTGCTGTCTATCCTTGTTCTGAGTAACATCTACTCCCTGGAGGTTGTGCGAAGCAATGCACTGACTAGCTCGCGTAATACACTGGCCCTCTATCAGGCCAACATTCATAATAATTTCAACAATTTCTCCAAGGACCTCATTGAGGTGTTCGACCATAACGTGGATGCCGCCGTGAATTCGGCGGGAATGGATGAGAACAACCGGTATTTCAGGGTCCAGCAGCTCAAGAATAGCCTGCAGTCGAAAATAGCGGGCGATAATTCCAGTGACGGTATGTTCATCAGGCTCTCGGATGAGCTGGTGCTGGAGCAGTTCAACCGCCGGATTCAATCGGAGGATAAGCTGGCTCTGGTGGATTTTATCAATATGCATAAATTCAGTACGGCTCCGGCAGCATCAAGCGGGGAGTGGAAGGTCTTCCAGATCCGCGGCGAGTCCTACTTGTTCAAATATATTACTTATTCCGGGGTCAGCTTCGGAACGTTGGTGAAAGCGGACACTCTGCTGGCCATGGTCGACAGGGGAGGGAATGATCAGAACCGGTATGTGCTCAGTGATTCGAAAGGAAATATACTGGCAGCGAGTAATATCCCTCTGCAGGAGGGAGAGACGACGCTTGAGAGCTTAAGCAGGCAGTATCAGCGGGATTACCTGATTGTATCTGAACCGATCGGCGAGTTCGGGCAGATGACTCAAATGGTTGCCAAGGGCAGTCTGTTCTCAGGCCTGAAGCTGATTCAGTGGGGGATTGCCCTGCTGGCGGTTCTCTCGGTCATTGTGGTGCCGCTGGTGCTGAGATTCCTGACGAGGGATGTGCTGAGGCCGATTCTGGAGCTGGTGAAGGCGGCGAAGGCGGTCGAGCAGGGGCAGCTGGAATACCAGATTCCGCAGAATACCCCCTACTCCCTGGAATTCCTGAAGCTGTTCCATGCGCTGGAGTCCATGGTCAGTGAGATCAAGGATCTGAAGATTCAGTCCTATGAAGAACAGATCGAAATCAGCCGCGCCGAGATCAAGTATCTGCAGATGCAGATCCGGCCCCATTTTTTCCTGAATGCGATCTCAACGATCACCAGCTTAACCTATCAGAATAAAAATGAGGAGATCCGCCGGCTGATCCACTGCCTCTCCGAGCATCTCCGGTATATGTTCAGAGGGGGGCTGATGGAAGTGACGATGGAGGAGGAGATCCGGCATACTGAGAATTATATCCGGATGCAGGAGATCCGTTATCCTGAGCAGATTTTTTTCATGATCGAGATCCAGGAGGAAGCGCGGCAGGTGCCGATACCACAGTTCATGATTCAGACCTTTGTGGAGAATACGTTCAAGCATGCCATGTTCGTTCAGGAGCTGCTGTCCATCTTCATCAGGGTGCGGATAGAGCAGCGGGACGATAGTCCATTTGTCAGCATTGTCATTGAAGATAACGGGGCGGGTTTCGCTTCTGAATGGCTGGATCAGCCGGAACGCGAAGAGGCAGGAGAGGACGGGGGCAGAGTGGGCATTGCCAATATCCGCAAGACCCTCAGACTGCTCTACAAACGGGAGGATCTGCTTAAGCTGTCCAACAACCAGTCTACAGGTGCCAGGGTTGAGCTGTGGATTCCTGTGAAGCCGCTCGAATGGGGCCAGCCCGGCTTAGAGGGAGGATAATATGCGTTGTATGCTGATTGACGATGATATTCCTACAATTGAAGCGCTGCGCGGCATTGTGAATTGGGAGGAATTCGGAATTACGGAAGTGCTCACCGCTCATAATATACAGGATGCGAAGCAACTATTCGAGAACGGCGATCCGGATCTGATTATTTGCGATATTGAAATGCCGCGCGGATCTGGCATTGATATGATCAAGTGGGCCAGAGACCGTCAATATGAAGGCGGATTCATTTTCCTGACCTGTCATGAGAGCTTCACCTTCGCCTCCAAGGCGATCTCGTATGACGCCGACTCGTATCTGGTCAAGCCGCTGGACAAGCAGGAGCTGGAAGCAGCGCTCCGCAAGTCGATGGATACACTGAAGAACAAAATCATGTTAGGCGAATACAGCAAGCTGGGCCATGCATGGCTGAAGAACCAGGATCTGATAGAACGCAGCTTCTGGAGCGATGTGCTGACGGCGACGATCTCTCCCCGGCCTCAGCTGATCCAGAGTGAGGTACAAAAGCGGGAGCTGGCCGTTCAGGCGCATGCGGAGTACAGGCTGCTGCTGGTAAGTGTTCCCCGCTCCCAGATTGAACGGGAATGGGACGAGAGCATCTTCCATTACGCCCTCTCGAATCTGGTCTCAGAAATTCTCAGCAGCCGGGTGGGCAGCGGCCGGATGATTGCCTATCAGGTCGATAAAGTATTCTACAATGCGATCATTGTGGAGAGTCCGGCGGATATGCAGGAGCTGGAGGCAAGCGCCGGAGAGATCATCCGGCTGTCCAGGCAGTATCTGAAATGTACGGCTACCTGTTACTTCAGTGAGCCTGGGGTGATCTCCCGCCTGGCGCAGCTTAAGACGGAGCTGGAGCAGGCCGACGAGTCGAATATTATTTTCCGGGGCAAGCTGCATTTGCCGAATAAGCCCTTCCATGTGGATCTGACCGAGCGCTTCACCCTGGATACGGAGCTGTTCACCCTGCTGTTCGTCCAGAAGGAGAAGGCGCAGATTGTGAACCGGCTGAAGAAGGAGCTGGAGCTGCTGACGAGTCTGAACAAGCTGGATGCGGCCACGCTCCATTCGATCCGGGAGGATCTGCTTCAGGTGGTCTATTCGCTGCTTGCGCGGCATCACATTCAGGCACACCGCCTCTTTGAGGGCGAGCTCAGCCAGCAATTGGCCCAGGATGCCGAGAGCAGCGTGTTCGACTTCATGAAATGGGCGCAGGCGCTGACAGACAAGACGGTGGATTCCATCAAGGAGGTGCTGCAGTCCGAAGGGGTGGTCGAGCGGGCCAAACGGTTCATCCAGGACCACTATACTCAAGACCTCAGCCGTGAGGATGTTGCCGCAAGCGTCTATCTGACAGCGGACTATCTGGCGAAGGTCTTCAAGAACGGGACCGGGCAGACGGTCAAGGAGTATTTGAACGACTGCCGCATCCGGGCGGCGAAGCAGATGCTCCTGGAGAGTGCGGCCAGTATAGGGGAGATCGCGATGGATACCGGATTTGATACCATTTCTTATTTCTCGACGGTATTCAAAAAATGGACCGGCGAAACACCGGCCGCCTATCGTGCCAAGCACAAGGCCGCTCTATAGCAGGAAGCTCCGCTTTTCGATGAGAGAAGCGGAGCTTCTTGCTGAGTACGTTTTTTTATAAAAACAGCCCGTATTATTGAAAGCCCGCCCCCCTCCAGGGCAGTACAATGAGAATGTAAATATAGAACAGGAGGCATGATCATGAATAATAAAAAGGGGTTAGGTTCACTGCTGTTGTCTATGGTAATCTGCGGTTCCCTGCTCTCCGCCTGCGGCGGCAATTCCAATACAACATCCGAGGGTTCCGGGAATACAGAAGCTAAGGCCAAGGTGGCTGAGATTGTGTTTGCCTTGCCGTCCTTCAACCGGATTCCCGATGATCTGAGCAAGGTGACGAATGCGATCAATGCTATTACAACCGAGAAGATCGGTGTCAAAGTAGATTTCCGGCTCTTCGGTCCGGCGGATTATGCCCAGAAGGTCAATCTGGCGCTCCAGAGCGGGGAGAAAATGGACGTCTTCACCACGCTCGGACAGTTCTCCAACTATGTGTCCAAGAGTCAGGTGGCTCCGCTCGAAGAGCTGCTTCCCGAGCATGGTAAGGAGCTAACCGCCATTCTGGACAAGGATTTCGGTCCGGATATTCTCAAGACCACCACGATGGATGGACATATCTACGGGATTCCTGTGAATAAAGGCATGGCGCTGCCTACCAATATTATCTTCAACGCCGATATGCTGACAGACGCAGGAGTGTCGGCTGACTCGATCCAATCGGTGGAGGATCTGCCTGCGGTCTTCGCAGCTGTGAAGAAGAAGTCACCGGATGTAGTTCCGTTTGGCCCGATTAATGTGAATCCGACAGATACGGGACTTGTGAACTGGATGAAGGGTGCCAGCAAGGTGGATTACCTGACCGATACCACCGGAGTCGGTGTGGTCATCGGGGACAGCGGCAAGGTCGTGAACTTCTACGAATCCGATGTGTTCAAGAACGGGATTCAGATGATGCGGGAGTGGTTCAATGCGGGCTACTTGCAGAAGGATACCGCGACCACGACGATTACAGCGATGGAGATGGTCTCCTCCGGGCGCGGTTTTTCCTTCTTGGGAGGGTACAGCGGTATGGAGGTTGGCAAGCAGCTGAGTGCTCAAGTCGGGAAAAACATTGAGACCAAGCGGATCGCCCCGTTCTACTTCGATACCAGTGCCGTGAACTCTGTAACCTGGATGGTCTCCAGCACTTCCAAGGAGACGGAAGCTGCCGTCAAGTTCCTGAACCTGCTGTATACCGACAAAGAGCTGATTAACACCATTCTTTTCGGAATCGAAGGGGAGGATTATCTCAAGGTGGATGAGCATCATGTGAAATTCCCTGAGGGCATGGACGCCAATACGGTTCCTTATACCTCTATGCTCAGCTCCGGGATCGTAGGCTCCGAGTCACTCCAGTATCAGATGGAGGGAATCAACTGGTCGGATGTGGAGCTGAAGCTCCAGGAGAACAAGGATACCGCCAGATCCCCATACTTCGGATTTATCTTTGACCAAGGTCAGGTGAAGACGCAGATGAGTGCAGTGACCAACGTAGTGAGTCAATTCCTGCCGGCACTGGTCAGCGGATCGGTAGATCCTGATACCATTATTGCGAAGTTTAACAGTGCGCTGAAGGATGCGGGTGCGCAGGACATTATAGACAGCAAGCAGCAACAACTGGATCAATGGCTAGCCGCGCAAAAATAGTAATCTTAAATAAGCCTGCTGAAGGTAGAGCCGCTATGGAAGCTCTGCCTTCGGCAATGGAGGTGAATCCGGCATGACAGCCAAACCTAAATCTAAACCGCTCAAAAAAACACTTCCTTTATTGATTCTGGCGGGTCCGGGCCTGCTGTACTTTCTCATCAACAGCTACTTTCCCATGTTCGGGGTGTTCATCGCGTTCAAGGATGTCAACTATGCGAAGGGTATCTTCGGCAGTGACTGGATCGGCTTCAAGAACTTCACCTTTCTGTTCCAGACCAGCGATGCCTGGATTATGACCCGGAATACGCTCTTGTACAATCTGGCCTTTATCGCGCTTGGTACCATAGTTTCAATTATCATCGCCATTCTGATGTCGGAGCTGCTGAACAAGCTCTACTCGAAGCTGTTCATGACCGGACTGATTCTTCCGAATCTGATCTCGATGGTCGTGCTTTCGCTGCTCGTCTTCGCCTTTCTGAACGCCGATAGCGGATTCGTGAATCATTCCATTCTGCGGCCGCTGGGGATTCCGGAGATTAACTGGTATTCGGAGGCGAAATATTGGCCTTACCTGCTGGTACTCATTCAGATCTGGAAGACGGCAGGCTACGGTTCCATTATCTATTTCGCCTCTATTGCGGGCATCGACAAGAGCATCTATGAGTCTGCCAAAATTGACGGGGCCGGAAAGCTGAAGCAGATCCGCATGATTACCTTGCCGCTGCTGAAGCCGACTATCATCGTGCTGGTGCTGATGTCCATGGGACGGATTTTCAACTCCGACTTCGGCCTGTTCTATCAGGTGCCCATGAACTCTGGTGCGCTGTATAGCACGACTCAGACGATTGATACGTATGTCTACCGCGCCTTGATGCAGCTCAATGATATTGGAATGTCGGCGGCAGCCGGTCTGTATCAGTCGCTGGTCGGCTTTGCCCTGGTGCTTACGGTTAATGCCATCGTCAAGAAGGTTAATCCAGAAAACGCATTGTTCTAGGAGGAAATACAGATGATCCAAACAAGAGGAGAACGGACGTTTACTGTGTTTTCTGCGGTCGTGATGTTCCTGCTGACAGTTTTTGCTTTTTTACCTTTCCTTCTGATTGTCATTGCCTCGTTCACGAATGAGACGACTCTGATCCGCAACGGGTACAGCTTTTTCCCGGAGCATCTAAGCCTTGACGCCTACCGGTACATTAAGTCCTCGGCGTACATCTTCATCAGAGCCTATGGCGTCTCCTTCCTGGTTACGATCCTGGGAACTGCCATTGGACTGCTGATAACAAGTATGCTTGCTTATCCGATGTCGCGGTCCGATTTCAAATATCATAATCTGCTGGCGTTCGTCGTCTTCTTCACCATGCTGTTCAGCGGGGGAATCGTGCCTTCGTATATCATGTGGACCCAATATTTCCATATCAAAAATACGCTGTGGGCGCTGATTCTGCCCAATCTGCTGGCGAACGGCTTCAACGTCCTGCTGGTCCGTAACTATTTCAAGAATAATGTGCCGCTGGAGATCATCGAAGCGGCCCAGATCGACGGGGCCTCGGAGCTGCGGACCTTCTTCCGCATCATGCTTCCCCTGTCCATGCCGGTGATGGCTACCGTCGGGATGTTCATGGGCCTGGCCTATTGGAATGACTGGATCAATGCGCTATATTTTGTATCCAAGCCGCAATTATACGGCATTCAGAATCTGCTGATGCAGCTGATGAGCAACATCCAATTCCTCAATTCCGGCCAGGCCGGCAACGTACTGGGGGCAGAGTCCGTATCGCTGCCAAGCACGGCCGTGCGGATGGCGATGGCGGTTCTGGGCATTGTGCCCGTGCTGTTCGTCCTGCCGTTCATGCAGAAATACCTGACCCGCGGTGTGATTATTGGTGCTGTCAAAGGCTGACAGGCTGACAATAAATAGATGAAAAGGAGAATGCGCGATGAATGTGCAGGAGGTTATTGACCGGATTCTGCTCGATTGCTGCGGAGGACGCAAGCTGGAACAGACCTGTGATGTGCTTGCCAGCGGCAAGGAAGACATGGAGGTCACAGGGATTGTCACAACGTTCATGGCGACTGTGGATGTGATCAAGGAAGCCATTGCGCTTGGAGCGAACCTGATTATCACTCATGAGCCAACCTATTATACCGGGATGGATTCGCTGGACTGGCTGCAGCAGGACCCGGTATATCTGGCCAAGAAGAAGCTGATTGAGGAACACGGAATCACGATCTGGCGGTTCCATGACCACATGCACCTGGCAGATACCGACCGGATCTATGACGGTCTGCTCAAGGAGCTGGAGTGGGAGGACAAGAAGCTGGACGATAAGGATGCCTGGGGATATCAGATTGAGGAGACCACCGTCGGTGAGCTGGCCGGCTTCCTGAAGCAGCGGCTGGGCATGAAGGTGATTCAGATTGTCGGCAACCCGGAAGCAGTCTGTGCCCGTATCGGCATTCTGGTGGGCGGCGGCAGCCTCGGGCTGGGCAGGGAGCAAATGCCGATGGAGCTGATGCAGGAGAAGAACCTGGATGTGATGATCTGCGGCGATATTACGGAGTGGACCCTCTGCGCTTACGTGAATGATGCCGCCATGCTGGGCATGAACAAAGCGATGATCGTAATCGGCCACGAGCGGTCTGAGGAGTGGGGCATGAAGTATATGGCCGAGTGGCTGGCGCCGCTGGTGGACGGGCTGCCGGTTACCTTCGTGGATGCGAAGGAGCCGTTCGTGTATTTGTGAGTGAAGGATGGAGCGAGTTCCAATCGTTCCGTGAAATGATTCTGACCCCGGGTGCCTCCGGAACCCTCCGGCCTGCTTCTAACGGACTGTAGGGCCCTTACTTTAAGGAAAAGCCTACTTTACACCGCCTATCGGACTGAGATGCGCTTATTCGTCCACTAAGTGATGTTAATCGGTGGAATTACCACCAATAAGAGCCCTGGAGTCCGTTCCTTGCGCATCAAGTGGCTTTTTCGCGGAATAAGCGCCCCTCAGTCCGCCGGGCTGATCCCGCAGAGTCAAATGCAAATGATGCTGGGCCTGGCCCAGGCGAGTTATGCCGCAAGCCTGGCATAAATCAAAGGCAGCCATCCCCCGCTACGGGAGGATGGCTGCCTTTTATACTACTGCAAGACGTAATTGCCCGTAGCTCTGTACTTACCTGCCTTGGCATCCGGCGCTTTAGCATAAGCCGAAGGGGCGGAGGATACCAGCAGCAGGGAGGTAAGCAATACCGTAAGCCTGCCCATATCTATTTTCATACGAAATCTCCTCTCTTCCGGTTCTCCAGTAAATAATCTACCGCCGCATGCTCGATGGGCAGCCCCCTGGTGTAACGCTCCATATAGAGGGCAAAGCCGTCGACATCTGTGGGGTCAGGCGATACCTCCTGTCCTTCCATGTTACAGAACACCTTAGAGGCCAGGTAATCCGCCAGACTCTCATCCGGCTCCTTATGTATCATATAAGAGGCCAGAACCGCTATCCCCCATGCGCCGCCCTCACCAGCCGTAGACAGGACTGAGACCGGAACATTCAGTGCAGCCGCACAGATCCGCTGTCCGACCTGCGGGGTGCGGAACAATCCGCCGTGCGCTGAAATATGGTCAAACGTTACCCGTTCCTGCCCGGTCAAAATATCCATTCCGAGTCTTAACGCAGCAAAGGCGCTATACAGATGAACTCTCATGAAATTAGCCAGAGTGAAGCGGCTCTGCGGAGAGCGGACGAACAGCGGACGCCCCTCAGCAAGTCCGGTGATGTTCTCGCCTGAATAGTAGCCATAGCTCAGCAAGCCGCCGCCATCCGCATCCGCTTCCAGTGCTTGGTTCAGCAGGACGCTGAATAACTGATCCATGTCGGGCGTCAGCCCCATGGCTGCATAGAATTCACGGAACAAGCCGACCCAGGCATTCAGATCGCTGGAGCAGTTATTGGCAAGAACCATAGCGACCGGGCTGCCTTCCGGAGTAGTCACGATATCAATCTCAGGGTAGACCGCTGTTAAATTCTTCTCCAGTACAAACATGGCAAAAACCGATGTCCCTACAGAAATATTGCCGGTACGTTTCCTCACGCTATTCGTCGCTACCATGCCTGTTCCGGCATCGCCCTCCGGCGGGCATAGCGGAATACCGGCCTGCAAATGGCCTGACGGGTCGATCAGCCGGGCGCCTGCTTCGCTGAGAATTCCGGCATTCATACCGGCCGTATGCACTTTAGGCAGGATATCTTGCAGCTTCCATGGGTAGCCCCTGCCGGCAATTAGACTGGTGAACTGCTTCACCATATCTTCATTGTATTGCTTCGTGGCTTCATCGATGGGGAACATCCCGGAGGCATCCCCGATCCCGAGAGCCCTGCGGCCCGTCAGCAGTAAGTGAATGTAACCTGATAGCGTCGTAAGATAATCTATCCGGGCTACATGCTCTTCACCGTTCAAAATAGCCTGATACAAGTGGGCGATACTCCAGCGCTCGGGAATTTTGAACTGGAATATGCTGCTTAGCTCCGCTGCGGCTGCGCCAGTAGTAGCATTGCGCCAGGTACGGAAGGGAACGAGCAGCTCTCCCGCCTGATCCAGCGCAATATACCCCTGCATCATGGCCGAGCAGCCTATGGAGCCGACGGTTTGCAGTGTGACGCCATAGGTCTGCTGAACCGCTTGCTGTAATTGCTGATAGGCGGCTTGCAGCCCTTGAACCACTTCACTGAGATCGTAAGTCCAGTAACCATTACTGAATTGATTCTCCCATTCATAGGTGCCGGAGGCGATCGTTTCAAAATGGTGATCGATCAGCACAGCCTTGATTCGCGTAGACCCGAACTCAATCCCAAGCGACGTTTCTCCCCGGACAATCGTTTGTTTCACAGAATACCCCATGATAGCGCTTCCCTTCTTCAGCTAAAATTGTCCAAAATATAACATATACAAGCGATAGTGTACAACCCTTCGGCTCTTTTTTGAACTCTCTTTACCCGGATAGGCTGTTGCAAATCTGCAATTCACCCCCTGTAAGAAAAATATTTTATTTTTTTTAGCCGCGCTACAATGCCTTGAAGTCCCATCTCCAACCCTTTGTCTGATCCGCCGGACAGGATATGCCCTGGCTCCCTTGATTTAATACCCATCCAGCCTGGCTGGAGAAAATAGTGTGGTTATTTTGCGACTGGCGGGTCCCGCCGGAATACAGATGAAGCACTAAAGAAATTAACGAAAAGCAAAAAGAAGCGGAGGGGAAATTTGGAGCTGGAGGAGCGGTAGCGTCCGCCTTTGTATTTAGATTTCTACCGCTAGGAGCGGTTCAAATCAGGAAATCTAAATTGGGCAGCGGCCGGAAGTCCAAATGTTCACCGCAGCGACGACCAAGCTTTGAGTTCAAACAAGCCAGTCGCAAAAAAACAACAGAAAAATGTCTTGAATTCAAGGTGTTTTGGAGCTATTGACCGGTCCTTTTTTCTGTATTACGATGACCTTGAGAAAACTTTCACAAGGAAATTCAGTCTCACAGATCAGCAAGAATGAGGCACACAGATCAGCGAATATTTTTTTTGACAAGCGTAGTGAAATAATTCACATAAAGAGGAGCAGATGAAATGAGTAAAGTAATTTCAGCAGCCAAAGCAGCAGAACTTATCAAGGACGGGGACACAGTAGCAGCGAGTGGATTCGGATTATCCTGCTGGGCAGAGGAGATGGGGATCGCCATTGAAGAGCGCTTCGTGCAGACTGGACAACCGAAGAATCTGACCGTGATGCATGCCAGCGCAGTCGGCAACCGCCGCGATAAGGGCATGAGCCACCTGGGACATGAAGGCCTCATCAAACGCTGGATTGGCGGTATCGCCATCGCTTCCCCAGGATTGGCCAAGCTGATTGAAGAGGATAAATGCGAAGCCTACAACCTGCCTCAGGGTGTGATTACCCAGCTCTACCGCGAGATTGCGGCCAAGCGTCCGGGTGTGATTACTAAGGTAGGCATGGAGACCTTCGTCGATCCCCGCGTTGAGGGCGGCAAGATGTCCCCGTCTACGAAGGAAGACATCGTGAAGGTGATTGAACTAGAAGGCGAAGAGTGGCTGTTCTACAAGACCTTCCCGATTCAGATCGCCCTGATCCGTGGAACCGTAGCGGACGAGAACGGCAATCTGACGCTGGAAAAAGAAGGCCTGCACATGGAGGTTCTGCCGATCGCCCAGGCGGTCCGCAACTCCGGCGGCATCGTGATTGCCCAGGTAGAGACCGTAGCCAAGAACGGCACCTTGAATCCCAAGGATGTGAAGGTGCCGGGCATTCTGGTAGATTACCTCGTCGTGTCCACCCCGGAGAATCATTACCAGACCGAGAATACGCAGTATAATCCGGCCTTCTCCGGTCATGTCAAAGTGCCTGTGGATTCGATTGAAATCCTGCCGCTGGATGAGCGCAAAATCATCTCCCGCCGTACAGCCGTAGAGCTTCAGCCGAATACCATTCTGAATCTCGGCGTCGGCATCCCGGTGAATGTAGCGAACATTGCTGCTGAAGAGGGTGTGGACGACCAACTGATTCTGACCACAGAGGCAGGCTCGATCGGCGGGGTTCCCGCAGGTCTGAAGGACTTCGGTCATGCGTACAACTCCGAGGCGATTGTAGATCATGATGCCCAATTCGATTTCTATGACGGCGGCGGCATTGACCTGTCGGTCCTTGGCCTGGCCCAGACGGATGAGTCGGGGAACGTGAATGTCAGCAAATTCGGCACACGGGTCGCGGGCTGCGGCGGATTCATCAATATCTCTCAGGCGGCGAAAAAGCTGGTGTTCGCGGGTACTTTTACAGCGGGCGGGCTGCAGATTAAGGTAGAGAATGGCAAGCTGCACATCATTCAAGAGGGCAAAGCCAAGAAATTCATCAAAAAGGTACAGCAGATCACCTTCAGCGGATCTTATGCCGCCAAGGTCCAGCAGCCGGTTGTGTATGTTACGGAACGCGCCGTCTTTGAACTGCTGAACGGCAAAATGACCTTAACCGAAATCGCACCAGGCATCGACCTGCAGACAGAGATTCTGGATCAGATGGACTTCGAGCCGGTCATTTCACCGAATTTGAAGGAGATGGACGCGGCCATGTTCCAGGAGAATTGGGGCATGCTGAAGTCGATTATCGCCGATAAGAACCGGGTGCTGCAGGAAGTGTAGTTAATGTAAGTACCGTAAGTACCGTAAGCTGAACTTATAAACCAACTAAAAGAGGGATGATACCATGAACGTACAGTTGAACCGCTGGAGGATCTTGATTGCCTCAACGATCATTAATATCTGTGTAGGCGCTATTTATGCTTTCAGTATTTTCGCACTGCCATTAACGAAGGTTTTCAGCGTGAGTATGCCGGATATTATGATTGCTTTTACCATTAATGCAGCGATTTCCCCGATTCCGATGATTCTAGGCGGTAAGCTGGTGGATAAAGGGGGGGCCAAGAAGGCGGTCTTCATCGGCGGTGCGATGTTCGGGATTGGATTCATACTCTCCGGCCTGGCTACTGCCCCTTGGATGCTGTATATCACCTATGGTGTCATTACCGGGATTGGTCAGGGAATCGTGTATTCCTCGACGATTGGGAACAGCGTGAAGCTGTTTCCGGATAAAAGAGGCCTGGCAGCAGGGATCGTTACAGCCGGATATGGCGGCGGCACCATCGCTATCGCTCCTATCGCCAATGCATTAATCACCAGT
Organism: Paenibacillus rhizoplanae; assembly: GCF_042684125.1. Taxonomy (NCBI): domain Bacteria; kingdom Bacillati; phylum Bacillota; class Bacilli; order Caryophanales; family Paenibacillaceae; genus Paenibacillus; species Paenibacillus rhizoplanae. Next base: position 17,256 of record NZ_JBHUKY010000009.1, on the reverse strand, counting down.
AATGGTGTACAGTCTGCTCTAATTACGCTCGGCATTGTGTTCCTGGTGATTATTCTGGGTCTTGGCCTGCTCGTCAAGCCTGCCCCGGCCGGTTATGCTCCTGAAGGCTGGACCCCTCCGGTAACCGGAGCAGCCAAGGCGGGAGTAAATGTACCATGGAATGAGATGATCAAGAAGCCGATATTCTATGTGATTGCCTGTCTGTTCCTGATCGGCGCTCTGTCTGGTATGATGGTAACCGCGAATGCATCGGTAATCGGTCAAAAAATGTTCGGCTTAACTGCCGCCGCCGCTGCGCTCTACGTCAGCTTGTACTCACTGAGCAACTGCCTGGGCCGTGTGTTCTGGGGTGCAGTGTCCGATAGAATCGGCCGCGTGAAATGCCTGCTGATGATCTATCTGGTTATTGCAGCTATGATGCTTACGATTGCTCTAACGTCTTCTGTAGCCGGGTTTGCCATTGCCATTGCCGGGATCGGCTTATGCTTCGGCGGAACGATGGGGATCTTCCCGTCCATTGTCGGTGAGAAATTCGGAATGAAATATTACGGCGTGAACTACGGTGTCACCTTCATCGGCTACTCGGGAGCCGCGTTCTTCGGACCAAGAATTGCCGGCAGTGTAGCCGCAGCCAATGACGGCAACTTCACGAATGCTTTTTACATCGCGCTGGTCATCTCCCTGGTCGGCTTCGCCTTAACCTTCGTCTACAAAGCCATGGAGAAGCAGAAGGCAGAACCTGAAGCGGCTAAGGCGGCTTAAGCAACGGCCGGACGTTCAAATGTTCACAACATTAATTAATATATGGAGGTAATTATAATGTCGATTACACAACTGTTAGGAATTAAATATCCGATTTTCCAGGGCGGTATGGCTCAGATTGCTGTGTCTCCACTGGTGGGCGCGGTCTCCAATGCGGGCGGGCTGGGGATTATCGGCTCCGGCGGCTTCACCGCTGACCGTCTCCGTGACGAGATCCGCAAGGCCAAAGCAAGCACCGACAAGCCTTTTGCCGTCAACCTGATGCTGATGATGAACAATATTCCTGAGCTGATCCAGGTTATTATCGAAGAAGGCGTGAAGATCGTAACGACAGGCGCAGGCACACCTGCTCCCTATATGCCCATTCTGAAGGAACATGGTATTATCGTGATTCCGGTAGTCCCTTCGGTCAAAATCGCCAAGAAAATGGAAGCGCTCGGTGTGGATGCGATTGTAGCCGAGGGAACCGAAGCAGGCGGACATGTTGGTGAAACGACGACGATGGCCTTGCTGCCGCAAGTCGCCAGCGCGGTATCCATTCCGGTAATCGGGGCCGGCGGGATTGCCGATGGACGCGGGATTGCCGCTGCTTTTGCCCTCGGAGCCCAGGGTGTTCAGGTGGGAACCCGGTTCCTCGCGACCGTGGAATGCCCGACACATGAGAACTTCAAGCTGGCAGTCATCAACGCCGATGATACCAGCACAACCGTAACTGGCCGCAGCCTTGGCGGTCCGGTAAGAAGCATTAAGAACAGCATGATTGCCGAATTCCTCAGAATGGAGAATGAGAAGGCTTCGCGCGAAGAGCTGGAGAGCTTAAGCCTGGGCTCCCTGCGCAGAGCCGTATTTGAAGGAGATACCGATACCGGCTCCGTCATGGCTGGACAGATCTGCGGGATGGTCAACAAGATTACCACCGTGGAAGAGATGATCACCACCATGTTCGCTGAGGCGCAGGAAGTGATGGAGAAGATGGGGAAAGTAACCTTTGAATCCGTAGTTCATGCTTAATTAAAGTTTGATCTGCATTAGCCAAGTGGTATCATTTAAATAATGATGCTGTTTGGCTTTTTGTCTAGCCGGAATGTAAGCGTTCATATTATGGTATAGGACTGATGAATGTGACCAAAAAAAACAAAAATACAGGGAAACCCGCGCTCGACGAATTCGTGGAAGAATATCCGTCAACGTTATTTGTTACCGATCAGAACGGGAATATCCTGATTTCCAATGAATTCACCGCTCTAACCATCGGCATCCATCTGGAGGAGCTGCTCAAGGCGAACGTCCAGGATCTGGTGAAGGCGGGCTATTACAGTCATTCCATCACGATGGAGGCTATTGCGACGAAGCAAAAGGTAACCAATACCGTCAATACCTCCAGAGGCTTCCATGTGTTCTCGTCGGCGATTCCCATTCTGGATAAGGACGGGGAGGTACAGCTGGTAGTTACCACCTCCAATGAATTCAGCCAGGAGCATAACTATTATGAAGCGAATGTGCCTGTGGCCCAGCAGATCCATAAGCAGTTAGGCGGTATGGCGGCGGAGAAGAAGAAAGGCATCGTGGCCGAGAGTCTGGCGATGAAGCAGATTATCAAGGTCTGCAACCAGATCGCCTCCTATGACAGCAAGGTGTTAATCTATGGTGAATCCGGCACAGGCAAAGAGGTGATCGCCAAGTATATCCATCTGAAGAGCGAGAAGTGGAAGGGGCCGTTCATTCCGATTAATTGTGCTGCGATTGCTCCGGCTCTATTCGAATACGAATTGTTCGGATATGAGAAGGGCGTCCTTGAAGGTCAGACCGAGGTCAAGGCGGGTATGATCGAAATTGCGAATGGCGGCGTGCTGTTCCTCGATGAGATTGCCGATCTGCCGATGGAGATGCAGGCCAAATTACTGCGGGTGCTTGAAAATAATGAAGTAAGGCGCGTGGGCGGCATTACCAATATTCCGGTCCATTGCCGCGTGATTGCAGCTACCAACCGGGATCTGTGGAGTCTGGTCAAGAAGGGGCTGTTCCGCGAAGATCTGTATTACCGGATTAATGTGATTCCGATTCATATTCCGCCGCTGCGTAACCGGAAGCTGGACCTGGTAGGGTTAATCTCCAGCTTCATCACCAGCTTCAATGAGATGTACGGCAAGAAATATGTGCTGAGTGCCGAAGAATTCGATAAGATGCTGAACCAGCCCTGGCATGGGAATGTTAGAGAATTAAGGAATTACATCGAGCGGCTGGTGGTAACCGAGCATGTGGGCCAGAGCATACAGGAAGAGGAGCAGATTGGCGACTGGTTCTCTCTCGACCACTTCATTGAGAAGAATAAGCATCAACTCGCAAGTCTGAAGGATTTCACTGCTGTAGCGGAGGGCCATTATATCAAAAAAGTGCTGCAGGATTGTGCCGGGAACGGGACGGAGGCGGCCAAGCGCCTGAACGTTGACCGGTCGGTAATCTACAGAAAGCTGAAGAAGATGGAAGAGGTGCTGCGATTTAAATGAACCTATTTCCAGGATAAGACGTATTATCACTGTGCGTGTTATTCTATGGAAATGGAGTGAATTGAATGAAACTATCATTGTTGCGACGCCGCTCTGCCTTTTGGACGAGGACCGTGCTTTCGGCTGCACTGGTTCTGACACTTACGGCTCCGGCTGTTCAGGCCGCCGCTGTTCCCCCTGCTTCTACCGCTCCGGCAGCTGCCACCGCAGCGGCCAAGCCGCTGACAACAGAGAATGCTGCGGCCTTCCTCAAGCAATTCTTCAGTTCGGATGCGGTGAAAGCGCAGCTATCCGGTGCGGTTGTTGTGGTGGTGAAGGATGGCAAGACGGTTATTGAAGAAGGCTTCGGATTCGCGGATAAGGATGCCAAAAGTAAGGTAGACCCTGACAAAACAGTCTTCCGTCTGGCCTCGGTATCCAAAACCTTCACTGCGACTGCCGCCATGCAGCTCGTTGAGCAAGGCAAACTAGACTTGAAAGCGGATTTCCAGACTTATACCGGTCCGATGGCCTTCGACAACCCCTTCGGGGTTCCGGTAACTGTGGGGGATCTGCTGACCCACACCACCGGCTTCCGCATTCAAGACCCGCTGCCGGAAGACATCAATCAGGATTTCACCACCAAGGTGTCCATTGAGGATTATGTGGTGAAGCATATGCCTCCGGTGGTGCGTGAGCCCGGCACTTCCTACATGTATGACAATTTCGCTTCACTGCTGCTCGGTCTGGTGGTGCAGAAGGCCAGCGGCATGCCTTATGAGGATTATATGCAGCAGCATGTCTTCGCCCCGCTGAAGATGGATTCAAGCGGCTTCCTGCTGGAAGGCAAGCTGAAGGACAATCTTGCTACAGCCTATGACGCCACGGGCAAAGAGGTTGATCTCTACAACGTGACGCCAACCGTGATGCCGCATGGAGGCATGTTGTCCACCGGCGATGATGTCGGGAGGTTCATGACGGCTTTTCTGAACGGGGGAGCGGTTGACAATAACCGCATTCTTAAGGCGGACACTGTACAATCGATGGAGGAATACCATTCATCCATTCATCCGATGCTGCCGAATACCACTTACGGCTTTGAATCGGCTTTCCAGCTTCCCGGCGCTGGCAGCAGCCCGAAGATTATCACCAAGGCCGGTGATTTGATTGGATTCAGCTCTTATATGTTTCTTATTCCCGAGCAGAATACCGGGGTGTTCATTGGCTATAATCAGCAAAGTACACTGCGTGAGCTGTTCTACCCGGCCTTTATCCAGACGTTCTTCCCGCAATATGCCACACCGGTGAAGCTGGATGCTTACAAGCCGATGAGCGCTGATGCACTGAAGGCATTCACCGGCTACTATGCGGATCTCCGTATCAAGAGTATGGTGTCTACAGTGTCTGTGCAGAATGGTGCGCTAACGATTAATGATGCTTTCCTGGGTTCCCGCAAGCTGATCCAGATAGATGATAATCTGTTCAAGGATGAGCTGACCGGCAAATTAACGGGCTTCGCCATGAAGGATGGCGGACAAAGCGCGTATATGAAGGAGCCTTACCTCAATCCGTTCAGTTATGCCCAGAAGGGACCGGATGGCGTTGGTTATGCCGACGTTCCCGCGAGCCATCCGTATGCAACTCCGGTTATGATGCTGCAGTCACTGGACTATCTGCCCAATGATGCGTCGCTAAGCTTCGAGCCGGACTCGGGCGTTACGCGCGCCCAGTATGTGCGGCTGATGCTGGAGAGCAGCGGACTTAAAGGAAGCACTACTGAGAAGCTGGCCTTCCCGGATCTGCAGGGCCATCCCGATGCTGCTTTCATTCAGCAGGCCGTTGAGCTGGGAATGATTGAAGGAACGGCCAGCGGAGAATTCCAGCCGGACCGGGTGATCTCCCGCCAGGAGGCGGCAGTCATGATCTGGAGAATGTACAGTGCGCAGTACCCGGATAAGCTGTTCCAGAAGGTGAAGCTGTCCGGTAATACAGACAAATGGGCTGTTCCGGCCGTGAAGATGGCCGTCGCCCTGGGCCTGTACGGACCGGACTTCAAGCCGGATGCCAAGGGCGCTATGGATTACAAGTCCAGAGCCGCACTGAGTAAGAAGGAGAACGCCGCCATCTTGTATGCGTTGTTCACGAATCCGATCGATCAGATCGTCAGCAAGCTGTCGGTGCAGGGTGGGAAGTAAGAACCTGCGGTTTGCAGCAGGTATGAATAGTGTGCCGGAGCTTTGGGATGATGATTTATGAAGCAGTCTAGTCGAAGCTTCCGGCGAATATGAATACAGGACCAGCCTTGGGCTGGTCCTGTTTCGTTGTGGGCTGCCATGCCGTATAAGGGCGGGCATGGGGCTAGATGAGTAGATGAGAGGGATAAATCCCTTTGGTTAAGCTGAAAGTGGGCTAGGAGAGTAGATGAGGAGCATTAGTGCACTTGATTCCGCCGAAAGCGGGCGATATGCAGAGATGAGGAGCATTAGTGCACTTGATTCTGCCGAAAGCAGACGAGATGAGTAAATGAGGAGCACTAGTGCACCTGATTCCGCCGAAAGCGGGCGATATGCAGAGATGAGGAGCATTAGTGCACTTGATTCTGCTGAAAGCGGGCGAAATGAGTAAATCAGGAGCATAAATGCACCTTATTCCGCCCAGCGCAATTTACAGATGTGCGGACTGAGCGCCCAGGCTCTCCAGCCATGCGGCCAGTTCTGTGGCATGGCTGCGCCTCGCGGCGTCCAGGGGCGTGAGGCCGTCCCATGGGGAGGGCCAGCTCAGCTCGGCTCCCCAGCCGAGCAGGAGTTCGGCGGCGGTGAGTTGTCCGCCGTGGCAGGCGCACCAGAAAGCGACGTTTACCTCGTCTGGTGCTGCTGAAACGGAGCTTGCGCCCCAAGGGTAGCGGCGCGGGAGCGGTTCTCCGGCGAAGTGTGCCGCAATCGCATCAAGCAGACCGAGTGCCGCCGCGTGCCACAGCGCAGGCTGCGCGCCGCGCTCCACCAGCCGCTGCGCCGCCCGCCATTGCGCGAATGCCACAGCATCGTCCAGCGGGGTTCCGCCAGCGATGACAGCGCCGGGAGCCTCGATGTCGGCACCGGCATCGAGCAGCAGGTCCAGCACCTCGATATCATCGCTGCTTGCTGCCCAGTGCAGCGGCGTCTCGCTGTGCGGCCCGCTGAACTGCGCATCTACCTCCGCGCCTGCCTCAATCAGCGCGGTAAGCACCGCTGCATTGTTAGGATAATGCCCCGGCCAATCGGTGGCAATATGCAGGAGCGTGCGGGACATCCCGCGATTAGTTCCGCCAGAGTTGTCGCCGCTAGTAGCATTGCCATGGCCTTCGCTACTAGTTCCTGTGTTACTAACGCCCTCGCCGCCACTATCAGCATTGCCATAGCCCCCGCTACTATTCCCAGCACCGTCAGTCTCCCCGCTGCCGGTCCCTTCGTTACTTGCACGTCCCTCTTCAGTCCCGGCAATTCGGGCTGTAGCCAGCCCCGGGTTTCCGGCAAGTAATTGAGTCAACCCCGGCACATCGCCGGTACGAATTGCCTGTACAACAGACTTCGCCAGCGGATCATCAACAGTCAGCCACATGATATCTTCATCGCCCATCGTAGAACTCCCTCCATTCATCCGCTGTCCTCCCAATCTCCGACATCCTGCCAACAGTCTGCGGGTTCATAGCTGCGACAGCCCTGATGTTACAGCGGTGCACTCTGGTAATTATGCTATCAGACTGTACCGCTGTGCATGACAGTAGTATACACGTTCTCTATTTTGCCTTCAAATTCACAATTCACAATTCGTGATTTCGTTCCTTAGAAATGCTGAGCAAGCCTACGGCACTCCGCTAATCCTACCGCTTTCCGCAACTCCTATGGCTCCCCGCAACTCCTACGGTTCTTCACTAACCTCAGGACCACTCAGCACCCTCGTGCTTACCGCATCGGTGAACGTGTCGGTGGTGTGGAAGTAATAAGAATGCTGGCCCGGGTGCGGCTTGGCGGTATATTGATAGATTTGGCCGTACACATAACTATTGTCATTCGGATTGGCAGGCTGCATGGTGCGGACGATGCCGTCCAGAACAGCAGATGGAACAGACATTTGCCGGACCGCCGGGCACAAGGAGATACTTCAGCCCAAGTGGATACATATGACTGGAACTGCCGGGGGCGCGGATATCGGGATCTTTTTTCCTGTGAAAAGCACGGTATATGCATTGCGTGAATACCGCCAAGGGAGCTGGAATGCAATGAATGCGGCGGGTTCAGCTCAGCGCTTGGAACGGTCCTATCTGACGTTGTGGTTCGAGCATGGAGCAGCCCCGGAAGGCGCGCAATATGCCTATGTACTGTTGCCCGGGTACAGTGAAGCAGCAACGGCAATCTTATACTGCCGGATATGATAGAATAATCCCATCGATCTTAGAGGGGGAGAACCATGCAGACTCAGATTACCGATGATTTCACAGATGAACGGTTCAGGCAATTCGTAAAGGACAACTTCTGTGGTGGCCGAGAAGCGATTCTTAAGAGCGACATTGACACCGTGACAACACTGGTGCTTGCAGGCCAAGGATGCTCAAGTTTTCAAGGGATCGAACATTTCACGGCGCTTGAGGAGCTGGAGTGTCAGGAGAATATGATATCCAGATTGGACTTAAGCAGCAATCCTTACCTCAAAGTATTGAATTGCAGTTATAACTCGCTGCATGAACTGAACCTTGAGCACAATACAGCACTGGAGCGGCTCGATTGCAGCAGTAATTATATCATTACTCTGAATATCGCAGAGTGTACGAAGCTTTTGGAAATCCGCTGCAATCATAATCATCTGACCCGTCTGGACACCAGCAGCCATCCCGGACTTACCATCCTGCGCTGCTTCAATAATCATCTTACAAGTCTGGATCTCAGTGATAATAAGCAGTTAACCAAGCTCTATTGTTCGGAGAACAAACTGACGGCATTGGATACGAGCCTTAATCCGCAGCTTGTGGAGCTGGATTATGCCAATAATCTCATTAGCCAGCCTGATCATGAGGTAGAGGGTGTAGGGACCTTGCAATAAGAGGCTTTTTCAGAACAATAATTAAAAGCGCTTAATTAGGAGGTGGGATACCGAATTTTTACTCCAATATTCAAGGTTACAGTCTGCAAGAGGTAATGATTTCATCAAACAAAGACAGGACCAGCCTCAATGGGCCGGTCCTGTTCGAATTCCATCCTATTTATTTGTCTACAGGAAGGTCTCGTTTTTTTCTGCACACGACCACCACATACAAGGGATTTATATCTTTAACTCTTCCGAGATCCATTAGCTCGTATCCGTTAATGACGGGATTGTCATAAGGCGTGGTTGTAGGAGGCATCGCTCTCGCATTTCTGACAACTTGGGCTTGGAAGGCTGAATAATCCGAGACGAAGGTTTGCCCGTACAACTCCAGGATATCATATTCTTTCAGTAACTCCCCCACAAGCTCAGTAATCGTATATTCATATTTGTGATAATGATTTCTTGGCTGCTCCACAAAGTAGGCGGCAGGGTTTGCAATACTACGGTTAGGCGTGGAGACAATGAAGATACCATCATCTTTTAAAAGCCTGGCAGATTCTTTAATCCATACGCTGCCGTCATCGATATGCTCAATAGTCTCAAAGGAAACAACGACATCAAAGCTGTTATCTTCAAGTTCAAGCTTATTTACATTACCGTAAGCATAATCAATCTGATCATGACCATATGTTTTACGCGCATTGGTCAAGCTGGCTTCATCGATATCTACGCCAAGGACATGACTTGCTCCGGCCACCTGCAGCATTTTACTGCCATACCCTGCCCCGCAGGCCGCATCCAGCACCCGTTTATCCTTGACGAACTTTTGGGCTAATCTGTATCTGTTCAGGTGCTCCTCAAGTACATCTCCATGATTCTTCTTGACGGCATCGTTAATGACAACCCGTTCTCCTGTGAAAATTACATCGTTTTGTTCTGTATTCAGTATTTCGGAGTTGATATCTATGGAATCTGTGTCGTTTCTCCCCAATACTTCAGCCTCTGGGTGAGCCTTCGAAGAGGAATCTTCGCTTCTGTAGAACAACGATTCAAAATACTTTTGATTGTACACTATACTTGGATGATCGGGATAATATTTTTGAGCTAATTTGTGATGATGATAGGCTTTCTCATGTTCACCGAGCAATTCATAGCATACACACAATTGTAAATGGGGTAGCCAGTTTGCAAAAGAGGCATCATAGTTAATGTGCCCATTTACTATCGTTTCTTTTGTAGCCATATCAAACCAAAAAATTGCTAGGTTCACTTGACCTTTCTCCATGAATGAAGTACCGATTTTGTAACAGATTACGGGGTGGGGAACTCCAGAAGCAAAGGATTGGAAAGCCGCTAACAAGGCTTTATTCACATCCCCGGCAGCAACGTAACAATCCGAGAGTCTCCCGTAGGCCTCATAGGTTTCTTCATTTATCGTCTTTGCTTCCAAAAGAAACTTTTCATAGAACACAGCAGCGTTCTCATAATTTTTCTGGTTATATAGAAAGTTGGCGTAATTCATTAAATTGGACATCTGAGATTCCTGTGAATCTGGCTTATGGTTTGCCTGAAGTGTATCCGGTTTATGCATACTAAATCCCTCCTTAGCTTTGTGCCAGAGCTTTTATACTTGCAATTTGCAGCAGGACATCTTCGAAATAGGACTCATCTCCATAAAATTTTCTAAAGAGATCCTCAAAGTCATCGGTAAAAACAGGGGCGTGATCACGCATGATTCCCCAATACCAACCGAGAATGTAATTAAAGAGAGAATTTCGTTTCTCTTCCCGGACGTCCTCTGCGGTCAAACCTTTGCCAATAAAATGACTCAAAATTGTCTGATAATTACTAAAAACGACTTCACCGAAATTGTATCCTGCAGGAGGATTCCCGGAAAAATCGAACACTCTCCGGTTAACCACGCAAAAGTGAGGATTTCTGGTTAATATCTCATATTGCATGTAAGCTTGATTCAGCGATGAATCGATATACCGGAAGGGTTCTTCGATTTGTTCAAAATCCTCTCTTCTCAAAATGATGCCGGAAATAAAAGTACACATAATACCTGAGGCTCGAAGATAGGCCGATGCGCCTTTTGCAGTATAAACCTGGCCATCATGATTATGAACATTCAAATATATAATTCCGCACTCTGTATGATTATGGATGACCTCAAGCAGGGAGGGGATGGAATGCTCCACACAATAATCATCATCGCCCTGCCATTTTATAAATTTGCCCTTTGCCAGTTGAGCTACAAGATATATATTGCGGTCGCCCCCTATATTCGTGCTGTTTCTGAAGGCTTTGAGACAAGGATAACGGCTGGCATAACGTGCAATCACTTGTGGGGTAGCGTCGGTAGAGGCATTGTCACAGACAATGACTTCAACCAGGCTATCGTCCTGTAATTGGCTGAATATGCAAGAAAGACAGAAATCAAGGTAGATTGCGCGGTTATAAGTCGGAATGCAAATGGAGAGAAGTGGAGTAGCATCCGGTGAGATAGGGGGTACAATTGGTTGATGCTGCTGAATCTGTGCGGGGGCCCCTCCTGCCACACAATAATCCGGAAGATCTTGTTCAATGACACTTCCCGGATAGATCACGCTATGCTTGCCTATTCGGATATTACCTGCAATAACCGTTCCCTCTCCAATTTGCGTTCCTTCCCCGATGATAACCTCTCCGGCGCCGTCCATCCATCCTTGTGCCATTACCGGGATTCCAATCTGGCGGTACTCCTGTCTGGCATCCGATATACTAACATTAGAGCCTATCGTCACATTAGATTTAATCTCAATACGGTTGATGGCATAAAGAGTGAGCCCTTGTTCACATTTGCAATCATCCCCGATAATGATTTTGGGTAGAGGCAAAGAAGCTTGTGCTTCAGGCTGTATGGAGTAATCTTCCTTAATGGTTACCCTATCACCAATCAGAATGAGTTTGGGATGCTTGAGTTGTCCGTTGGCAGAGATCTCTGTATTGTTGCCATAGAAATAGAAGCTGGATACTGTTTCAGACTTTAAGGAGTGTGACATAAGAACTTCCTTTCTGAAATATGAGTTATGATTGGCGTATTGCTTCCATGATGGCTAAGCCATCCTCATAATAGGGTTCTTCGTGATAGTATTTTGTATAGATTCCTTCAAATTCATCAGTGGTCACAGTTGCTTTATTATTCCGTAGCCATGGTATGGTGTAATGATAAAGCGTGTGTTTTTTCTCCCTGGTGATCTCCTCAGCACATAAGCCATCACCTAAGAAATGGTTAAGAATAGATGGATAACCGTTAAAGAAGACTTCGGCAAAACTGTATTTGGAACTAGTAGAACCACCATAGCTGAAGATGTTATCATACATAATGCAGAAGTTCGGATTATCCTTCAATATAGAATATTGGAGATATATCTGATTGAATTTAGAGTTCATAAAGAGTTCTGGTTTCTCAATTTTCTCAAACTCCTCGCGCTTTAGAACAACAGAACTGATAAAGCCTGCATAGAGACCGGTAGCTGCCAGAAAATTACTCATACCGGTATCTAAGCTAAGGGGCTTCGTTCCATTAATTAGGCTAATATGAATGACTCCGCATTCCGGATGACTGTCCAGTACATGAAGGAGGGGCATGATCTTGCCGGGGAGAAAATAATCATCATCTCCATGCATTTTCACAAATTTCCCTCTTCCCAATGTTGTAACAAAATAAATATTAGGGTCTGCACCAACATTAGTGTCATTTCGAACTGCTCTCATATTGGAGTAAAGGGACATATACTTGTCTATGACATCTGGTGTGGCATCTGTAGAGGCATTATCGGATACCACTACTTCGATCAGTTCGTTATTCCCGATCTGTGAGTAAATTGAATGAAGGCAGGTGTCCAGATAAGGCGCACGGTTGTAAGTCGGGATGCAGATAGATAACAGGGGGAGACGGCTTCGGGCAGTAAGAACGGCCTGGGCTTGGTCATGATCAGACACATCCACCCAGCTGCCGGAAGCAGTCTCATAGACCTGCACAATCGATGCGGGATTACCTGAAACCACGCAGTAGTCGGGAACATTGTCCAAGACAGTACTGTTTGCCTTAACTACGCTCCCAGCTCCAATACGTATATTCCCTGACAGGCGGCAATTTGCTCCGATCCAGGAGCCTTCGCCAATGGCGATTTCACCTTGCATTTGAACATTGGAATAGACAAGAAGATTTGGCTCTAAGATAATCTTGGGGGAAGCTGTGATCTGTACCCCTCTGTTAATCTGACATCCGTCTCCTATACAGATAACTGGACCCTCATGAGGAAGCTGTTGGTCTGTAGTTGCTGTCTTGATATAGTGTGGAGCTTCAACAGAAACATTATTGCCTATAGATATTAGCTCTGGAGACTCAATTACGCCCCCTTGCCCGATGTAAGTGTTGCTTCCAAGCTGAGCAAATCGCTCAGCGAATTCAAGCGGTATATTTAAGGTCAAGGCAGATTCTCCTTCCATCCTTCAGGTCTGGCTTCGTACCCGTTAAGCTGTCTTTTAATGCATATGGGGCCGATTCCTAAAGTATGATGAGTGTACCGAAAAATACCGGATTTGCTGGACGTTGTGGATGTTTTAAACGCGAGCAGTCAGCTAACTATCCGAATAGAAAGAGGCGATACGCATGACTACTACGTGTTTCATTTGTGAGAAACATCTGGGGAATACTCCCCAGCCGCCTGGGGGATACATATATTATGCTGGAGGCTTAGCCTCCAATCGACTTTATTCGCCACCATTCGTCAAATCCTTTACCCGTTCACCTTGACACCGTGTATACCCCGTGACATAATAATTCCAGACTAAATGACTATGATAAGTTGGACATCGTAGACAACAAGAGAGATCTTTTACTAGACGAGGGGGAAGTTATAATGAAGAAGAAATTTGTGCCAGGCGTTCTGATGGTGTTGCTCGGGTTGGTCATTGCAGGCTGCGGTAATGGAACTAAGAATGACGCAGGCTCCGCAGAGACAAACGGCGCGGGAGCCGGTACGAAGACCATCGTTGCGGCAACGAGCGGGGTAAGTAACCCTTTTAGCTACGAGAAAGACGGACAGTTGACAGGTTACGATGTGGAAGTAATGAAGGCGATCTTCAAGGACCTTCCGGAATATAAGATAGAGGTACAGGCGATTGAATTCGAAGGGATTCTGACCGGCCTGGATAATGGCCGTTTCCAGCTGGGGGCGAACAATTTCAGCTCCAACCCCGAGAGACGCGGCAAATACAATTTCTCTCTCCCGATTATCGAGAATGCGAATGTATTCGTAGTCCGCAAGGATGATAACACCCTTAAGGCGGTAGAAGACCTGAAGGGCTATAAAGCCGTAACAGAAGTAGGCAACTCCGGTGCCACACTGCTGGAGAATTATAATGAAGCGAACCCGGATGCCAAAGCAGAGATTATCTACACCGACGAGAATTTCGTGAAGCAGTTCGAAGGTATTGAAGCCGGCAAATACGATGTGCGCATCATTTCCCGTGTCTCTGCCGAGAAGGCAATCAAGGAGCATGGGTTGACCAACCTGAAGGTGGTTGCTTTCTCTACAGAGAATAGCGATCCAGGGTCTTATATCCTGCTCTCCAAGTCTGCGGACAGCTCCCTGCTGGATACCGTCAACAAGAGAATCAAGGAAATGTATGCAGACGGCACCCTGCTGAAGATTAGCCAAGAGCAGCTTGGCGGCGACTATTTGCCTAAGAAAGAGCTAATGGAGTAACCGAAGGAAGGTGAGCGCATGAAATTTCTAGTTTCGGGAGATGCATTATTCTCCAGCAGTAATTTAGATAAGACGATGGACCCGGACCTGCTGGCTTTGCTGCAAGGAGCCGATGAAGCTTTTACCAATGCAGAGTTTGTGACTCCGCGCCTGAATACCGCTCCGGCGGCAGGCCGCGGCTACCAGACCAGTGTGCGCCCCAAGGCGCTGGATGAATTCGGGAAGCTCAATATCCGTTATGTGAGCTTTGCGAATAATCATACGGGGGACTACGGGACCCAGGGTCTTGTGGATACGATCGAAGAGGCGGAAGCCCGCGGTCTGACCCCGCTTGGAGTGGGGATGAGCCTACATGAAGCCCGCAAGCCGGTATTTGTGGATACAGCCGACGGCCGGATTGCCATCATCACCATTGATGTGACGAGAAGCGAAGTATTTGCAGCCTCGAATCCGGGGAACGGAGTTCCGGCCCGTCCGGGAGTTAATCCCCTCCGCTGGTCGCGTACGTATGTCGTGAATGATCAGGACTTCAGCACCTTGAAGGAGATCAGTGAACGGATCGGCATCGCTTCCAGCATGGAGGAAGGCAAGCGGATTGAGACCTTCAAGAGCAAATCGGAGAATTACTATGAATTCGGCTCCTTTTTTGAAGGCTATTTAACCTTTGAAAAGGGAGAGCAGTCCCGCGTCAAGACGGCAGCGAATGAGCAGGATCAGCAGGAAATCTACCGCAGCATCCAGGATGCTGCGGAGCGCAGTGATTATGTTTTTGTCAGCCTGCACACGCATGAAGGGGAGAATGAGAACTGGTACTCCGATTATCCCGCAGAGTTCATTGAGACCTTCGCGCGGGGGGCGGTGGATGCCGGGGCGAGCTGTGTCTTCGGACATGGTGCCCACTTCACCAGAGGGGTGGAGCTGTATAAGGGCCAGCCTATTTTTTATAACATAGGCAGTCTGTTCATGGAGTTCGAGGCCGGAGAGTCGATTGTATCTCCCGAGATGTTCACCGCCTACGGGTATGCCGAGAATGAAGCTCCATCTACCCTGCATAAGAACAGAACCAAGGACAGCGAAGGGAATTGGCAGGGGTTCTACAGCGAGCGCAAGTTCTCTGAGAACTTCCTGGTTATGTTCGATCTTAGTGTGGAGGACAAGCGGTTCGACTACGAGCTGATTCCGATTGATCTTAGACTCACTCATGAGACGGTGACGAAGCGCGGGCTTCCGGTCCTGGCTTCGGATGAAGCTGCGGCTTCCCTGGTGGAGCGGCTTAATGCGGTAAGCAACGAACGGTATCATACTGAAATTATCTATGAGGGCAGACGGTTGACTGTCAGACCGTGTTAGAGCGTCGCCCTGTAAATTGAACGTGGAAGGAAGTAAGTCTGCATGGGAGAGATTTTTGATATTCACGCGGTGTTCTCAGCGATTCCTCGCCTGTTAGAGGTCCTTCCTGTGAGTCTGCAGATTACGGTCATCTCGATGATCGTTGGCCTTGTGTTTGCTCTGTTGTTCGCCATTATCCGTATGCGCCGGATTCCCGTGCTAAGCCAGCTAGTCACAGTCTTCATCTCGTTCATTCGGGGAACGCCGATCATTGTGCAGCTGTATCTGACCTATAACGGAATTCCGTTGTTACTCAAATTCATTAATCAGCAGTACGGGACGGATTATAATATCAATGCCATTCCGGCGATGATCTTCGTGCTGGTCACCTTCGCATTCAATGAAGCGGCGTACAACTCGGAGACGATCCGCGCTGCGCTGCAATCGGTCAACAAGGGCCAGATCGAGGCCGCTGAATCCCTGGGGATGACGTATCTTCAGGTGCTCAGAAGAGTCATCGTTCCGCAGGCGCTGGTGGTGGCGATACCGCCGCTGGGCAATGCCCTGATCGGACTGCTCAAGGGGACCTCCCTGGCCTTCGTTGCGGGTGTAATTGAAATGACGGCCAAGGGGAAAATCATCTCCGGCAGTAACTTCCGCTTCTTCGAGGTGTATCTCGCGCTGGCGATCATCTACTGGATCATGACGATTCTGATTGAGCAGATTCTGAGATTCCTGGAGAAAAGATTCTCCATTCCGGACTCCGCTGCCGGGGCCATGAACCGCGGCTGGTTCTCTTGGGGAAGGAGAGAGATCTGATGATTAAGGTAAGCCATTTATCCAAGTCCTTTCACGGCAATCTGATTCTGGATGATCTGTCGGTGGAGATTGAGAAGGGCGATGTCGTAGCCTTGATCGGTTCGTCCGGTGCAGGTAAGTCCACCTTCCTGCGTGCGCTCAACTGCCTGGAGCAGGCGGATCAGGGGATGCTTGATCTCGAAGGCTTCAAGGTCGATTTCAGCACGATCACGAACAAGCAGCGGCTGGAGCTGCGGAAGCAGACGGCGATGGTCTTCCAGCAATTCAATCTGTTCCAGCACCGGACGGCGCTGGATAATGTCAAGGAAGGCCTGAAAATTGTGAAGCGGATGAACGACCGCGAGGCCGCACAGATTGCACAGGAGCAGCTGGAGCAGGTAGGTCTTACTGAGCGGGCGCATTATTATCCGAAGCATCTGTCCGGTGGCCAGCAGCAGCGGGTGGGCATTGCCCGCGCCCTGGCGATGAATCCGAAGCTGCTGCTCCTGGACGAGCCCACCTCTGCGCTTGATCCTGAGCTGGTGGGCGAGGTGCTGCAGACGATCAAGAAGACCGCCGCCACGGGTCAGACGATGATTCTCGTCTCGCATGAGATGAGCTTCGTCTATGAAGTGGCCAACAAGGTGCTGTTCTTGGACAAAGGGAAAATCGTCGAGGAAGGGACACCGGACGAGGTGTTCAATCATCCGAAGTCCGAGCGGGCGAAGGAATTCCTGCAGAATTATTTCCGTAACAAGTCGGGTAATTAAGATAAGCACCCTTGCAAGAGCCGAGTAGGCTCCTAACTGACCGGAAGTAAACAAATCGGCTCCTAACGGACCTGAGCGCCGTTATTTTCAAGAAAACGCCACTTTTTGCGGCTTAACGGACCGAGGTGGACCTTAGAGTCCGTCTGAGAGACGTTTTTGGGTGAAAGAGCGGGCGATAAGGACTGTGGTGGGTTTAGAATAGATAGTAGACGCCACTTAACGGACGGAGGGATAATAAGGATCACGGAGGTGTGTTGCCATGGGTGAACAACGAAAACGGTACAATGAAGA
>NZ_JBHUKY010000008.1:0-202690 GCF_042684125.1 Paenibacillus rhizoplanae | reverse complement strand
CAGCCAGGCCCGCGAAGTCCGCTGCGCCGCTGGCGTGCTCCTGCGCCAGCAGGCGCTCGGCCGCCTGCAGCGCAGCAGCGGCGGCGGCCTTGCGGGCGCGGAGGCTCAGCAGCTCCGCGCCCCGGGTCTCCATTTGCCGGTCGTACCCGGCAAAGGAGCCGGCGTAACGCCGCGCGGCCTCCCGGTCCGCGGCGGCCGGGGTGAAGCCCGCAAGCTCTGCGGTATCCCAGCCGGCGCCAATGCTGCGCAGCAGGCGTTCCAGCTGCTCCCGCAGAGCCGTCAGCTCCGCGGCAAGCCGCTGCTGCTCCGCCCGCTTGTCCTCATAGCTGCTGCGGCTGCGGTCAAGCGCTTCGAGCGCAGGCCCCTGCTCCGCAAGCAGAGGATCGGGCGGATTCGCCGCAAGCTCTGCGGTAAGCTCCGCCGTAAGCCGCTCCAGCCGGAACGCAGCGCCCTGCAAGCTGCGCAGATCGGCTTCCAGTGACCTCCAGCGCTCTGCTCCATCATCAGGGAACGCTGCAATTACGGGAAGCTCCTCCAGCTCCAGCCGGCCGTCGCTCCATTTCAGCCACAGCTCCCGAATGTCCTGAGTCTTGCGCAGCTTCATCAGCTTTGCTCCGGCGAGCTCGCGGTCCAGCTTCATCTGCTCCAGCTGCTGCTCCGCAGCTTCCAGCGCCAGGGTGTTCCCGTTATATCTCGGCAGATAAGAGCGGCTCTCCGCTACCTCCTGCTCCAGCTTCCCGATAGACTGTAGAATCCTGGCCGCCTCCTGGACCTTCCCGCGCGGCTTGTAGAGCTTCTCGGCCTCCTGGACCAGGCGCTTCTCAGCCCGCAAAATCTCCCCGCCCCCGCCCATCCCTGCATGGAACAGGTAGCTGCTCATTTCTCCGGACTGCAAGGAACCCAGCTCCTGCAGCTCGTCAAGCGAGACAGCGAACAGCTGGCGGAACATGCTCCGGGAGATGCCGCCAAGCAGACGCCGCTCCAGCTCCGCCTGATTTAGCTCCTCCGAACGGCCATCCGGATGGCTGAGCGCAATATGCAGCTTCTCTGCTCTGCCCGGCCCCGCGCCGCCGGATGCATACCGGCGGATGGTCCATACTGCGCCGGTCTCGTCCCTTGCCTCCAGCACCCCGCCGTGCGTCCCCCCTTGCAGCGGCTCGTACCGTTCAGCCGGATTCCCCCGGCCGGGGATGCCGTACAGCATGGCACGGATGAACTGCAGGGTCGTGCTTTTACCAGCCTCGTTGCGTCCGAACAGAACCGTGACCCCTTCACTCAGTCCGATCTCCCGCTGAGCCAGCCTTCCGTAGCCGCCTATCCGCAATGAATCGATCTTCATTCCTCTACCTCCCGGCCATGCTCTCCATCGCCATCTTCTGTTGCCGCAGCAGAATACGCCTTGCCTTCTTCCGCAGCATTCAGCGGCGTCCCGCCGGACTCTTCCAGTCCGCTCAGCAGAGTGATTCCCAGCTCTGCTGCACCTCTCAGCCATTCCTGTTTCTCTTCGGCTCCTACGGATACAAGCAGTCTGCGCAGCTCCTGATTCTCCATCAGTGGCCTCAGCGCAGCAGCGACCAGCTCGTCCAACTCTGCGGCATTCCCGCTACTGTGTCCGGCAAGCCGCAGCATTTCACCCAGGAAGCTGTCCTCCAGAAGCAAGTGCTCACGGTCAACCGCAAGTCCCGTTTCGATGGAGAAGCCTTCCGTCCAGACCAAGCCCGCATATTCCTTGCGCACCGCACGTACAGTTTCCCGCCGCTGCAGCTCAGTGAGGAGGTCGTCCGCCGCCCCCTTCTCAGCCAGTACCTTATGTATATCGCCCCGCCCGGTCAGGCGGAATCTGACCACAGACATCATCTGCGGGGTCTCTCTGCGGATATCCTCCACTGCATTCTCTACCGCGAGGGTCCACTCGGCCTCGTCAGAAAGCCTATCAATAGAGAGCTCGCGGACCTGCCAGCGCACACTATCCAGTTCATGAAAATCCAGCCGGACTGCCCCCTCTGCACTGACATCAACCGTATAGCAGCCCTTTGGCCCGGTCTCCTTAATACTTCTTCCTTGAATATTGCCCGGATAGACGATAGGCGGATGCTCATGCAGAATACTCCGCTTATGAATATGCCCGAGCGCCCAATAATCATAGCCCCTGCCGATCAGATCCTTCCGGGTACACGGGGAGTACGTCTCATGCTGGAGATCCCCGTCCACATTGCCATGCAGCAGAGCGATATGGAATAGGCTGCTGCCCGGCTGGCGGCTGAAGCGCAGAGCTGTATTCTCTGTCACTTTGGAGGTCGGGTAGGAGATGCCGCTGACCACAGCTACCTCCCGCCCGTCTTCCCGGCGGCGGACGGTAACGCGCTCCGGCTCACTGCCGCCGAATACCGTAACATGCGCAGGCGGTGCCGAACTAAGACGCGGGCCGTCCAGCGGATCATGATTACCATGGATCAGGAATACCTGAATCCCGTGGCGTCCGAGTTCCTCCAGAGCCTCCCGGAACCGGAGCTGCCCCTGAAGCGAAGCATCCGAGACATCGTAGACGTCGCCGCTAATAACCACGAAATCCACCTTTTGCAGGGTGGCTACGCCAACAAGCCGCCCGAGGGCGGCGAAGGTGGACTCCCGGAGATAGGAGCGAATATCCTGCGGGAGATGGGACAGACCGGCAAACCGGCTGTCCAGATGCAGATCCGCAGCATGCAGGAAACGAAAAGGAATCATAGCCTCACCCCTTCATCCCCGGCTGGAACTGCAGATAGGTTTTCTTCAGCTCATTGGCTACACGTGTCAGGGAGTAGAGGCTCTTTGCTTTATCCCAAGCCGAGCGAGACAGCTCATAGCGGTAGCCGGGGTCAGTGATTACTTTTTCCAGGGCATCTGCCAGTCCCAGCGCATCCTCCGGATTCACCAGCAGCCCGTTCACCCCGTTCTCAATCTGCTCAGGAATGCCGCCCACATTCGTCCCGACCAGCGCCAGACAGCTCAGCGCAGCCTCAGCAAATACCGAACCGAACGCCTCCGCCCGCGAAGGCAATACGAAGATATCGAAGAACGGCATGAATTCCTCAGGATGCAGCGTATAGCCGTAAAAAATAGTCTCATTATATATCCCCAGCTCCTGCGCCAGCTGCTCCAGTTCCGACCGGCTCGGTCCGTCCCCGATGATATGCAGCACATATTCATGCCCCCGCTTCTTCAGCTCGGCACAGGCCTTGAACAGAATATCGATGCCTTTGGCCGGCACCAGACGGGTAACCGTGACCAGCTGCGGAATGTCATTCTCATGCGGGACAGGCTTGAACCGTTTCTCGTCGAATCCGTTTGGGATCACTCCGATGCTATCAGGCCGCTCAATATAAGGACTCATATAATCGGCAAAAGCACGCGAAACCGTCATCAGCCGGTCACTCACATGCTCCAGCTCCCGGTAAATGGCGACCAGGAACTGATGCTCAAGCCCCCCCTCGCGGATCAACCCGTTCAGAATCAATTCACGCTCATAGCTGGAGTGCAGCGTCTGAATCAAGGGAATGTCAGGATAAATCCGCTTCATCGCCAGCCCCGCAATCGGATGATGGGCATGGATCAGATCATAATTTTTGCTCATGCGCAGCTTGGTCCACCAAATGTAATCCCGGTAGGTCTGAATGTATTTTTGCACAACCGGACTTTCGCCGTACACTGTCCAGTCGAAGGTCTCGAAGACGATGTCTTCGCGTCCCTTGCCCCGGATGCGCTTGGGCAGCCAGAACAAATCCATCTCCCAGCGGCTGGACCGGAAGCGTTCCTGCAGATAAGGAATCATAGAAGATACACCACCGGGCTGCTCCGGCGGGAAGAATAGCGCTTGCAGCAAGTTCATATAGGTACATCTCCCTTTACAATTGACCTATTTACGGTGAAGCCGGGCAATTGTGATATAGTTGTGTATATGTACAATTACGGGTACTGTTACAGGTACGCTAAGGTTCCCTGCCTTAATTTTATCGGTATCCACCCGAAACAGCAACTAAGATGACAGCTTTACTTATCTTGAACTTGGACCAAGGAGAGTGATTTATGAATGAAGAACGATTGCCTGCCGCTTACACCGCTAACATTAGAGAGATGCTGGGGGATACGGCGGATGCTTTTCTGGAGAGCTATCTGGCACGGCGGACCCAGGGTCTGCGGTTCAATACGCTAAAAAGCAGTTCAGAGCCGGGCCGCGCCGCAGCAGAACATGCCCTCTCACAATTTAACCTGTCACAAATCCCCTGGTGCCCGGCCGGATTCTATTATGAAGACCCTGCCCGGCCGGGAAGACATCCTTATCATACCGCCGGACTATATTATATTCAGGAGCCCTCCGCAATGTCCGCAGCCGAGCTGCTGAAGCCGCTTCCCGGAGAGATCGTTCTCGACCTGGCGGCCGCTCCCGGCGGCAAAACCACCCATATCGCCGCACTGATGCAGGGGCAAGGGCTGCTCATCTCCAATGAAATCCACCCGGAGCGGGCCAAAATCCTGGCAGAAAACGTCGAGCGGCTCGGCATAAGCAACACGCTGGTTACCTCCGCAGCTCCCGGTGATCTCTCCAAAAGATTCCCTGAGGTGTTCGACCGCATTATGCTGGACGCGCCTTGCTCCGGTGAAGGGATGTTCCGCAAAGACCCTGCGGCGATAGAGGAATGGTCTCCGAAGCATGTGGAGATCTGTGTAGCCAGACAGTGGGATATTCTGCAGGATGCCTATCTGATGCTTAAGCCTGGCGGCCATATGGTCTATTCGACCTGCACCTTCAACCGCCGGGAGAATGAGGAGACGATGGAACGCTTCGTACAAATCTATCCCGATATGGAGCTGATCGTTACGAAGCGGCTGTGGCCGCATCTGGAGCGGGGCGAAGGGCATTTCGTCGCCCTGCTGCACAAGGCTGCTTCCACCGACCAGACAGAATCTACTTCACGCAAAAGCAAAGGCAAGCGCGGTGAACGCGGCAGTAACGGTCTGAAGACAAGTGCTACGCTTAGGGAAGCCTATCAACAGTTCATGAGCTGGTCGGCGGCAGAGCTGCCCGGATTCGCCGGACACGGCGTGCCGCTTCTCTTCGGCGAATCCCTGTATCTGCTGCCTGAGGCGTTCAGCGAGCGGCTGCACATCGGGATACTGGACGGACTCAAGGTGCCGCGTGCCGGACTGCATATTGCTCATCTTAAGAAAAACCGGATCGAACCTGCCCACGCTCTGGCCATGGCTCTCCAGCCGGATCAGGCGGCGCGCAGCTATGATATGCCTGCGGACGGCCCGGAGATCCAGGCCTGGCTGCGCGGCGAGAGTCTGCCGGTTCCGCCAAGCCTGCATGGCTGGACGCTGGTAACCGTAGACGGCTTGCCTGTAGGCTGGGGCAAAGCCAGCTCCGGCCAGCTCAAGAATCATTTGCCCAAGGGTCTGCGGATTCTAAAAGCCCATCTTGAAGAGGTTTAGGCAGTTGACCAGTTCATGAAGCCTCCCTACGCATATGATGTCATTATCCCATGGCAGTCCGCCGGACCAACCTGCGGAAATGGGAACTGACATGAATCAAGGGAGGAATCAGACATGGGTGTAGGTGCAGGCTTCACATCAACCGGTGCGATTTTGGTACTCTTCATATTACTCGTAATCATTTCCCGTTCGTTGTTCGTCTAATTCTGCTATAAGCAGCACAGCACACGGACCTCAAGCAGCCCGCTCCCTTTTATGGGGGCAGGCTGCTTTTTCGTCTTTTCGCATCATCAAGACAAACAATACTTCACCAGCGCATCGCGCACGCCGTTCGCATTATTGGTGCCGGTGATCACATCTGCGGCTGCTTTGACTTCCACCGGAGAGTTATCCATCGCCACACCCAGACCGGCATATGTCAGCATGGAGATATCATTATAATAGTTGCCGATTGACAGCACCTGCTCTTGCGGGATGCCAAGCTCGGCTGCCAGGTGCTTCAGGGCATTGCCTTTGGAGGATTCCGGGTGCATCAAATCAACGAAGAACTCTCCGCTGCGCAGAATATTGTACTGCTCTCCCCACGTGACCCACTCCCGCTGCGCTTCATCCAGAATATCGGACTGCGTGAACACAGTGAATTTCACAATCGGTTCGCGGAACTCCTCCCAGGCGGGAAGGGATGCAGGCATAATACGGAAATGCTCATACATAAAGTGGGCTTCCTTCGTCAGGTTCTCCACATTGTCCACATACATCTCGAACGCAGTGTTCACATCAAAATGGATATCACGCTCGCGGCAATAGGCGATATACGGGTCCAGCCCTCTGGCGTCCAGTCCATACTGATGCAGCACCTTACGGTCCTTAACACTCACCGTAGCCGCTCCGTTATGGCCCAGCACATAGCCCGACAAGCCCATCTCCTCCATAAAAGGAATCGAATTCTGCGGACTGCGCCCTGTGCAGAGTACAATCTGCCCGCCCTGACGCGTAACCTCGGCAATCGCCGCTTTGTTCTCTTCACTGAGCTGATGATCATCATTCAACAGCGTTCCGTCTACATCCAGTGCAATCAGTTTGTATTTCATACCCCATCACCCTATCTCTGTATAGTATACCTCTATTACGCAGACCCGCCGCCGCGCAGCAGCTCCAGCTCACGGGCCGTGAGCTCCCGGCAGGCTCCCTCGGGCAGCGTCTCGTCCAGCTTCAGTTCGCCCATCGACACCCGTTTCAGGAACACTACCTTCTTCCCGACAGCCACGAACATCCGCTTCACCTGATGGAATTTGCCTTCCGTAATGGTGAGCGAGATATACGACAGCACGCGGCTGCCACGTTCTCTACTCAGAATGCTAAGCTGCGCGGGCAGCGTCACATAACCATCCTCCAACTCCACACCCTCGGCAAAAGCAGCCACATCCGCTGCATCGACCTCACCCTCGATGGTGGCCTCGTAGGTTTTGGGGACATGCTTGCGCGGGGACAGCAGCTCATGCGCCAGCTTGCCGTCATTCGTGAGCAGCAGAAGACCCACGGTATCCTTATCCAGCCGCCCGACCGGGAACGGCTCGAATAGCGCATGTTCCTGCTTCAGCAGATCCAGAACCGTGCGGTCCCGTTTATCCTCGGTGGCGGATAATACGCCCGGCGGTTTATTCATCATCAGATAGATGAATTCCCGGTAGAGGACCGGCTCCCCGCCAACCTCTATGCGGTCCTGCTCAGTGTCTACATGGAACCCGCTATCTTTGACGACAGCTCCATTTACTGTGATCAGGCCCTGCTTGGCCTGCTTGCGGATATCGCTGCGCGAGCCGATCCCCATGTGGGACAGCACCTTATCAATCCGCTGCTTCTTATTCGCATTTCCTCCTGTAGCCATACTCTAAGTCCACCTCCAGCCTGCGGGATATTCGTTCTTCAGCAACCCGTCCTGCCATTTGCCCCAGCCTGCGCTGAAGCCGTCGATGCAGACGAGCGTATAGCCTTTGTAAGCATGTCCTTCCTTAATCGACAGGCGCTCTGCGGGGATCGACAAGGTCTCCCCCTTCAGGTAGGACACCGCTTCCCCGCTAGCGCTGGATAGCGATACCGAGCGGCTGCATTCCTCAGGACGCAGTGCTGTAGCGAGCGGATGACCGGGCACGAATCTGCCGCTCTTGATCTGCCCTACATACCAGCCCGGCCGAACTGTCTTCAGACCGTCCAGCGCTTCACGCGGCAACGGGGAGATATAGAGATGGTCGCCGAACCATATGGCATGTCCGGGCGGCTGTGTCCCCAGCAGTTCTTGAATAAAGTCCGCATAGACCGCGAACGCTATCGCTTCCCCGCCAGTTCGCTGTGACTGCGGACCTGGACCCGTTCCGGCTCTACCAGAGCCGGAGCCGTGTCCAGATCCGCGTCCTCCCTTGCCGCCCCGGCCGTGATCTGTCTTACCGGGAACTGCCTTACTATGAAAGTCTGTTTTCGTAGCCTTGCTCCGGGGCGCGGCGGACAGACTTCTCTCTCTCAGATCATTCTCTGCTGCCCCGGTCTCAAATGCCTCTCTCTCCACTCCGCCACTTCCGTCATGGCGCAGTACCGCCATGAAATGCCCTTCCCCCTTGACCTTATGCGGCCACAGCCGCGCCGCACCCGGCAATGGACCGAGTCCGGCAGCGAACGGGCCGGTTCCGCCTACGGGAACCAGCGAGAACTGCGGATGCCCGGACAGGAATCCGGCAATCATCTCCTCGTTCTCCTCCAGAGCGAACGTGCAAGTAGAATACACCATAGTACCGCCGGGCTTCAGCGCTGAAGCTGCGGCCCGCAGAATCTCCCGCTGCATCTCCGCGTATTTGTCCGGTGTGCCCGGCTCCCATTGCTTGACCATATCCTCGTCCTTGCGGAACATGCCCTCTCCCGAGCAGGGGGCATCGATTAGAATCCGGTCGAAGAATCCGGGAAAAGCCGCCGCAATCCGCTCAGGGCTTTCGTTCAGTACAATGCCGTTCCGTACGCCGTACAGCTCCAGATTCTTGGCGAGCGCCTTCGTCCGTTCAGGATGCAGGTCATTCGAGACCAGCAGTCCTTCTCCTTGCAGCTTGGCGGCAATCTGGGTAGACTTGCCGCCCGGGGCTGCGCACAGATCGAGCACACGGTCCCCCGGTTGAACGTCCAGCAGTTCAACCGGGGCCATGGCACTCGGCTCCTGAATATAGTACAGCCCGGCATGATAATAGGGGTGTTTGCCCGGTCTGGCTCCCTCTCCGGTATAGAAGCCCGAAGGGCACCAGGGAATCGGTTCCAGAGGGAAGGGGGAACGCTCCCGCAGCCCGTCCACCGTTATTTTCAGTGTATTGGCACGGATTCCCCCGTAAGGTGACTGCTGATAAGTATCTACAAATTGCTCATATTCCGGTCCCAGCAGCTCGTTCATACGCTGCGCGAAAGCTCCGGGCAGTTGTGCCGTCATGATGCCGTCCTCCCGCTCAAATAATCAGGAACACCCCTGCGGGTGCTCCTGTGGTAACCTTACTATGGTCAAGCGCCATCCGGCCTATGCCTGGGTCTGTCCGGCTGCTGCGGCCCGCGCCGCTGGGGCAGCACAGGCGGAGTAGACTCAGCCGCCAGCCTGACCTCTTCCTCCAGCACGGGGTCTACAATGCTAATCGTCAGATCATAATAATCAAAGGGCTGATCGCTGTAAGCTTCCAGACGGGCAACATACGCTCCCGCTTCCCGGACCAGCTTCGCCAGATCAATACCCAGCGTCACCGCCGGATATCTGCCCAGTACTTCATGGGACTGCTTCAGCAGAATCAGGCCGCCGCGCACATTGGCATTACGGAAATGGTACAGCCCGACTGCCACCTGCAGCAGAGCTTTGTATAGCGGATCACGCTGCTTTTCCAGCCATAATTCCTCAAGCACCTCATGACATTCGAAATAATCCCTGTCCCGGTTGAAGTAGATGAGGTAGGCCAGATACAGCGGCTCATAAGCCATCCGGCTCGCTGCCCTTCTTGGCATTCGAGAGCAGCTCGCGCACATGGTCCAGCAGTTCCTTCATCTCATCCATATCCTGAGCCTGCCAGATTGCATTGAACCGTTCCTGGCTCTCAATCGCTTCATTTACAAGATGATAGAAATACAGCTGGTGGATGGCCTTCAGCAGTTGGGTCGTCATGTTCGAATTCTCCTCGAAGGTCTTCTGGGCCTCCAGAATCTCTTCCCGGATGCTCGACATCTCGCTGTCCAGAATGGAAGCCGCTTCTGCTGCCGTCTTCAGGCGCACCCGCATTTCATCGGGCAGACTCTCCCGGTATTTATAATTCAGCGAATGCTCAATGGTTGCCCAGAAGTTCATCGCCAGCGTACGAATTTGAATTTCTGCCAGTACAATCTTTTGACCCAGCGCAGTCTGTACCGGATAGCGGATGATCATATGGAAGCTGCGGTAGCCGCTCTCCTTATAATTGGTAATGTAGTCCTTCTCATATAGCACTTCAAGGTCCTTGCGGGCCCGGATGTATTCCGCCACTCTGCGGATATCCTCGACGAACTGGCACATAATGCGTATGCCGGCGATATCCTCAATGCCCGTTTCCAGATCCTCCATTTTTACGTTCAACCGTTTGGCCTTCTCAAGGATGCTAGACAGCCGCTTCACACGGCCGGTAACGAATTCAATCGGCGTATATTCTTCCCTTTTCTTGAGTTCGGAGCGCATCGTCTTGAATTTAACCTTCAATTCCTCCACCGTTTGTTCATAAGGAAGCAGAAAAGTTCCCCAGTCCCTGACGTCCATCGCCTTGTCCTCCTGTCCATTCATCCTTCAGTGATGATCAGCGCCTACCGCATCAAGGAGCCTCTGGAAGCCATCCCGCCGCAGCAGCTGCCGTAGTCCGGCATGCACTCTACGGTTAACCTCCGGCCCTTCATAGATGAGTGCTGTATAAATTTCGACCAGACTGGCGCCCGCCCGTATTTTATCGTAAGCATCCTGGGCTGTAAAAATCCCGCCCGACCCGATAATCGGCAGCTTGCCGCCGGTCTGGCTATAAATTCTGCGGATAATCTCCGTGGAACGGTCACGCAGCGGCTGGCCGCTCAGCCCGCCCGTCTCACCGGCTTTATCGCTCCGCAGCCCTTCACGGGAGAGGGTCGTATTGGTGGCAATCACGCCGTCCATTCGGGCTTCCGTGAGGGTATGTACCATATATTCCAGCTCAGCGTCACTGACATCGGGAGCGATCTTGACCAGCAGCCCCTTCTTGATGCCCGTCTTCTCCCGCTGCAGCTCCATCTCTTCCTTAACCTCGCTAAGCAGGTTTGAGAGCTCGCTGCCATGCTGAAGACTCCGGAGATCCGGGGTATTCGGCGAGCTGATGTTGACCACAAAAAAATCACCGTACGGATACAGCGTACGGATACACTTGCGGTAATCCTCATGCGCCAATTCATTCGGGGTGGCCTTGTTGCGTCCGATATTGACCGCCACCGGAATTCTGCGTTTCTTCAGCTTCTTGAGGCGTTCAGCCATGGCCTCCGCGCCTTCATTATTGAAGCCCATCCGGTTAATTAGCGCCTTGTCAGGCAGCAGCCGGAACAGCCGGGGACTGTCATTGCCGGGCTGGCCTACCGGAGTTACCGTGCCTACCTCCATAAATCCGAAGCCGATCGAAGAGAAGCCTCCTACCGCTTCCGCATTCTTATCCAGTCCTGCCGCTAAGCCCACAGGCGTCGGAAAATGTACCCCGAACAGGTCCACCGCAAGGTCAGCCGTCTCAGGAACCCCGTACATCAGGCGCATGGCCGCGCTCCCGCCGGGAACTAGATCTGCTTTATTCAGTCCGCCGATGACGAGATGATGCGCAGTCTCTGGGTCCATTTTAAAGAAAATTGGTTTACCAAAATGTCGATACAGCACCGTTCTCGCTCCTTCAAGGGAACCACAATTGACATAACGACTCCCGTATCTATAGGTTTCTTCTTAATTTTATCCGTTTCCGGTGGAAAAGAAAAGTTTTTTGCCGCAGCGATTGTCCCCGCCCTGCCGCACTTCCTTGACGCCGCCGCCAATTCCGTATTCAAATACTTGCCACAACAGCATCACTCCTGCTTCTGTGTCCTTCACGCTCCAGCATAAAACCTTCCTTATAATACTCCAGCCGGTATTCCTCTGTATAGACTAAGGCTTCAGCCGTCCAGTCCCTGCCGTAAGAGATTGCAGCTAGACTTGTCTTTTCATCCAGACTAGAATAGAGGAGCGGGTACAAGTTCCATGCACCGCCGCCAATCCTCACATGTAAGGGTTATCACAGACTAAGAGAGAAAGAAGGGTGACCTAATGTCAACAAAACGTAAGCCTCCTACACTCCAGCAGAAAAAAGAAGAAGTGAACCGCAAAGCCATTCTGTGGATCGGCGCCAGTCTGGTACTTCTGATTGCGCTTATCGCCGTTTTATTTGTCTTTGTCGGGAATTAGTTCAGCCAATGGTATACTTTATGGGGGTTGGTCTGATTACGGGGCGAATCCGAAGGGAAACGTTCCTCCGGTACGACCAGCTCCTCAGGCAGAACCCCTTGACTGATCTGAACCTTCGTGCCTATCGGCACCATCGCGAACAGCTCCTCCACATCCTTCCGGCTCATCCGGATACACCCCAGTGACTCATCCTTGCCGATGCTATCCGGCTCATTCGTCCCGTGAATCGCATAATTACTGTCCGAGAGCTGCATGCCGCGGCTGCCGAACTCCCCGTTATCGCGCCCGTTCGGGTTCACAACCTTATCCTTAATGGCGAACTCACCTTCAGGGGTCTTATCCCCACCGAGTCCCACAGCATAATTCCGCACAATCACATTGCCGCTGGTGACCGCCAGACGGTGGTTTTGCTTATCAACAATAATAGCAAGCGGTTCTTTGAAAAAAAGCTTCTCCCCCGGCCCCGCCGCCGGACGTCCGCCGCCCGTCTGCTCTTGCCCCGGAGTACCTGCATCTTGGCCGCCAGACGGCTGCGGTGATGCTGAGAGCAGCGGCGCCTCTCCTCGTGCGGCTGCTCTCAGAGGTGCGAAGGCTTCCTTCATCAGCGGGGTGATGCCGCCCAGCACGTTCGCCGGGAACGGCTTCACTAATTCCTGTACCGCTTCGGGATAAGCTCCCTTGCTGTTCTTGTACGCACGCAGCGCACTCCAGAGCACAGCCAGCTCCTCCTGCTGCTTCTGCCAGCTCAGCCCCTGCTGCTTAAGCTCCGCCGAATCCGGCGGCTGGCATGCGCACGCTGCCGGATTATAGGACTGATAGACTATACGTCCTTCTCCACTCTTGGCAAGGGTGGCCTCCAGCGGCAGTCCTTTCTTCCACAGCAGCCATTTGCCCGAGCGCTTCATACCGAGCAGTGCGGTGGCGGAAGGCGTCTTCGCCGACTTCAGGATGGCTGCAAGGCCCCCGCCCCCCGCAGCAGCATCCGCCGCTACCGCCGTGAAATCCAGACTTGCCGGTTCTTGGGGACTTACCGGCCTCTCTTCGGCTGTCTCCGGCAGCACGGCTGAGACCGCCGCGACCGGTGCAGCTATGCCCGCATTGTCCGGCTGAAGTCCCGGCGCTACGGCAGCCGGAATAAGCAGCAAGAGCAGCAGCATTAGAGCCAGCAGCACCCGGCGCTTCCTGAGCCTCGCAGTCTGCCGTTCCCTGGCCGATTCAAGCAGCCCTTCCTCATACTGCTGCAGCATATCCGCCGGTACCTTGCTGCGTTCAAAAGCCTCATACACTTCCCCGGCCTGATTATAGCAGTAATTCGCTTTTCCATACTGCCCGTTCTTATAGTATTCCTTACCAAGCAAGTACCATGCCATCTTATTATCCGGATGCATCTGTACATAGGCTTTTAGATGCTGAGCATTCTTCATGTTGGCCTCCACTTTAAGCTCAGTCGTCACTGCGGGGAACCCCCTCTGACCTCCGGCCGCTTTCGCTCCAGCCGACCCTTAAGTCCCCCTCGATCCTTCCCGCTTTTGGTTATATAGTTATGTATGCGTATCTATCTTCTATTTTATATCGGCAGAGGATGCAAAAAAAGACACCTCAAGCCGCATTTATCGCGGTCCAGAGATGTCTTTATGTGATGGCAGGAGCTTAGCCTTCTTTGTTGAAAGGTGCATCTGCAATCTTAATGGAATCTGTAGGGCATCCGTCAGCTGAATCCTGCAGGTCATCGAACAAGTCGTCCGGAATCACTACATTACCGTGGTTGCCGTCGTTCTCATAGATCACTTCTGCCAAACCTTCATCATCGTAATCAAAAATATCAGGGGCGGTCGCGCCACAAGCACCACAAGCGATGCATGTGTCTTTCTCGACCCAAGTGTACTTAGCCATTTTTTCTCTGCCTCCCGCTTAACTATACAGCCTGCAGTCGCAGCCTGTTATTTTTCTCATATTAATATAAATAGGATACAATTTCAATGAATTTTCAATGTGTTGACATTATTGCCTCATTCTCTGCGATGCTCCAGGCGGCTGATTCCGGGCCTTAGTTCAGTCTATATCCTTATCTGCACCGCCCAGATTGTCCTTCTGCAGCGAGGTGCCCCGCTCCTTATGGTTACGCAGCCGCGCCGAGTGGCTGTCGCTCAGCATCCCTGCGGTCAGCACTGCATTCTCGCCGAATTTGTTGCGCAGCATATCCATCGCCTTATTGAGCGATTCCTTCTTCGGCTGCCGTTCGTAGTCGAACAGATCCAGCTGAATGGCCGACTCCTCTTTGGGCATCAGCCCCTGGAGCGTTACCCCCAGCAACCGCACCGGCTTATCGCCCTTCCAGTGGCGCGCGAACTGGTCGCAGGCCACCTTATAGATGTCCTCGGCACTCTCCGTGGGAGCCTCAAGCTGGCGGGAGCGGGTGATCGTCTTCATATCCGGCGTGCGGATCGTCAGCTGTACCCCCGCTGCAACCAGCCCTTGCTTCCTCAGCCTGCGCGCCACCTGATCGCTTAGGTTCAGCAGAATCGGGCGCGCCTCAGCCAGCCCCACCACATCATGCGGCAGCGTGGTTGTGTGGCCGATGGATTTGCTCTGCTCCCGCTGCGGATTCACGATCCCGTGATCAATCCCGTTCCCCGCCCGCTTCAGCCAGGCACCCATGACGCCGAAATGGCCGACCAGCATCGCCTCGTCCGCCGCCGCCAGCTGTCCGATGCTGTAGATCCCCAGCTTGCGCAGCTTCTCAGCCGTCTTGCCGCCAATACCAAACATCTCATTGCACGGCTTGTCCCACAGCACGGTCGGCACATCGCGCAGGCGCAGCACTGAGATCCCGCTGGGCTTCTTCAGATCGGAAGCGATCTTCGCCAGCAGCTTGTTGGG
Source organism: Paenibacillus rhizoplanae (assembly GCF_042684125.1). Taxonomy (NCBI): domain Bacteria; kingdom Bacillati; phylum Bacillota; class Bacilli; order Caryophanales; family Paenibacillaceae; genus Paenibacillus; species Paenibacillus rhizoplanae. The sequence goes on along the minus strand of NZ_JBHUKY010000008.1, from coordinate 187,860 downwards.
GGCAATCCCGATGGAGCAGGGCAGACCCAGCTCCTCCAAAATCCGCCGCTGTATCGCCTCGGCAATCTCCGGCGGCGTTCCGAATTGGCGGGAGCCGGTGATATCGAGATAGCATTCGTCTATCGAGACCGCTTCGAGCAGCGGAGTATAGCTGTAGGCAATCTGCATGAATGCATTGGAGTACTTGCGGTATAGATGAAAATCCGGCTTAATAAGCATTAAGGAAGGACAAATTCGCAACGCCTTCTGCACCTGCATCCCGGTGGAGATGCCCAGCCTGCGCGCGGCGTAGGAGCAGGTGACGATAATTCCCCTTCTAGCCTCCACGCTGCCCGCCACCGCTGTCGCCTTGCCTTTATATTGCTCCGGATCTTCCGCCTCATGCACAGAGCAGTAGAAGGCATTCATGTCCACATGCAGAATAACCCTGCCGCTTGCCGGATAATATTGATCCACACTCTGCATGGTATCCACCTTCTTATCTTCGGGGTTCCATTGTTATTGTCAGCATACCTCTACCCCGGCGGGAGGTCAACTTGCCAGAGGGCCGCTTGTGACAGCGAGGTGAAAAGTTCTTTGTTACTTTCCCGCGTAAAAATGCTATAATATAAAAATTAATTTCCTATACGAAGGCTAACAACACTTTTAGGAGGACACTCATGTCTAAGTCTATCTCTATCTTCGATACTACCCTGCGCGATGGAACACAAGGCGAGGGGATCAGTCTGTCGGCGGATGACAAGCTGAAGATTGCCAGGAAACTCGACGATCTGGGTGTCCATTATATCGAAGGCGGCAATCCGGGAAGCAACAACAAGGACATCGAATTTTTCAAAAGAGTCCAGGAGCTCCATCTAAATGCCAAGATTACCGCATTCGGCAGCACCCGGCGCAAGAACACGCTCACCGAGCAGGACGAGGGACTGCAGCGGATGATTAACGCAGGCGTTCCGGCGGCTACCCTGGTGGGCAAATCGTGGGATTTCCATGTTCATACCGCCCTGCAGACGACCCTGGAAGAGAACCTGGCCATGACCTTCGACTCCATCTCTTATTTGAAGCGCAAGGGGCTTGAGGTCATCTTCGATGCAGAGCATTTCTTCGATGGCTTCAAGAACAACCCGGAATACGCCGCAGCTGTTCTTACCCGTGCCCGCGAGGCCGGAGCAGACTGGCTGGTGATGTGCGATACGAACGGCGGAACCCTGCCGCATGAGATCCATGATATTGTGACAAGCATCGGTGTGCTGCTCCCTGAAGCATCGCTCGGTATTCATACACACAACGATTGTGAGCTCGCGGTTGCCAACACCCTGAGCGCAATCGGCGCCGGTGCCCGGCAGGTCCAGGGGACCATTAACGGCTACGGCGAGCGCTGCGGGAATGCCAATCTATGCTCCATTATCCCAACGCTGCAGCTCAAAATGGGCTACCACTGCATCCCCGGAGATTCCCTGCCGCAGCTCACCAACACGGCCCGGTATATCAGTGAGGTCGCCAACGTGAACATGCCGGTGAACCAGCCTTATGTGGGGGCAGCAGCCTTTGCCCATAAGGGCGGGATTCATGTCTCGGCGATCCTGCGTGATTCACGGACCTATGAGCATATCGCCCCCGAGCTGGTCGGCAATAAGCAGCGTGTACTGGTCTCCGAGCTGGCCGGACAGAGCAATGTGCTGTCCAAGGCACAGGAGATGGGGCTTAGCCTTGATCCAAGCAGCGAGCAGGCCCGCAAGGTTATCGACAAGATCAAGGATCTTGAACATCAGGGGTATCAGTTCGAAGGCGCGGATGCTTCGCTTGAATTGCTGCTCCGGGAAGCGACCGGCGAGATGAACGAGCTATTCACCTTCGAATCATTCAAGATGCTGGTCGAGAAAACCGCCGGCCGCCCTGTCGTCTCCGAAGCCTTCGTCAAGCTGAAGGTCGGCGGCGAGAGCCTGTACACAGCCGCCGAAGGCAACGGACCCGTCAACGCGCTGGATAATGCGCTGCGTAAGGCGCTGCAGACCTACTTCCCACAGCTCAAGGATATGCATCTCTCTGACTATAAGGTCCGCGTGCTGGATGAACAGGATCAGACTGCCGCGAAGGTACGCGTGCTGATTGAATCCAAGGACTATAGCGACACCTGGAGCACCGTAGGCGTATCCAGCAACGTGATCGAAGCGAGCTGGGAAGCCCTGGTCGATTCCATGCGCTATGCCCTTCTGGGGCAGATCTCACTGGAGCAGGGCATCCAGACCAGCAAGGAACCGCGAGGTCTGGTCAATCACTGACCGCCTTGACTTCGCTCTATGCAACCCAAAAAGCCCTCCGATGCGGAACTTTCTCCGCGCAGGAGGGCTTTTCACTATGCGGCTGATCGCCTGTGGCTAGGAGCCGGTCAGCGCGATAATCTTTTTCTCCAATTCCTCTGCACTCAGAACCCCCAGAATAATCTCGCTGATGATCCCGTTCTTATCAATCAATACGTTGGTCGGGAACACTGCCCCATTATACTTATCGAAGATTTGGCCTTTCAGATCATACAACACCGGGAAGGTCAGCATGTACTTCTTGACGAAGCGTTCCGCATTAGGCTTATAATCCTGGCTGGTCACGTTAATTCCGTAAACATCCAACACCTTGCTGTATTTCATAGCCAACTTATTCAGCTCAGGAGCCTCCTGCTGGCATGGATCGCACCAGGAAGCCCAGAAGTTAAGAATAACCGGTTTCTCCCTTGCCCCATCGACCCCGTATTGCTTATCCCCTTCCTGCACTGTAAAAGGAGGCGCTTTGAGTCCGGCGGATGCCCCAGTCTCCGGTTCCGCTGTCTGCTGGAGGACCGCAACCGCCTTGGGCTCCGATTTCACTTTATGTTCTATGGCAAGAACAGCCAGAAAAACAATCAAGGCCAGAATCGTTACATTCCGTTTATGGACTGCTTTCATAGGGTTCAGTTCCTTTGCATGGAGGGTTTTTCTCTATTGTACCCCCACTTGCTCCAGTTTCAAACGTTATTTACATAAAAAAGAGGATTCCGTCAAAGACGAAATCCCATGAAGAGAGAGGGGTAAAGCAGACAGCGGCCAGGGAAGCCTCCGGCTGTTCAGACCGGACTCATCCGTACAGCAGAGGCTGGGGAAGCTTCTGCTGCCCGGCTGCCGCAGGAGACCTGCGGACAGCTGCTGGTGCTGCCGCAGCGGGTGGCATGTGTATTGGCCTAAGGCCGATACGCAACGTAGCGCCTGACCCGCCGCCTTCCTGATATACCTTAATAGCCCCCGCTTTGCACTGCACCCGGCTAGTCTTACACAATAGCCCTCAAGTCCTGCTCAGATAGGCGTACAAGTCGCCTAGCGTATCTACCTGGTTCTTTTGCAAAATCTGGCGGATGTACGCCACCCATAGCTTCGCCGTCATCTTGGCATCCTCAAGCGCATGATGGCGGCCCTCAATGGGAATCTCATGGATCGCCAGCAGCTCATCGAGCGTGTAATTACTGCGGTGCGGCTCCAGCCAGCGGGCCAGCATCATCGTATCCAGCACCCGGTGGGTTAACTGGACCTTGGACGTCTTCCATAAGGCAGCATTCAGGAACGCCTTGTCATGAGCACTTCCGTGCGCTACCAGCACCCGCTGCCCGACGAAGGACATGAAGTTATGCAGGCCGTCCATCAGCGGCGGAGCAGAGGAGGTCATATCTGCTGAGATTCCGGTCAGTCTCGTAATATTGTCAGGAATCGTTGCCCCGCAGTTCACCAGTGTATAAAAGCATTCCTCTGCCTTGATCTCTTCCCCGACCACCCGGATCGCCCCAATGGACATAATCTCGTCCCCGCCCTGGTGGGAGAAGCCCGTAGTCTCCAGATCGAATATCACCGTCTCCAGTTCAGACAGCGGAGTGTGCAGCACCTCGGGACGCCGTTTCTCACGCATCAAAGAACGGATAAAGGCCATTTGCTGGGCTGTCTGCTGCGCGGATTCTCCGCCTCTCATGGAAGCGATGGCGGAGGGCATTCCGCCTTGCCGCAGATTATTCCAGAATCCTCCGCCTTTGCTCGGCTCCTTCATAGCTGTCTCCTTTCCGCTGACCGGAGCTGCCGCTGCAGCGCCTTATGCAGGCGTCTGATCAGCAGCAGACTTTCCCGCAGCTCCGCCCGGAGCTGCTTATTCTTCAGATCATTCTCGGCATAATAATCACTGCTCACGATCAGGCCGTCCGTCACCGTAAATGGCGTATTCACCCGCATCCTGAGCGCTGTCAGACAAGCCCGCCTGATCTCTTCCAGATGCTGATACTGCTCCAGCTTCGCCAGTTCATCCAGCCTCTTTAGTGTCGAAGATGTCTCTATTCCATGCAGCAGCGATAAGTGCCTGACGATATTGACCAGCGGAATGTAGAGGCCATATTTAACATCGAAGCCGCCGGCATTATCACCGAACCGTTCCGTAAGCACCTGCCCCAGCAGATTCAGCGTTGCCTTATGGCGCACCGTATTGCGCAGTACCGCCATCGTCAATTTGCTGTTATCCGTGAATCCGGTATGCAGGGCTTTCCGCCACTGCGCAGACAGCGCCTCACTTCCGGCAACATGGCGCATATCCGAAGCGATAATCAGGTACCGGACAGGCTCCCATTCGAGCTGCTCCATCCAGTCTGCCAGCTGCCGCTTCCAGTCAGCCAGTGACTTCCGCCAGAGCGGCTCAGAGCACATGACCCTTCCCTCGCATTTCTCATAGCCAATCGCCTCAAGCACATCCGACAGCATGCTGCCAAAAGCTTCAAAATACCTTTTCCGCTCACCCTCCAGCGCTTCCTCAACAATCAAGCCGTTATCCTGATCGCTCCACAGCGTAGCCTCCTGCCGGCCTGCACTGCCGAATACAATAAAGGAATAGGCGCAGGGAGGCAGGCCGTAGCCCGCCTCCTTCATCTGCGCCTCACATATGCGTACCGCCGTTCTGGCAAGCTGGTCATGCATGACATTGACACGGTACATCCATTCCTGTACCGGAATCACGTTCAACTGCTCCAGAAGCACTTGTTGACAAACGGTACGCCTCGCCTTAAGCTCCTCCGGCGAACCGGCTGTTACGATGGACAAGTAACTTTCTTCTTCGTTCCAATCTGCTGTCTCCATCGAAGCCACGCGGTCCGCCTCCCTGCCTGAGTATAAATATTAGTGTTTGAGGGTTTTGGATTCTGATTCACTGATCAGCTTCATTTGCTCAGGATAACCGTACGTACCATGCTCACTGATATCCAGACCCATCAATTCTTCTTCTTCCGTTACACGGATACCCATAACCATCTTCATTACATACAGGATGATGAAGGACATCACAGCTACGAACACGAAGGTTCCGACTACACCCAGCGCCTGTACGCCGAGCTGATGGAAGCCTCCGCCGTAGAACAGACCTGCTTTACCTACAAGTCCGCCCTGTTCAATCAGATCAGGTGCTGCGAAGAGGCCTGTAGACAACGCCCCCCACATACCGGCAATACCATGTACAGAGAAAGCATAGATTGGATCATCCAGTCCTGCACGCTCCAGCCACTGCGAAGTCATGAAGGTGAAGGCACCGGCAATGAGACCGATAATAATAGCTGCCCAAGGCTCTACGAAGGCACAGGCACCGGTGATGGCAACGAGTGCTGCCAGTACGCCGTTAAGCATTGCCGGAATATCGGATTTGCCGAAGTACAACCAGGAAGCTGCCAGTGCTGCCAAACCGCCTGCCGCCGCTGCAATGTTAGTAGTCAATGCTACGTGTCCGAAGAATCCGCCCATAGGGGACATCGCGCTGCCGGGGTTGAAGCCGAACCAGCCGAACCAGAGAATGATAACCCCAAGGACAGTGAATACCTGGTTATGACCCGGAATAATGACCGGCTTGCCTTCTTTGTTGAATTTGCCAAGACGAGGCTTGAGGAGAATGGTCGCCACTACAGCCGCCGTTGCCCCTGTAAGATGGACTACCGTAGAACCTGCATAATCCTGCATGCTCAGCTCTGCCAGCCAGCCACCGCCCCATACCCAGTGAGCTACAACCGGATAAATCACAACCGAGAAGAGAATTCCGAAGATAATATAGACGCTAAGCTTAGCACGTTCAGCCATACCGCCGGATACAATCGCCAGGGAGACTGCCGCAAATGCCATTTGGAACAGGAATTTCGTATTTAGTGTAACATCGGAGAAGGCCAGGGATTCGAATGCAGAGGCGGCCGAATCGCCACCATACAAGAAGCCTGTAGTTCCGAAGAAGCTGTTGCCGTTACCGAAGCCAAGGCCAAAGCCCAGTGCCCAGAAGCATAAGCTTGCAATCGCCAGAGTCAGTACCGTCTTACCGGCTACGTGACCGGCATTCTTCATCCGGACCGAACCGGCCTCGAGTAATGCGAACCCTGATTGCATGAAGAACACAAGGATAAAGGCCAGGAACGTAAATGCAGTGTCCAATCCGATTTGCAGATCCGGTGCTGCCGGACCCTCAGCCGCGAATGCGCTGACCGGATAGATCATCAGTGTAATCATACCCAGGAACATCATCAACATCTTTTTTTTCATATTGTACCCCACTCCCCAATGTTATATTTTCTAACAAAGCGTGAAACTCTTAATGTCATTATAATCAGAAGTCAGGTAAATTGACAAGACTATTTTTTTGAATGTTTTAATTTAATTTTGGAAGCTGCGCCTTTCTTCACGCAAGGCTCATTCCCAGCGCCGCTGCGAATTCCCCTCCTTAATTAGTAAGTATCCTTATGTACCGCTTATGCAAACGCATACAGCCATTAGAGCTTTCCCCTTAGGTTCATGCTGTATTTTTATTAATATCTATTAGTAAAAATGCCTTTTATTATCGCTTGATCACACCATACAGCACTCTCCGCCCACCGCAATCCTGATGGTTTCCCGCAGAGCTATAGAAATAAATACATAACACATCACGTTATGTTTAACATGATTTCGCCTCCTCTAAGGAACACTCCCGGTTCAATTTCCCCCAAGCATCTTTATGAAAAATCAGCATATACTTTAAAGTAAGCGTCACGTTTGACTGTACGGTTTCCAATTTGATATGATTATTTTACGCAGGAAATAGCGAGGTGAGATAACTTGGAGATATGACCCTTTACCGGATCGGAGAGCTGGCCAAGGCGGCTGGCATCAGCGAACGTACCATTGATTATTATACGAAGCTCGGACTGATTATACCGGAATCCAGGAGCATGAAAAATTACCGGCTCTACAGTCATGAAACCTTAGTCGTTCTGCAACGTATTAATCAGCTTAAGCAAGAGAAATATACATTGGAAGAAATCAAATCCCTGATGGGCAAGTGGAATGCAGCCACACCTGAGGCTGAGGTCTCCGGCAAGCTGGTCCAGCTTGAGCTTCAGATGCAGCAGCTTGAACGGGAAGTGAAGGCCCTGGAGCCCGTGATAAGCGGTTTGAAGCCTGGCCAGGCCAACCGGGCACTGGCAGCACTGATTCCTCAGGGCGTCGCCTGTATGGAAGCGATCCGGCTTCTACTGACGCAGGGGCCGCCAATGTAACAGCTTGTAATTTATAATGGAGGAATGAGCACATATGATGCCACTAATGTATGTATTGTTAGCCGTCGCTTTTATCTTTTCTGTATGGGCCCAGTTCAGGGTCAAAGGCAATTTCAAGAAATGGGCTAAGGTGCCGAACATGAACGGCTTAACGGGTTATGAAGCTGCCCGGCGTATGCTGGATGCCAACGGACTCTACGATGTTCCTATTGAACCGGTTCAAGGAACCCTCACGGACCACTACGACCCGATTAACCGCGTTGTGCGGCTGTCGGAGCCTGTATATTACGAAAGCTCCATCGCAGCGGTCTCCGTCGCTTGTCACGAGATCGGCCATGCGATTCAGCATAAGGAGCATTATCCGATGCTGGCGCTCCGCCACCGGATGTTCCCGGTCGTGAACTTTGCATCCGGGGTCGCCCCCTTCATGCTGCTTGCAGGCTTCATCTTCAGCTCACTCAACCTTATTGGACTCGGTATTATCTTCTTCTCTGCCGCAGTAGCCTTCCAGCTGGTCACGCTGCCCGTTGAATTCAACGCCAGCAGCCGTGCGCGCCAGATTATGGTCCAGCAGGGCTTCATCCGCAATGATGAAGAGCGCGGGGTAGCCAAGGTCCTGAATGCCGCAGCACTCACCTATGTGGCAGCAGCGCTGGTATCCCTGATCGAACTGATCCGCTTGATCCTGATGTTCCTCGGTAACCGCGATTAAGATCTATATCACTACACAGACAATACCCCGGTAGGCTATGAGCCGACCGGGGTATTGTCTGTGTGTCTGTCTTTGAAATAGGTAAGCAGGAAGTTACGGAAGGACTGGGCGACCAGCGGCAGCTTGCCTTCGGCCCGGTGAATCAGCCCGACGGTTCTGGTAATCGTAGGCTCCACCACCCGGACCTGCGCAGGCTGCATCGGATTGGTCTGGTAGAGCGCCATCTCCGGCAGCAGACTTACCCCCATCCCGGCCGCAACCAGGCCGCGGATCGTATCGGTCTCCCCGCCTTCAAAAGCAATCTGCGGCTTGAACCCTGCCGCAAGGCAGGCCTGCCACACAATCGGCCGCAGCGAGTAGCCTTGACTGAATAACACGAACTTCTCTTCCCTCAGCTGCTCCAGCCGGATTACTTCCTGACTGGCCAGCGGATGATTCTGCGGCAGAATGGCGAACAACTCCTCGGTCATGACGATATCTCCGGCCACATGCGGTGCATTCTCAGGGAACGGGGAGATGAATGCCAGATCCACCTCTCCAGAGATGACATCCTTAATCAAGGAGGGGTAAGCTCCCTGCTTGAAGCGGAATTTCACATGCGGATAGTGACGGCGGAATTCCGCCACAATCGAAGGAATGAGATGGGTTCCGAGGCTGTGCGGGAAGCCAATGCGGATCTCTCCCCGCTCCGGATCGAGGAATTCATGCACCTCCGCCACCGACCGGTCCAGCTCATTCAGCAACGACTCCACTCTTTTGCAAAAGAGCTGCCCGACAGGCGTAAGCTGCAGATTTCTCCCCTTCTGCATGAACAGATCGACCCCCAGCTCCTGCTCCAGCTGATGAATCTGGCGGCTTACCGCAGATTGTGCTACATGCAGCTCCTCCGCTGCTCTGGTGACATGTTCCTTCTGCGCAACCTTCAGAAAATACTGCAGCTGTCTAAGCTCCAAAACTACACTTCCTTATCGTCGTTTTCTTTTGAATACACGGATGATTAGCCCATAGATGAAGAATCCGGCGATCAGGCCGCCAATATGAGCCATATAATTAATATTCGGAGCAGCAAAGGACATGATAATTCCCATCACCAGAAGTCCGTAGAGCGTCTTGCGTGAGCCCTCATCCATCATTGCCCTCTGGAACACTGCGATATAGAGGAACGCGCCATAGACGGCGTAGATCGCTCCGGAGGCCCCTACAGAGACAATTCCAATCTCCACGGTCCCGCGGCTGCTTATCACAACCCCCAGTAGATTCGCAATGAAGCCTCCGCCCAGATACAGCAGCGCATACCGCCACCAGCCCATCAGCCGCTCCAGCGGCGGGGCGAACACAAGCAGCGAGAAGCTGTTGAAGAACAAATGGGCGAAGCCGTTATGCAGGAACATCGCCGCCGCGTAGCGCCACAGCTCATCCTTCTCAGGACCCACATTAACCGTTGCCCCATACTTCACAAGCGTATACAGATTGGCGGAGCCGCCATTCAGCGACAGCACGATGAACATAATCACATTGGCCAGAATCAGCGCACAAGTAACAGGATAATACCGGAGATAACTTCTCCATTTCTCATACCTTATAAAAATCATAACACCCATCCTTTTATGTATGTTGTCCAGCTCGACATCCAGCTTCTAAAAAGATTATAATTTATTCTGGCAGGTACATGCCAATAATGCAATTCAAGGAGGAAACAAGGACATGACGCAAGAAAGAACAGGCGTAGCCACTTTTAAGGGCAACCCCATTACTCTGGTAGGCCCGCAGCTGAAAGCCGGAGATTCCGCACCGCAATTCACGGTAAGCAAGAATCTCCTGGAAGATGTTACACTTACAGATTACGCTGGCAAAATCAAGCTGATCAGCGTTGTACCTTCCCTGGATACCGGTGTGTGCGATGCGCAGACCCGCCGCTTCAACAGTGAGGCTTCCGGTCTTGGCGATGATGTGGTCATCCTCACCATCAGTACAGACCTCCCCTTCGCCCAAGCCCGCTGGTGCGGTGCCGCAGGCATTGACAGTGTTATTACCCTGTCTGACCACAAAGAGACTTCCTTCGGACAAGCCTACGGCGTCCTGATCAAGGAGTTCCGCCTCGATATGCGGTCCATCTTCGTTGTGGACAAGAACGACACTTTGGCTTATGTCGAGTATCTCGGTGAAATGGCTGAGCACCCGGACTACGAAGCGGCGATCTCTGCGGTTAAGGCACTACTGTAAGCTTGAACGGACAGCACTGATATGTTATACAACATCCAAGCCTATAGACGTCTACATTTTTGAAAAAAAGCGGCAGAAGGTCATCCTTCTCCCGCTTTTTGCGTATGATGATCAATAAGGAGATCTGTGCGCGGAACGGGCTGTCCCACTCCCGGAAACCGCATACAATCCCGGCAATACATGTCCGGCGGGGTGTCCTTAATCCACCTTAAATTTGCCCAGCTTCTTATCCAAAGACTGGTACAAACGCTGAATGACACGGTAATTGGCACCCAGATCACCAAGCGACCCTCTGGATGCTGAATATATATCTACGGCACAGCGTACGGGCGTGGTGCTTAACACAGATACGGTAATATCCAGTGAGCGGCCTAACGCCGTTCTTTTCTCCAGGGTAATCTCCCCTACAGACTGCACTTCATGTAAGACTTTAAATCCAGGAATTTTCTTCAGCGTTGCGGATACTTCGTCCCACGCCTTGTCTCTTGAAAGATTGTAATAACGCGTTTTCAATGCCGGATCTTTGGCACGGTCGCTTGTTCCGTCATGACTGCGAAATAAACCGACCAAGGTTCTTTTCAACGACAAAATTCTTCCCCCTCTTCACATCCCAAGTTCACTACCCTAAGTGTAACACTCTTGTCCGCGGAACAAAAGGGTATTGCTCACTTTAACCTTGAAAAAGGCACCCTCTAACCCGCAGCTGAGCAGGTAACAGGATGCCTTGTCAATTCCATTAGAAAACCCGCCTATGCCGTCCAGCTGCAGTGTCTTCTGAACCTGCTAGAGCAGGTGGGTGACCGCAGAAGTCGTTTTTGAATTCCCCAGGTCATATAGACAGGGCTGTTCAGCCGCGCTTCGTGTAGATCTCCCAAGACATTATCATTGGTTCAAAACAACGAGCAGCCATAACGTACATCGCAGGATTTATAATCATTATATTGCTTCTTGACCTAAAAGTAAACCTGTATGCGCTTTATTTAACACCGGGATCATTTACCGTTGACATTACTGCCCGGATAATCAAGGGAAGGTTAAGTCCGCTTGAAATCCTTACCGGTATCCTTATCTCTGTCGTCTTCATCCTCGTCTTCGTCATCATCATCATCGTCTTCGGAGGAGAGACCTTCATTCTCAGCTGCTTCCAGCGCCGCCTGTTCTTCAGCCAGCTTTTTCTTCTCCACCTGTAGTTGCAGCTTATTGTATGTAGCGAAGAAATTAAAGAAGGCAAGCATAGCAATCAGCGTAGGAATACACAGCACATAGAGTACCGGATAACGCAGACCTATATAGAGAAGAACCCCTGCACCAATCAACGTCGAGAACACACGGATCGGCCGGGCGATCGTGAGCAGAATAGAATTGGTTACCACTTCCTTGAACGTCATCTGGTAGTGAACCACGATGGAGAAGAAGTTAAACATGGATACGAACAAAATAATCATCAGCACCAGCATCAGGATACCGACAATTTTAAAATTGGCCATTTGTGTCATGTATACGGTCACATCAACGTACATAACTACAAACAGCAGGGTGTAGATAAGCCCTCCTAGCATGCTTTTCAGATAATTCTCTTTGTACCCCTGAAAAAAAGTGCGGAATGTACTAACATCCGTATTGCCCATTACCCATTTGCGCACCACTGTAAATAATGCCGCCGTAGCCGGAAATACAGTGAATGGTGCGAATACACCAAGTACCCAGTTGAGCATAATCTGCTCATTCGGTCCGCCTGCCCCTGAACCCATCATGAGGATCTTCAAAATCCCTGCGAACAGGAACGGAATCGAACACAACGCCCATAAAATATTGCTGAAGGCGATACGTGAGATCCATTCCGTGATGCGGTATATACCGCCCATTGCTCCTTTAAACTCCAATTCCCTTCCTCCTGTCTATCTTATGCATACTGCGTATCTTAACTATACCTGTTTGCACAGGACTTTTCCAGCGCCCAAGTTTACAAGTTCTAGGTAAGCGTCTAAGCAAGCTCCCTAATCCGTCCATATATTACAATGTAACCACAACAAATTCCCCATGTTCAAAGGAGGTTGACCTCATGTCCGCACCAGGCTGCTGCAATCCTTGGACTTCCACTGGAACGATTCTCGTGTTATTCATCCTGCTGGTCATTATCAGCCGCACCTTCATCTAAGCGAATTCAAAAAAAGAAGACGAGAACCGGTAACGGTTGCTCGTCTTCTTCAGGGTGCTCAGCTATTGCTTAAGCGTCAAAATCCTGCTTGGCCGGGCGTGTACTAGTGCTGCTGCTCGGACGCGAGGATGGTCTTCCGTCTGTGCGGCTTGCCCCATCACGGTTGCCTTTGTAGCCGCCACCGTAGCTGCTGCCGCTTGTGCTTCCGCTGTTGCCGCCGTAGCCACTGCTGTACCCGCCACGGGTGCTTCCGCCGCCACTTGCATTGTCACGGTTACCGCGATAGCCGCCGCCGCTGCTTGCATTGTCACGGTTGCCGCGATAGCCGCCACCACTGCCAGATCCGGGACCTGTACGGTTACCGCCATAGCCGCCGCCGTTAGGCTTGCGTCCGCTGCGGATATCGTTCTTGCCGCCGCGACGTTTGGCACGGATCGGATCTTCCGGAGTCAACTCAATTTGCGCATCCTTGTTATCGCCGGTAAGAAGCTTCATAGCTGCGGACAGCAGCTGTACAGAATCATATTGCTCCAGCAATTGAATGGCAATTCCTTTGTATTCGTTCAGTTCAGCATCCTCAACCATTGCAAGCAGACGTTCTGCTGTAATGCGTTGTTTGCCTTCAATAGCCTCAGCCATTGTAGGAAGCGGTTTACGGGTAATACGGTGACGGGTAACGCGTTCGATCAGGTGCAGGTGATCCATTTCGCGCGGAGTTACGAAGGACCAAGCGGTACCTTCTTTACCGGCGCGGCCTGTACGGCCGATACGGTGTACATAGCTCTCAGGGTCCTGAGGCAGGTCGAAGTTGATTACATGCGTTACGCCGGAAACGTCCAGACCACGTGCTGCTACGTCTGTAGCTACCAATACATCGATGCTGCCGTCGCGGAATTTACGCATTACTGCATCGCGCTGGTTCTGGGACAAGTCACCGTGCAGGCCGTCAGCGGAGTATCCGCGCTTCTGCAATCCTTCAGCAAGCTCGTCTACACGGCGTTTGGTACGGCCGAATACGATAGCCAGATCAGGGGATTCCATGTCAATCAAGCGGCTCAGCGCTTCAAATTTCTGGCGTTCAGGAACTTCAACATAAGCCTGATCGATAAGTGGTGCGCTAATCTGCTTAGGTATTACGGATACATGCTGTGGGTTCTTCAGGAACTGCTGGGCAAGACGTTGAATGTTAGGAGGCATAGTAGCCGAGAAGAGCATGGTCTGACGTTCTTCAGGAACGAGCTTGAGGATTGACTGGATATCCTCCATGAAGCCCATATCGAGCATTTCATCGGCTTCATCCAGTACGATCGTCTGAACATCATCCAGGCGGATGGTTTTGCGGTTAATGTGGTCCAGGAGACGTCCTGGTGTACCAATGATAATCTGTGGTTTTCTCTTCAGTCCGCGAATCTGGCGGCCGATATCCTGCCCGCCGTAGATAGCCAATGAACGAAGTCCCTTGAAGCGGGTCAATTTGCCGATTTCTTCAGCAACCTGAATGGCAAGCTCACGTGTCGGTGTCATAATCAGTGCAAGGATTCTTTCGTCTTCCCGTGCGATCTTGGAAATGAGGGGAATTCCGAAGGCTGCAGTCTTACCTGTACCCGTCTGTGCCTGGCCGATTAGATCCGTTCCGGCCATAGCAAGCGGGATGGCCTGCTCCTGGATGGGTGTTGCCTCTTCAAATCCTAGCTCTGTAATTGCTTGAAGTACTTTTGGCTCCAAGCCAAATTCTGCGAATGTTTTCAAATTATTCATGCTCCTTCTATACAGTGGACATTCCACATGCTTGTCTGTATTCTTAAGTAGCGGTAAACACATTTATAGGCTGTCCAATCATGCCGTATTTTCTGCATGGTTTAGCGCGTATTGGGACAAAAAAATGTCCTATGATCAGGCCACTACGTACACCTGACAATTGTAACTTCGCATTCTAAAGCAATGCAAAAATACCATTGTAACGTCCTACTCAAGAATATCCTATACATTATATCACAAACCCAATAAGGAATACCAGTGTATTCCTTACTTTCATTACTTACATTACACTCAGAGGTGAATTTGCTTGGTTAAACTACGGTTATTCGGGAGCTTTCTTGCCGTTCTCTTCGGTTCAGCGATGATCGCAAGCGGCTTTAATCTGTTCCTGATCCCCCACAGACTGCTCAGCGGAGGTGTATCCGGCCTCGCCATGCTGGCCGGTTATTTCACTCCGTTCAATATCAGCCTACTGTACCTGCTTTTCAATATCCCGCTGCTCGCCGCCGGTTGGTTCCAGCTGGGCCGCAGGTTTATCCTCCTGAGCATTGTCTCTGTAGGGGCAACTACCTGGATGATGACAGTGGTGCCGGTCTTTCAGGTGTCCTCGGATATGCTGCTCGCCTCTGTCTTCGGAGGGGTGCTGGTGGGTGTCGGCGCCGGCGTGTCCTTCCGGGTAGGCGGATCCTCGGGCGGCTTCGACATTCTTGGTTCCATTATAACACGGTACCGGGATTTCCCGGTTGGCAGTGTGCTGGTCGGCCTCAACGGGCTAGTAATTCTTGCAGCGGCTTATTTTGACGACAACTGGAACCTGGCGCTTGCTTCGATGGTCTCCATTTACGTCACCGGCAAGG
This sequence comes from Paenibacillus rhizoplanae, assembly GCF_042684125.1. Lineage (NCBI taxonomy): Bacteria > Bacillati > Bacillota > Bacilli > Caryophanales > Paenibacillaceae > Paenibacillus > Paenibacillus rhizoplanae. The sequence goes on along the minus strand of NZ_JBHUKY010000008.1, from coordinate 172,597 downwards.
TAGTCGACCTGATTCATATCAGCCACATCAAAGTCACCGTGTATATTATCACCAACCGGACAGACGAGCTGCTGCAGCAATTGCTGGGTCTTCAGCGCGGAGTTACAAAATTTAAGACAGAAGGCGCTTATTCTCATGTAGAACGGGACATGCTAATGACAGTGACCACAAGGTATGAGCTGGCAGAGCTGAAGCGGATCATCAAAACAAGCGACCCGCAGGCTTTTGTAAATATTGTTGAGACAGTCGGAGTCATGGGCTCTTTCCGCAAACGGTAAATCATAAGAAATGATTATCCGTTCAAATTATGTTATATTATTACTACGCAGGACCTTAACAATTTCATGAAGATTGTGATTTACCCTCTTTTTTCCAGGCACTTCGTTTTTCCGGTTGGACCCTGAATTCTAGTTCAGTTCGATTCGAAAAAGGAAAGGGTGATTGTTGTGGAAATGGAAACGGTAAAACTGTCAGCAATCGTCATGAGGTGGTATCCGGATATGATACCGTTCCTGAAGCAGGACGAACTCAATTCAGTAATCGTACTGCGTGACGGTCTGAGTATTCTGGAACCGGCAGATGCCATGGATATCATCCATTACAGCATTTGCGAGCATCAGAATTCTGCGTATCTTCATTGAGCAAGCTGCCCTAAAGTGCAAGTTGTGATAGTTGCCGCCCTGGTCGTTGGCCTTCGTGCCAGTCCGGGGCGGCATTTACTTTTATAATCAGCGGTTTAAAATCTGTACATCCCGTTTATAAACAACAAGAGCGGATTTATGACATCAAAAAATTACGGGTATTGTTACAAGTCTGTTCTTTTTGGGTGCATCCGTTACCTTATACTTTATAAGGAATGTACATAAAGGGAGCGAATAAGAAATGAATATCACCTGGGCTTTACTGATGATGGCCCTCGGAGGCGTTGGTGTCCAGAATCAAGGACATGAAGCTGATGTGGCAGCAGTACTGCAGAGCGCCATGAATCCCCCCATCGTCGCAGAACACACAACCAATCCGGACGCAGCAGCTTCACCGAATGGAGGCGGCACAAGCACCTCCCCTTCACCAAGCGCATCGCCGGAGGCAGCACTCCATAGTGATCCACAGCCGGATGCTCCCAAAGTAAAAGGGGTCTACGTCACTGCTTACAGTGCCGGGGGCGCACGGATGGAAACTCTGCTTGCCCTGCTGGACAAGACAGAGCTGAATTCCATGGTCATCGATATTAAGGATGATGCCGGATACATCACGTACAAGACGGATAATGCTGAGCTTCAGCAAATGGGACATCCCCAGCCGTTCATTGGTGATATCAACAAGCTGATGACCCGCCTGAAGGAGCATGATGTCTACCCGATTGCACGGATCGTGGTATTTAAAGATTCGGTGCTCGCCAAAAAGAACAAGGAATTATCCTTCGTCAACAAAGACGGCTCTGTCTGGGCCAACAAAGGCGGAGACAGCTTCGTCAATCCTTATAATGAAGCGGTGTGGAAGTATAATGTAGACATTGCCAAGGAGGCCGTTAAGCTCGGGTTCAAGGAGATCCAGTTTGACTATGTACGTTTCCCTGAAGGCTTCGAGAAGCGTGCGGACAGCCTGAAATACACGAAGAGCGACAGACCGCGTGTGGAAATTATCGCCGACTTTGTGAAATACGCCAAAGCTGAGCTGGCACCGCTCGGAGTCCGAATCTCCGTTGATATCTTCGGCTATGCCGCCTCGGTACCTGCCGCAGAGGGCATTGGCCAGGATTTCGTGAAGATCTCCAAGAATGTCGATGTTATCAGCCCTATGGTCTATCCGAGCCATTATTCCACCGGCTGGTTCGATGTGAAGGACCCGGACAAAGACCCTTATGCAACGATCAAGGGCTCGATGGTCGATACTCACAAGAAGCTTAACCCGCTAGGCACTTACAAGCCTGTGATCCGCCCTTGGATTCAGGATTTCACCGCCAGCTGGCTGGGCAGCGGACATTATGTCAAATACGGCAAGAAGCAGGTTGAAGATCAGATCCGTGCCTTGAAGGACGAGAATATCGAAGAATTCCTGCTTTGGAATGCCAATAACCGCTATACCGCCGATGTGAAGTACGAACAATAAGTTTTCTGCAATTATAACTGCACGATATTCAGAGCCCGGCAGCTGCCGGGCTTTTTACTGGGATTATAAGTATTCAAAATACAAATTACGGGGCATTGATATCATGAAACAGACTTCCACCATTAAGCAAAAGGCCGGGCAATTCCTGCATATATTGCTTCCGATCCTGATTACTCAGATTGCATTGTCGGCCATCACCTTCTTTGATACTAATATGTCCGGCAAATTCGGCACGAATGATCTCGCCGGGGTTGCCATCGGCACAAGTCTATGGATTCCCATCCAGACAGGCCTCAGCGGTATTCTTATGGGGATCACGCCCATTGTGTCGCATCTCATCGGCAGCAAACGGGGTAAGGATGTGGCTCACCAGGTGATGCAGGGCATGTGGCTCTCCCTGATTGTCTCGGTACTCGTGCTGGTTCTTGGCGGCTTCGCCCTCTCACCGATTCTGAATTTCATGAATCTGGAGCCTGCGGTACACGACATCGCCTTCCGCTTCCTGAGTGCCATCTCCTTCGGCATTATCCCGCTGTTCGGCTACACGGTTGTCCGCAGCTGTATTGATGCTCTGGGTCAGACCCGTATCTCCATGTTCATTACCCTGATGGCCCTGCCGGTCAATGTCGGGCTTAACTATCTGCTGATCTTCGGTAACTTTGGATTCCCCCGCCTTGGCGGAGTAGGAGCAGGTGTAGCCTCTGCCATTACATACTGGGTCATCTTCCTGATTGCCCTAATCTTCGTCTACCGGGCCGAGCCTTTCCGCAATCTTCAGATTTTCCGCAAATTTCACGCGATGGCCCTGGCAAGCTTCAAGGAATTGCTGAAAATCGGTGTGCCCATCGGCTTTTCTATCTTTTTCGAGACGGCCGTATTCTCTGCAGTAACCCTGCTGATGAGCCGCTTCGATACCATCACAATCGCTGCCCATCAAGCTGCCATTAACTTCGCCTCCACCCTTTATATGATTCCGCTGAGCATCTGTATGAGCCTGACGATTCTCGTCGGCTTCGAGAGCGGCTCCGGCCGGCTGAAGGATGCGCGCCAGTATGGCATTATGGGCATATGCACGGCTGCTGCGCTCTCCCTGCTCACAGCATTAGTGCTGCTATTCGCCGGGAATCATGTCGCCGGGTTGTACTCGGATGACCATGAGGTGATCTCGCTGATCCAGCATTTCCTGATCTATGCGATCTTCTTCCAGATCTCCGATGCCATTGCAACTCCGACCCAAGGCGTGCTGCGGGGCTATAAGGATGTCAACCCTGCATTCATTATTTGCTTCATCGCCTACTGGGTGATCGGCCTGCCGGTTGGTTACCTGCTCGCCACCTATACGGAGCTTGGGGCCTACGGCTACTGGATTGGACTCATTACCGGCCTTGGAATAGGTGCAATTCTGCTGTTGGCCCGGCTTGTCAGGGTGCAGAGAAGATTCGCTGTAAAGGGAGCATGATAACGAGCCAAGAACAAGCCCCTTTGTATTGGAGTAGGATCAACTTTGCGCACTTGAATGAACGCTGCGCGAACGGACCGATGTTCCAATCGCTCTTGTCCCCAGATTTTTTGGATTCCCCTTAGCGGTGAAAATCCGGGGACAAAGGCGACCGCATTCGCTTTTCCACATTCGTTCCGTCCTCTCCGCTGTTTAAGCGGGATACGAATTCATTCTTCAAAAACGCAAAGGGGCTGTCCAAGCCATTTTATGGCTTTGGACAGCCCCTTTTCAACTACCGGCTTTTTACAAGCAGATCCACCGCTTCCTTAATCACTTGTTCGGGAGAATTCCCTTTCGCAAGCTCTTCCTGGATACAGTGCTCCAGATTGTCTCCGATCACTGCACCAATAGAACGGTCTACGGCTGTTCGGATCGCGGTCAGCTGAGTTACGATTTCACGGCAATCCTTGCCTTCCTCCAGCATCCCCAGCACTCCCCTTACCTGACCTTCAATACGCTTCAACCGGTTGGTAATAGCTTTATCATACTCCACTGTCTCTTGGCCCCCTCTAGATGAATAAGTTCACGCCCGAATCCTCGGCAGCTCCAAGATAGCTGGCAACACCGCCGAAGTCTACACCTTCAATTAATTCCTCCTGCTTAATGCCCATGATGTCCATACTCATCGTGCAGGCCATCAGCTTCACACCGGCATTCATCGCCGCCTGCATAAGCTGTTCCAAGGAATCCACATTCTTGCGGCGCATCGTATACCGGATCATCTTGGCACCGAGCCCGCCCATATTCATTCTGGATAAAGGAAGCTTGCGTGTCCCCTTGGGCATCATTAGGCCAAACATAGTCTCAAGACCCGATTTCTTCACCCGCGGGGACTCTGCGCGCCGAAGAACATTCAGCCCCCAGAAGGTAAAGAACATAGTGACCTGCTTGCCCATCGATGCTGCGCCTATAGCAATAATGAACGAGGCAATGGATTTGTCCAGATCGCCGCTGAATACAACCATCGTAGTCCCTTCCTGGACCGCTGCCTGTGCTGCCTGAACCCCAGTACTGTCAGCCGGGTCCTGTCCTTTGCGCACCAGTGCCTTCACTTTGCCGCCGGAGACATCCACCGATTCCAGCGTGTTCCCCGTCTTGCTGCACCACTGTCTGATGTCAGCGGCAAAACCGAAATCCGTTGCAGCGATCTCTACCCGCTGGCCTTCCTCCATAGAACTGATAGTCTCATATACTTTGAGTATAGGGCCGGGGCACTGTAAACCGCAAGCATCCAGCAAGAGCGGCGGCTTACTGCTAAGCTGTTCCTGGATATGGACTAGACGGGCGGGAGCCGGGTTCTCCACTTTCAAAGCCGGTGCCCCTGTCTTCCCGCAATCTCCAGTATTATTCCCCGCGGCGATTGCTGCGTACGTCTTGTAGCCCCCGTCAACATTCCGCACCGGATAACCGTATTGGCTTAACATTCTGGCTGCAATGTAGCCTCGCAGCCCTACCTGGCAGGATACGGCGATCTCCTGATCCCGCGGAATCTCTGCAAGCCGGTCTCTCAGCTCAGACAACGGAATATTGATGGAACCGGGGATGAAGCCAGCTAAACGCTCTGCTTCGTCTCTCACATCAATGATAAGACCGCCGCCGCGAGTGAATTCATCGACTTCATGCCATTGCAGATTACGGACGAGTCCCTCCATCAGATTGGAGGCCACATAGCCCGCCATATTGACCGGATCTTTGGCCGAGGAATACGGCGGCGCATACGCCAGCTCCAGATCCGCCAGCTCATCAGCCTTAAGCTTGCTGCGGATAGCGGTGGCAATGACATCTATTCTTTTGTCGACACCGGCACTTCCGACCGCTTGTGCTCCATAAATATCTCCCGTCTGCGGATTAAAGAGCAGCTTGAGCGCTATCGGTGCAGCACCGGGGTAGTAACCGGCGTGGGAATTGGGGTGGATATGCACCGCTTCATAAGATACCCCCAGTGATTTTAGCGTCTTCTCGTTGTTCCCGGTGAGCGCAGCAGTCATATCGAAGATCTTGATAATCGCAGTACCTAATGCCCCAGTGTAAGAGGCTTCCCGCCCGTTGATATGATCGGCGGCCAGACGCCCCTGCCGGTTCGCTCCCCAGGCCAGGGAGACCATGGTATCGAACCCTTGAACGCGGTCCTTCACTTCAATGACATCCCCTACGGCATAGATGGCCGGATCACTGGTCTGCAATGAGGCATTGACCTTAACCGCTCCCCGGATGCCCAGCTCAAGTCCGCAGCTCCGTGCCAGGTCATTCTCAGGACTGACTCCGATGGCCATAATTACTATATCTGTCTTCAGCTGATCACCGGAAGAGAGGCGAAGCAGCCGGCCCTGCTCTTCAATAGCCTCCACTCCCTCGTTCAGCCGCAGCTCTACACCATGAAGGCGCATATGCGCTTCCAGCGGGCGGACCATTTCAAGATCAAGCGGGTTCAGAATCTGCTTACCCCTGTCGATTACGGTGACTGCAAGACCGCGCTCCCGCAGGTTCTCCGCCATTTCAAGTCCGATGAAGCCCGCACCGATCACTGTGGCATGTCTGAGCGAATTGGTATCCACATAATCCTTGATACGGTCCGTATCGGGAATATTTCTTAAGGTAAACAGGTTATCAGCCTCTGAAATGCCCGGAATCGGGGGAACTATCGGCTTCGCTCCCGGTGAGAGTATCACAATATCGTATGGAATCTGCCAGGTCTCTCCTGTTGTTACACTGCGGCAGTGAATCTGCTTACGTTCACGGTCAATCTCTGTCGCCTCGGTAAAGATTCTCACATCGATATTGAAGCGTGCCCGAATACCAGCCGGTGTCTGCAGAAACAGCTTGTCCCGGGAATCAATCGTCTCACCGATATAGTACGGCAGCCCGCAATTGGCAAAAGAGACATGCTCTCCCCGCTCTATCATAATGATCCGGTCTTCTTCATTTAATCTTCTTAAACGCGCGGCCGCCGATGCCCCTCCGGCAACTCCGCCAATAATGACTATAGTTCTACTCATTCTAATTCCCTCCTATTTGTATACCCCTATGGGTATCATAATATACGGGTGGGGGTATACTGTCAAGGCGAAAAAACGGAGCAGCTCCCTTCCGGTTAGGGAAGGATTGCTGCTCCGCTGAGGGTTCAAGATACTATAAATCCTGCTGCTCTTACTGAGATAACCGGGAAGCCAGTTCATACAGCTCGATATCGAAATCCTTCTTCGTGTTCACTACCTTATCAATATCCGTAAGCGTCAATTCTCCTTTAATAAGTCCGCAGGCCTTGTCCGATTCGCCTTCAATCAGCTTGCGGACGGCGAAATCGGCCAAACGGCTGGCCAGGTTACGGTCTGCCGGGGTTGGCGTACCACCGCGCTGAATATGTCCCAGAACGGTTACACGGGCATCCAGAGAAGCATGGCGGTCCTTGAGCGCCTGGGCAACATCTTCACCCTTGCCTACGCCTTCGGCTACGATGACAATACTATGACGTTTACCGCGGGCGAAGTTATCCTTCATCCGGTCAGCTACTTCATTAAGATCATAAGGCATTTCCGGCACCAGAATAGTCTCCGCTCCCGAAGCAAGGCCGGCATGCAGAGCGATGTCTCCGCAGTGGCGTCCCATAACTTCTACGATAGAGGAACGTTCATGGGAAGACATAGTGTCGCGCAATTTATTGATCGCATCTACTACAACGCCAACGGCTGTATCGAATCCGATGGTGTAGTCCGTGAATGAGATATCATTATCAATCGTTCCCGGCAACGCCATGGTGTTAATGCCCAGCTTACTGAGTTTGTTGGCACCGTGGTAGGAGCCGTCTCCGCCGATGACAACCAGACCGTCGATACCGAACTCATTGAGAATGTCCGCACCCTTCTGCTGTCCTTCCGGCTTCATGAAATCCAGGCAGCGTGCAGATTGCAGAACAGTACCTCCGCGCTGGATGATATCCCCTACACTCCGCAGATCCATCGGGAAAATGTCACGGTTCAGCAGACCCTGATATCCGCGCTGAATGCCAAATACCTCAATTCCAAAGTAGATTGCGCTGCGGACGACCGCACGCACAGCGGCATTCATGCCCTGAGAGTCTCCACCACTGGTTAATACTGCGATTTTTTTTACGTTTGACATCCTGTTAGTTCCTCCTTAAAATTGCGCCGGATCTCCTAATCGGACGAAGGCCCAGCAGCATCTAATGCATTAATACATACGTTTGCGTATCCAGCGGCTGTTGACAAAGAAGAAAAGCCGGGTCAGCGGACTTTTTCTCATCAGCCGTTTGGATACCAGGCGAACCTCCCGCTGTTCGCTGACTTTGGGATCGGACAAATAAAGTGCCAGAAGTCCTTCGATGACCATACGATGCATGGAGGTCTCGGGAAGATTCTGGACATCCCTGCGGGCCCACTCTACGATCGAAGCGATCCGATCCAGCATCATATCCGTATTCTCATAATAATTGCAGAAATTGAGATCACCGCCGGCCCGGTCTTCGTCCTGGTCAATCAGATAATCCAGCATAATGTGCAGCCCGCACACATGCGGAAAGTACGCAGCACGAATGGAAGCCGATGCAGCGGTGCACAGCTTGGGATCACAGGAAGCCAGAAAAAGCATAAACACACCCAGAGTTGAACCGGTTGCGGCTGCAAACTCATTCCACTGGAGATGAGGTGCACGATGCCCCTCCTTCTCCCACCACTCCTTCAGGGCAGCTTCCCTGAGATCAGGATGAATGTGCTTGTAGACCTGAAGATCGGTGTATAATACCGCCAACTGATAAATCTCTTCAGCGGCAGCACCGTATCCCGGAAGCTGGGAGGTCATCTCCTGGCATTTGCGGACCAGCCTGTTCAAATATCCGCCATCATTCTGTTCGGTACGCAGCGCATAATAGTTCACTGGCTCTGCGCCGGGGGTAACCGCATCAAGCATCGACTGGTGCAGCAGCCGAAAATCGTCAGGGTCAAGCGAAGTACTGCGATCACATAGGTTGTCCAAATAATCACTGATTGTCTGATAAGCAACAATTAGCGGAATCAGTATATGTCTCATCGACAAATTACCGGCGGCATAGATACCGCCGCCTTGGCAATGAAACTGCTTCGTTTCAATGCTGGCAAGCGCTTGCTTACGGAGCTCGGGATCGGGAATTCCTTCTGCATCCTGGCGCCAGAAATCGAGACATGATCGCACTTCCGGCAGCACGTACTTATAGACCCTGTTCATCATTCCAATAGGACCGCGCGGACTTAGGTAACGGCCTTGCTCAAATTCATTCAATGACAGTGCCTCCACATTGTTGTCTCCTTATCCAAATCATGATTATTATAATATGCAGAGCGGATTTGTACAAACAACAAAATCACTTTCGCAAACTTCTGAAAGATTCAGAAAATCGATGTTTTACGAAACCCCCGGCCTCTCCGCTTTATGCTATACTATACTTTTCTATATCCAGAAGGAGTGCACAATCATGAATGCGAGGCGGAGCGGCGGCCAATACAGTGACCAAAACTGGCTGCGATCCTTTATGTTTACGCTATACGGCACCAGTGTGCTGGTTGTTTCTTATTTCCCGTTATTTTATGCCCACTTAGGCTTCAGCAGTCCGCAAATGGGTCTGCTCTACTCCGTAGGCCCGCTAATCTCGATACTCTCCAATCTGTTCTGGAGCATGATGAGCGACCGGCTGGGTACCGTCCGTAAGATTATGGCCCTCCTGCTTGGAGGCCAGCTGATTACCGCCATTGTTCTGGCGAGAGCCACTGATTTCTCAAGTGTCATGCTTATTTTGTCCTTTTTCTATTTCTTCTATTACCCAGTTTTTCCACTGGCAGATACCATGGCCATCAAAATTGCCCAGCGTCACGGGCGGAACTTCATTGCCATCCGTGTATTCGGATCTCTGGGATATTCCTTCTTCGCTCTTACAATTGGCTATCTGCTTAGGGCGCTGGGACCCCAGTACAGTGTAGCGATTTGTATTGTGATTGTCGTAACCGCGCTGCTGATTACGATTGGGCTGAAGGATGTGAAGCGAACCGAAGCGGCTCCGCTCTCTGTAGACATGGAGTCTACGGACAAACCGCTGAAGGCCTCCGGACTACGGGAGATTTTGCTGCAAAAGGAAGTGCTGTGGTTCTTCGGCTCTGTCTTCCTGCTCGCCATCGGCTACCGGATGAACGAAGCCTTCCTGACCATCAGCCTCAAGGGCATGAATGCAGGAGATGAAGTCGTCGGCTGGGCGCTGCTGGCTTCTGCCCTCAGTGAGATCCCCATCTTCTTCCTGCTCAGCAGATATGGCGACAAGTTCAAGGAGCTGCCGCTGCTCGCTTTTGCCAGCCTGATGTTCACGCTGCGCTTTCTGTTCATGTCGCTTGCGCAGGAACCGGGTACCGTAGTTGCCATTCAGGCCATGCACAGCATTTCATTCGGTATTTATTATGTAACTGCGGTCCGCTACATCACTCGGATCATCCCTGATCACTTACGGGCCACCGGAATGGCGCTGTTCACTGTCGTATGGTCCAGCGGCGCAGGTCTGCTAAGCGGCACCTTCGGTGGGCTGATCTACCAGGATGCGGGCCGGATTGTCTTCTATCTGGTCGCTACCGGCTTCTCGATCCTGGCCTTCATCGGCTTCCTGTCCAAGCATCTGATGGACCTCGGGGGCGGCGCAGACCGTCGGCTAAAGAGCAAGACCCCGCTCTGAGTAATTAAGGGCGGGGAAGTTTATAGCGCCACCCGGCACGCTGCAGCATAAAAAAACACAGCCCCCGAAGGAACTGTGCTGCTCAAGCTGCCTAATGCTACTTATGCCAGTGCGTGCTAGATCAAATATATATATTGCGGCTGACAGAAGCTCTGCCTTGGCCGTATTTTATAGTTTAACTACGTTCGCTGCCTGTGGACCACGGTTACCGTCAGTAACATCGAATTCTACCGCTTGGCCTTCGTCCAAAGTCTTAAATCCGTCGCCTTGAATCGCTGAGAAGTGAACGAATACATCTTCGCCGCCTTCAACTTGAAGGAAACCATAACCTTTTTCTGCGTTAAACCATTTTACTGTACCTTTCAAATGAACAACCTCCTAAAAATACCGCCATATATGGCGTATGCTTACATTATACGCTTTCTAAACTTGTAAAGCAATCCATCATTTCCCTGATTTCGTGATTTAATTTGCTTTTCCCTTCTCCGGTGCGTTATCATTGACCCAAAAGCCAAAAATCGCCAGGGTGGTAATGATAATGATCAAAAAACATGAAATATACAAAACAGACAAGTGGAACATGATGACGGTGGAAGTTCAGGGACGTTATATTATCCTCCGTGAAATCTCCGACCAATGGGGAGAAGAAACGCATACCTTCATGAGCCGTCCGGCTATGATGCAGTGGGTGAACAACCGCTTCAACAAAGAGTCTTACAAGGATAATGAAGAAGAGTACAAGAATATCATCGCCGCCTTCAAACAGGTGTAGCCCAGCATGGAAAATGAGAGTCTTGTCATTTATGTAATTGTCGTCCTGTGTCTGGGTGCCGTACTGATTATGAGCAAGGACAAAATGCCCCCGCGCATGAAGCGCGGGATGGCATTAACCGCAGTCATTATGATTGCGTTGGCTTTTGTCTTCATTATTTATAGCCTGCTCACATAACTTCATCTGTAAGCACACTTATGAATTAATAAACATGAATTGGCAGGGCATACTAAGCAGACTTTGAGAATCAGGAGGCTGCCGTCATGTCCGTTACCGCCAAGTCACTCCCGCTCTTGCTTGCGCTCAGCCTGCTGCAAGGAAATCTGTCCTCAGCGCTCCCGCAGGCGGAGAGCAGCTCAGCCGCATCCCATCTACCGAGGAGGATTTCTATGGAACAATTACCTAAGAGAAGTGAAGTGCCCGCCGAGAACCGCTGGAAGCTTGAAGATATGTTTGCTTCAGAGGAGCAATGGGATGCCGAATATAAGGAAGTCAAGGAACTGATCACAAGCGCTGCCTCCTTCCAAGGGAAGCTGGATTCACCGGATGCCCTGAAGGAGTGCTTTGAGCTGGACGACAAGCTGTCGCTGCTGACTGAACGCCTCTATGTCTATGCGCATATGCGCCAGGACGAGGATACGGCGGCTCCGAAATATCAGGCTCTCTCCTCCAAGGCCAAGAAGCTTGGTGTTGAAGCGGGTGAAGCCCTTTCTTTTGTGACACCTGAGATTCTGGCCCTGCCTGACACGACGCTGGACCAGTTCATCGCCGACCCTTCGCTCTCCGACTACACCTTCACCTTGACTGAAATGAAGCGCGAGAAGGCTCATGTCCTCTCCAAGGCGGAAGAGGCCCTGCTGGCTCAGGTCAGCACTATTGCCCAGGCCCCCCAAACCGTATTCAGCATGCTGAATAATGCAGATCTGAAGTTCCCGAAGATTAAGAACGAAGAAGGCAAGGAAGTCGAACTGACGCACGGAAGCTATATTCAATTCCTCGAAAGCCCGGACCGCGAGGTACGCAAGAACGCCTTCAAAGCGGTCTATGAAACTTACGGCAAGCAAAAGAACACGATTGCCGCCACACTGAGCGCGAATGTGAATAAGAATGTATTTTACTCCCGTGTGCGCAAATATCCTTCTGTACTGGAAATGTCCCTGTACGGTGACAATATTCCGAAGGAAGTCTACACGAATCTGATCGACACTATTCATGAGAGCCTGCCGCTGATGCACCGTTATATGAAGCTGCGCCAGAAGCTGCTTGGAGTAGATGAGCTACATATGTATGACTTGTTCGCTCCGCTCGTGGACGAATATAAGCTGGATATTACGTTTGACGAGGCCAAGAAGATTACCAAGGAAGGCCTGAAGCCGCTTGGAGAGGACTACCTGAGTGTTCTGCAGGAAGGCTATGACAAGAGCTGGATCGATGTATACGAGAACGAGAATAAACGCTCCGGCGCATACAGCTGGGGGGCTTACGGCACCCATCCTTACGTGCTGCTGAACCATAATGACAATCTGAACAGCATGTTCACACTGGCACATGAGATGGGTCACGCCCTGCATTCCTACTATTCGGACACGGCGCTGAAATACCGGGACGCACAGTACACTATTTTCCTGGCGGAGGTTGCTTCTACTACCAATGAGGCGCTGCTGATGGATTACCTGCTGAACAAGTCCACGGACCCGAAGGAAAAAATGTACCTGCTGACCTATTATGCCGACCAGTTCCGCACGACGGTATTCCGGCAAACGATGTTCGCTGAATTCGAGAAGATCATTCACCAGCGTGCTGAAGAAGGCGAATCGCTTACACCGCAGGATCTCTCTGCGATCTACTACGATCTGAATGTCAAGTATTACGGCAAGGATATGGTAATTGATCAGGATATTGAGATGGAGTGGGCGCGGATTCCGCATTTCTATAACAGCTTCTACGTCTATAAATATGCTACCGGCTTCTCGGCGGCGACGAGCTTCGCCAAACAGATTCTGGAGGAAGGCACACCGGCGGTAGACCGTTACCTCGGCTTCCTGAAGAGCGGCGGCAGTGATTATTCCATCAACATTCTATCCAAAGCCGGAGTGGATATGTCCTCGCCTGAGCCGATCCGCGAAGCTATGAGCGTATTCGAGAGCGTGATCGAACAGATGGAGCAGTTGACCAAGTAACACAGAAGGCTTAGTATTACAGTAATCCCTTGCCCTTTGCGGGCAGGGGATTTGTATTGTCAGATCATCCTGAGGAGGAAGCTATATGAAATTTCAATGGTCACTTATATTAGGCTTATTTTTCGCTCTGCTGACTGCAGTTTTCGCAGTAATGAATGTGGATACGGTGCCCGTTAATTTCGGGTTCGACTTTGTCAGCATTCCGCTTATCCTCGTTATTCTTGGCTGTGCGCTGATCGGCGGGGTTGTAGTCGGTTCGTACGGAATTTTCCGCCAGTATAAGCTGCAGAAGCAGATCAAGAACCTGAACGCTGAGCTTGCCAAGCTCCGTGACGCGGGTAGTGTCAACATGGAACCTATCCCTGGTGAGAGTGACCTTTTTACTCCAGAAGGATCATCCCAGCTGTAACACATAGACGAATAGGAGGAATTATCCTTGCTTAACATACAGCCCAATGAAGAATATATTCTGAATCTGCTCAAAAAACTGCTCGATACCCCAAGCCCCAGCGGCTTCACCGCCCAGGTGATGTCTCTGGTGGCCGAAGAAGCGGCAGCGCTCAATATTCCGCTTACCTGGAATGAAAAAGGCGGTGCGATGCTCACCGTACCCGGACTTGACCCTTCGCGCACGATCGGCATCAGCGCCCATGTGGATACGCTCGGTGCCATGGTCCGCTCCATTAAGTCTAATGGCACCCTCCGCTTAACCTCTGTGGGCGGATTCAGCATGAACAGTATTGAGAATGAATATTGCATCATCCATACCCGCAGCGGCTTAACCTATACCGGTACGATCCTGACCAGTCATCCTTCTGTGCATGTGTATGCCGATGCCCGTGATTTCAAGCGTGCGGAAGAGAATATGGAGATCCGGATTGATGAGCTGGTCTCCACCAAGGATGATGTGCTGAAGCTGGGGATTTCGGTCGGTGACTTTATTTCGTTTGATGCAAGGGCCGTGCTTACCCCCAGCGGATATATCAAATCCCGCCATCTGGACGACAAAGCCAGCGTAGCCGCCTTATTCGGGCTGCTGGAGAGCATCCATCGCGAAGGCTGGAAGCCGCTGCATAACCTGTGCCTGCTCATCTCCAACTATGAAGAGGTAGGTCACGGCGCTGCCTGGATTCCAGGGGAGATCAATGAGATGATCGCTGTGGACATGGGCGCGATGGGCGATGACCTCAGCTGCAAAGAGACGGATGTCTCCATCTGTGCCAAGGACTCCTCCGGCCCGTACGACTATGCCATGACCAGCCGCATGATCGAGCTGGCGAACGGTCTCGCTATTCCATTCGCGGTCGATATCTATCCGCAATACGGCTCCGACGCCTCTGCTGCGCTGCGCGGCGGCAATAATATCCGGGCCGCACTGATTGGACCTGGCGTACACGCCTCGCACTCCATGGAGCGTACCCACAAGCAGGCTGTGCTGAATACGGCTAAGCTGCTGGCGGCTTATGTTGGGGCGAACTGATCGGGCGGCTCGCCACGGCGGGTCACTTTCTATAGCAACACGACCTGGATATTTAGTAAACAAGTACAAAAAGGCAGCACCAGCTCATTTCAATAGCTGGTGCTGCCTTTTTAGTTGACCATGGTGAGATAGTAATTAGACAAATATTACTTTACACGGCCAAAATGTTGCAACTATTGCAACCTGGCCCGCCCATAATTGGACATTTGCATGGATTCCTGCATAAATTGCAACAATTCCCCTACCCACCAGCTCCGGTGAGGATTTATCCTGCATTTTGTGCAACATTTGCGGATTAGAGCTGAGATAACGAGTGAGATGTTGCATTTTGGGCAGGATTTCCGCATAACCCTCTGACTTTGCGGATTAGGGCTGGGATGACGAGTGAGATGTTGCATCCCCCGGTTAAGGCCATACCTGCTCCAGCTTGTCCGCATAGTACTTAATCGCCTTGCGGTAATCCTGGATACCGGGATCAGAGGATGTGTCCGCAAGCAGGGTGAGCAGCAGCTCCATGGCTTCGGTATGCGCGCCGAGATTATGCAGCGTCATGGCCAGAAAAGCCTTAAATTCCGCACGCTGCGGGAATTCAAGCGCACCCTGCTCCAGCACCACACGGGATTCCGCATACTGCCCGAGCGTCCGGTAGGTGCTGCCCAGGCCCAGCATCGCGCCTGCCTTCTGCTCCGCATCTGGAAGCCCCAAGGCAAGACTCCGCTCGTAATAAGCTACCGCCTCACTCTCCAAGCCCAGCACATCATGCGTCCATGCCAGCTGATAATGCAGCTCAGCGTTACTGTCGCCCTCTGAGAGTAGCTGTAGCAGCATGTCCCTCGCTTCTTCAGCTTGGCCAGAGGAGCGCAGCTGCACGGCTTCTTCTATCGTATGAGTCACAGCCACTGTCCCCTCCTTCTACGCGGTGTTACTTACCGGCGATCTTCTCCGCCAGCTCATTGAGATACGTCCAGCGCTCCATCAGACGCTCCAGCTCTGCCTCGGCCTGCCGCTGCTTCTCCACCAGCTCCTGGAGTCTGCCGGAGTCGGCGAAGGCCGCTTCCATCTGGGCCGAGAGGTCTGTCAGTTGCTGCTCCGCCTGTTCAATGGCCTCGTCTATGCCCTCGTACTCACGCTGCTCCTTGAAGGTGAATTTCAGCTTCTCACGCGGCGCTGACCCAGCCTGTGTATTCCCGCTCTGCTCAGCAGCCGCAGAATTAGCCCCGCTGGCGCTGCGGCCGGAGCCGCCTTCTGCCTTGCCGGAGTTCCCGTTGCCGGATGGGACGTTCTTCGCCAGCCACTCTTCATATTCGCTATAGTCCCCGACATGCAGGCGGATGCCCCCATCCTCGAAGGCAATCAGCTTATCCACAGTACGGTCCAGGAAGTAGCGGTCATGCGATACGGTGAAGACTACACCGGGGAATTCATCGAGGTAATCCTCCAGTACAGCGAGTGTGCCGATATCCAGATCATTCGTCGGCTCATCCAGCAGCAGCACGTTCGGCGCCCCCATCAGGACACGCAGCAGGTAGAGACGTCTTTTCTCGCCGCCGGACAGCTTGGAGATTGGCGTCCACTGCATCGCGGGCGGGAACAGAAAGCGCTCCAGCATTTGCCCGGCGGTGATGACACTGCCGTCTGCGGTCTTGATGATCTCGGCTTCTTCCTTCACATACTCGATCGCCCGCAGGCTGAGATCCATGTCCTGATGCTCCTGGGTGAAATAGCCCAGCTTCACGGTTGTCCCGAGCTGTACCTCGCCACTGTCCGGTGTAAGCTTACCGGCAATCAGGTTAAGCAGCGTAGACTTGCCGCTGCCGTTCTTGCCGACGATCCCCACGCGGTCCTGCGGCACCGCAATGTAGGTGAGATCCTTGATTAAAGTCCGGCCGTCCAGCGCTTTGGTGAGCTCCTGAAGCTCAATGATTTTGCGGCCCAGTCTTGTGGAAGCTACAGAGATATCCATAGATGAGGCCGAAGCCCCTCCCGTGCTCTCCTTAAGCTTCTCGAAGCGGTCGATCCGCGCCTTCTGCTTCGTGGAGCGGGCCTTGGCCCCGCGCCGAATCCAGGCCAGCTCGGTGCGCAGCAGATTCTTGCGCTTCTGCTCGGCCGAAGCCTCACGTTCTTCACGGTCTGCCTTCAGCTCCAGGAACCGCGAATAGTTCGCTTCATACCGGTACAGATTCCCGCCGTCCAGCTCAAGCATTACACTGGCTACCCGTTCCAGGAAATATCGGTCATGCGTCACCATCAGCAGCGCCCCGCGCCGCTTCTGCAAATACTGCTCCAGCCAGGCTACGGAATCCGTATCAATATGGTTGGTAGGCTCATCCAGAATCAGCAGCTCGGATGGTGTAATCAGCGCTGCCGCCAGCGCGACACGCTTGCGCTGTCCGCCCGACAAGCTCTCCATCCGGGCATCGAACTGGGTAATCCCCAGCTTCGTAAGGACCGTCTTAGCCTCACTTTCCAGCTGCCAGGTGCCGGCCGCGTCGATGGCCTGTCCAATTCGGACAAGCCTGCCCTCCAGCCCTGAATCTCCCGGATTCTGCTCCAGAAGAGACATCACCTCCATGTATTCACGCATCGTCGCAAGCTCCGGGTCCTCTCCGGCAAATACCTGCTGCAAGACTGTATTTCCAGGCTCGTAAGGCGGATTCTGGGCCAGGAACTGCACCCGTACATCATTGCCGATGGCAATCTGCCCTTCATCTGCTGTATCGAGCCCGGCGATAATCTTCAAAAAGGTTGATTTTCCCGTGCCGTTTACGCCAATTACGCCTATCTTATCCCTGTCGTCCATGCCAAAGGAGGCATCACGAAACAGGGTTTTCTCCCCGTAGCTCTTGGAGAGATGTTCCACTGTCATAATATTCATCAGTTGTCCTCGCTTGCCTTATATTTTGAAACCGGAATTGGCTGTATTCACTTAAGATTCAGCTTCAGCAGGGAAGTCCCCCAGCGCCGAATCCAAGCTGCCCAGTGCCCCCGTGATAAAAAGCCTCGCTGCAAACTTCGCCCGCTTATCCGCATCTGCCTCGGCAAACTCAGGGTCGAACAGGATGTCCATCTTCAGACGGTCCAGAATCCCGATATACGACTGTGCCATCAGCTCCGGCTCGGTAGCCCCGCCTTCCAGCAGCACCTTCACCACAGCCTGCATATAGGCTTCCATGAACTGTGCCATATAAGCCACCAGCTCAGGGTTATTGTTAGGCGCACGGAAGAACAGCTTCGTATGCTGCTTGCGCTCATAGTAATAGAACAGATGATGCTCTGCAATAACGGAGAGCTTGTCTGTCAATGTGGAGCGGGTCCTCAGCTTGCCCTCAAGCTGCTCAAGGAAGCCTTCGCAATCGCGGCGGGTAACCGCCATGAAGAGTTCCTCTTTGCTTTTAAAATACAAATAGACCGTACCCTTGGCAATGCCTGCACGTTCGGCCACTTCCGACATCTTCGTCTCATAAAAGCCGCCTGAACCGAAAAGCTCATAGGCGGCATCCAGAATAGCTGCATGTTTGTCTACGGATGCACTGCTCAACGGTTCACCTCCCAACCCATAAAATCCAGCATGTTACCGGATAACGCAACGGCCGGCTTAACCCTCAGATCCGTCCTTATCCTATGTAACTGATATAACTGACCAGCAGCGCTACAGCACCGCCTATTATAGAACTTACAGCATTTACAGTATCATTGTCCATCCAGCGCCAGCCCCTGGCGTATAACGTAGGCTTCCCGCAGTGCTTGGAGGCTTCGACCTCGCGGCTGCAGACCGTGCAGCGGTTCATCCGTTGCACGGTAGCACCCAGAACCGAGTCGGCAAAAGCTCCCGCAAGCCCGCCCAGCAATCCGGCCAGCACCAGCAGCCAGAAGGCATGGGGCGTCATGCCTGAGGCCGCCCGCAGCAGCCAGGAGGCCGCGCCGATGAGCGCCCCTCCTGCCGCTGCGGCCAGCGTCCCGGGCAGGGATACGCCGCCAGAGGTGCCTGCCTGGAGCACCTTCCCGGTCAGCACCGACCGGGGAGGCTTCCGAGCCAGCGTGCCGATCTCTGTAGCCCATGTATCCGAGGTCACGGTAGCCATCACCCCGATGAACAGGAAGCCCCAGAGCTCCAGCGGATAGACCGCGTTCAGCAGAACGGCCAGCATCCCGAGTCCGCCGTTGGCGAAGACCTGTCCCGCGTCGCGGCGTCCGGTTTTATCATACGTGGACTCCAGCTCTGCCTTATTCTCATGATGAAGCTTCGAGAGCAGGGTTGAGGAGATGAAGAACACGAGCAGGATACCGAACCAGAACAGATTCCCCGCACCGAAATAGATCGTCCCCATGACCACTGCCGCCACCATTCCTGAGAAGCTAAGCGACTGCTTCCAGTAAGCGGCTCCGGCAACCAGCAGCGCACCGCAGGCCCCGATCAGCCATTGGAGTAGTTCAAGTCCTGAGAGCATCGCCTTAACCGATCAGGCAGGTGCCCATGAGGCGCGCGCCCCAGAACAGCTCGAACGAATCGCCCGCCACTACCGGACCTACCCCAGCGGGGGTTCCAGTGAAGATAATATCGTCTTTGCCCAGCCCGTAGCGGACGGCAATGAATTCAACGATTTTTTGCAGGGAAAAAATCATGTTCTTCACGTTCCCGCGCTGAACCTCAATTCCGTTCTTGCGGACAGTGAAGTCTGTGGCCTCCAGCTCCTCCTGCTCAGGCAATGCTATATAAGGGGTGAGCGGAGCCGCGTTCTTGAAGCCTTTGGCAGCAGTCCAAGGCAAGCCCTTGCGCTGCAGATCATTATGCACATCACGGAGTGTGAAGTCGAGGCCCAACGCCATGACATCCACCAGCTCCTGCACACTCATCCCCGGCACGTAATCACGCGCAATGCGCAGCACCAGCTCCCCCTCGTAATGAATCAGTCCGGCGTCCTTGGGCAGATAGATGATCGCTTTATCCAGGGCCACGGCAGCATGAGACGGCTTCAGGAAGATCAGCGGTTCGGTCGGCACCTGATTGCCCAGCTCCTCCGCATGTAATTGATAGTTACGTCCTACACAGTATACATTATTGATCGCACTGCTCATTGTTCCTTCAGCTCTCTTCCTCTATGAATTGGTGTGCTTACAGCAGCCTGATCAAGCCTTCAAAAATATATCGCCCCAAATATCCGGACGGTTCGTACAGATCATAATATCGGAATGTATCTCCGACAGGCGGCGCATTTCCTTGCCCTTGTTCAAGGTCCAGGCCATCACCTGCACCCCGCGTTCAATCAGGGATTTGGCCAAAACCGGGCTAAGCCGGTCGTAGCTGATGGATAAGAAGGAGCAGCCCAGCTCATCAAGCTTACCCGCCGGATCACCGGATCTGGAGTCATAGATAAGCCCTGTATGGAACCGCGCGTCCAGCTCCTTGATCCGCCGCAATACACCGGCATCGAACGAGGTCAGCACCACTTCCTCGCGCATTCCCCTGGCATTCACCAGATCAATCACCGCCTTCGCAAGACCGGGGTACATCTCGCCCACCGTCTTCAGTTCGATGTTTAACCGCAGCCGTCCTGACGCCAGAGCGAGCACCTCTTCCAGAGAAGGCACCCGCTCTCCGCGAAAAGCACGCCCTTTCCAGCTCCCCGCATCCAGCCGCCGCAGCGGCTCGTACTCCATATTTTTCACCTTGCCGTGTCCGTTGGTCGTACGGTCCAGGGAATAATCATGGATGACCACGGGAACCCCGTCCTTCGTCAGCTGCACATCGATCTCCATCCAGCGTACATAAGGCAGCGCAAGTGCCAGCCGCACGGCGGCCAATGTGTTCTCAGGAGCTTTACCGGAAAAACCACGGTGTGCTACACACATATTGTTCATCATTGATACGCACCTCCGGCTATTTCACCGCTTGGGTCACAGTACCGTCATTGCGGACCTTGATCAGACCTGAAGAAATTGACTGTATTCTGTGCAGCAGAAGCTGCCCGTCGGCTTCATTCATCGGCACCGGCTGCGCCAGCTCAGCATCCATCGGCTTCAGCTTAAGAGCGCATTGCCCCTGCTTGCTGCATTCCGCCTGGAAGACCGCCGTCTCCCAAGTAGCCGGAATGGAGCCGCGTGTGAAAATAAAGTTGCCTGTGCTGTAGGCAATCCATTTGCCTTTGTACGGCTCAATTCCCTGCAGCACATGCGGATGACCGCCCATCACCAGATCCGCTCCGGCATCAATGAAGCTATGTCCGAGCGCCTGCTGGGTCTTGTCATACTGCTCCATCCGCTCCCGCCCCCAATGGACGACGACAACGACAACATCGGCCTTTTGCTTGGCTGCGGCAATTGCCTTGAGCGCTTCTGCACTGTCGTACACCGAGGCAAGGCCAGGCTTGCCCGCTTCCGCCTTCCATTCAATCACAGGCATCACCCGTGTGACGCCCAGCAGGGCAATCTTAATTCCATTACGTTCAAAATACTGCGCAGCATAAGCCTCCTGGCTATTCCGCCCTGCCCCCACATGAGGGATTCCGCGCTCGCCCAGATGCTTCAGGGTGTCCAGCAGCCCTTCCTCCCCCTGATCCAGCGTGTGGTTGTTAGCCAGATTGACGGCATCCACACCGGCGGCCTTGAGCGCATCCAGTGCTTTCGGCGGGCCCTTGAACACAAACTGCTTGTTCTTGGCCCCAACCCCGCGTGTAGTAATCGGAGTTTCCAGATTGACTACCGTGAGGTCATCCTTCTTGAACATTCCATCCAGCGCGCTGTAGGAATAATCGTAGCCCTTCTGCTCCAGCAGCGCACCTGCTTTTCCGCTGAAGATGATATCTCCGGCAAAGCTCAGCTTCACCGTCCCGCCGGAGGTATTCTCCGGCAAGCCTGCGACCAGCCCGCTGCTGCTCCCCGTTGTGGCCTGCGGCGCATTCGTAGCTTCCGTCTGTTTCGCTGGTGAAGGGGTAGGAGCTGCCGTAGCGGTCGTAGCGGCTGCCGCCGTCTCCGTAGGCACGGGAGAAGCCTCCGGTGTTCCCTCCGGAGCAGGCTCCGCAGTGGCTGTAGCCTCCGTCCCAGGCGCTTCCTCTGTAGGAACGGCTTCTGTAGGGACTGCCGCCGTTGCAGCAGCTTCCGGTGAAGGTGAAGTAACGAGCGCCGCTGGCGGAGCAGCAGAGCCCTGCGGGTCCTTGCCGTCCATGAATGAATAAGCGAGCGCAGCGGTAATCAGCAGCAGCAACGCCACATTGACCCACGCCCATACCCTTCTGCGCCGTCGCCTGCTATGTTGTCTCTTGCCTTGTCTATTGCCTGATCTCGGCGGATACATGAGTGCAAGTAATCTCCTTTACCCTTAAAGTGTTTCTATTATAGCATATCTATCAGCTGGCGCTCCAAGCGGGGAGCGGCGGCGCCAGTTATAAAAAACGGTGGAGCGCCACTGCTCCGCTCCACCGTTTCTTTTATACTGTAGCTCCCGCCGGTTCCGGCAGCTTCTGGAGGCTGGCTGCGGCAGTCTCAGCCGTAAGCTTCGCCTGCTTGATGCAGTCCGGCATCCCGATGCCGTCATAACCTGCGCCAAAGGCATAGACGCCGGGCAGCTGCTGAGCCAGCTCACTGCGCAGGCCGGCAATGCGGCCAGGATGGCCGACCGGATACTGCGGCATGGACGACCTCAGCCGGGTGATCTCTGTGAACAGCGGTGCTGCGGTGATCCCCATAATCTCCTTCAGGTCCTTGCGCACCAGCTCCGCCAGCGCTTCATCCGGCAGCTCTACATTCTGTTCGTCCCCCGAACGTCCTACGTAACAGCGCAGCAGTACCTTATCGTTAGGGCTGGTATGCAGCCATTTGGTAGAGGTCCAGGTGCAGGCTGTAATATTCCGCCCTTCCTTACGCGGAACAAGGAAGCCCGATCCGTCATACTCGGTAACGATATCTTGCCGGGTGAACGCCAGAACCACATTGGCAACTGATACATAGTTCACTGCATCCAGCGCCGATACATCCACATGTGGACGCAGCAGCTCTGCGGCTGCAAAGTTCTGTACCGTAACATAGATATCGTCTGCTTGCAGCAGCTCACCGTTGTCCAGCTCGACTTCATAGCGGAGAGTGCCGGAAGAACCCGCACCTCCCAGAACCCGGATGGATTTTGCTCCAGTCCCCGTGAGCTGGCGGACATCCTGCAGTTCATGGATGAGCGCATGCACGAGACTTTGCAATCCTTGCCGGAAGGTGAGAAAGGCGCTTTTCTTCGTTCCGGTATGGGTCTCCACCGGCTTCCTGCCGGTCGTCATTCCACGGATCAGGCTGCCGTACTGCCGCTCGACCTCACCGAACTGCGGAAAGGTCGCCTGAAGGCTGATCTTGCGCATATCCCCTGCATAGATTCCTGCCAGGAGCGGCTCCGTCATATTCTCCAGCACCTCTGTACCAAGACGGCGCTCAATCAGATCGCCAAGCGACTCATCCTCGGAGCTACGGCGGGGCGGGATTACGAAATCCATCATCGCCCGCATTTTGCCGCCAAAGGAGACCAGTCCGCTCTTCAGGAAGGGCTTCAGCTCTGTCGGAATGCCCAGCACAAGACCCGCAGGCATAGGATGAAGCTTGCCCCGCTGCAGGATGTAGGTCTTCTTGGCGTTCGGATTCGTGCTTACCAGCTCATGGTCCAGCTCCAGCTCCCTGGCCAGATCGACCATCGCCGTCTTACGGGCCAGGAAGGAATCCGGGCCCTTCTCAATCACGAAGCCGTCACGGTGCAGTGTCTCGATTTTGCCGCCAAGGACCTTGTCCTTCTCGATTAAGGTAATCTCCGGCTGTGTTCCGGCCTCACGGTAGAACTTGCGGATATAATAAGCGGCGCTGAGCCCGCTAAGGCCTCCACCGATAATGACTACCTTGCGGGGAGATGCGGTCATGATAGATTCACCTTCAACTGGTTTGCCTTCGTACGCACCACATCGCTGAGCACCGACATATAAGCCGGATCACTGTTCAGCGAGTCAATCCGCAAGAGACGCAGATCCAGCTCAGAGGCAAGCTGCTGCGCTTCAATATCCAGATCGTACAGCACCTCCAGATGGTCGGAAACGAAGCCGATCGGGGCTGACAGCACGTATTTCACCTGGCTCTCGGCCAGCTCACGCAGTGTGTCGAGAATATCCGGTCCCAGCCAAGGCTCCGCCGTCCGGCCTGCACTTTGCCAAGTGAACTGCCAGGATTCAACCCCTGCCTGAGCGGCAATCGCCTGAGAGGTCTCCAGCAGCTGGTCACGGTACGGATCGCCCATCGCCAGAATGCGTTCAGGAAGACTATGTGCACTGAACAGCACGCGGACATCCTCCCGCACTGCACCTGTCTCTTCGAACTCATCGAGCTTGGCAGTCACTCTCCGGCTAAGCACATCGATCAGCTCGGGGTGCATATGGTAGTTCTCTACGAACTCCATATGAATGCCGCAGGCTTCGGCTTTTTCCTTGGCGCGCTTGATATAGGTTCCTACACTCATCACAGAGTAATGCGGGGCCAGCACGATGCCAATCGCCTGGGTAATTCCGTCCCGGACCATAGCCTCGACACCATCCTCGATGAACGGTCTGGCATGCTTGAGCCCCTGGTAGCAGACATACTGGATCTGCCCGCTGTTCAGCTTGGCCTGCAAGGCTTCCACCTGACGGTCGGTATTCTCTCTAAGCGGAAAAACCCCGCCGACAATCGCCTTATAGCGGCCCTTCAGCTCTTTGAGCTGCTCAGCAGAAGGAGCGTTCCCCCGCCGGATATGCGTATAATAAGCCTCTACATCCTCAAGACTCTCAGGCGTGCCGTACGACATCACGAGTACTCCAATTTTGTTGGCCACGGTTTCCATCCCCTTTTACGAATAATTAACGTCCTATACAGCAAAGAGAGCAGCAAAGGCTGCTGCCATCTTGATGCTATTTCTTCAACTATGCCAGCGGCGGTGCCGCCTGTTTCATTGCCGCTGCTGAATACTCATGCACATAATCCGTCAATTCCTTGAGTGTGTCCAGTGAAGCTTCAGGGAATAATCCATGTCCCAGGTTAAAAATATACCCCGGCTGCGTGATGCCTTCATCGATCAGTTCCTTGGCCCGGGCTTTAAGCATATCCATCGGCGCGGTCAGCAGGTATGGATCAAGATTGCCCTGAACCGCATAGCCTCCGCCTAGTCTGCGCCGTCCTTCGGTGATGCTTACCCGCCAGTCCAGTCCGATCACATCGGCCTGCAGCTTGGTCAAGCTGGGGAGCAGCTCCCCTGAGCTGACACCGGGGAAGTAGATCTTGGGAACCTCCAGATCGGACAACTCGGCAAAAATCCGGGTGATCGTCGGCAGCACATACTGCTCGAAATCACGCGGAGCCAGCGCCCCGACCCAGCTGTCGAACAGCTGGAACGCCTTCCCGCCGCTTGCCACATGAGCGCGCAGATAGGTGATAACCATATCGCCCAGCTTCTCCATCAGCTTCTCCCACACCTGAGGCTGGCTGAACATCAGCTCCTTGGTGCGGTGATAGGTCTTGGACGGTCTGCCTTCGATCAGATAACTGGCGATGGTGAACGGAGCCCCGGCAAAGGTGATCAGCGGAACGTCCAGCTCCTTGTCCAGTATGGCGATGGTCTCCAGAATATGGCCCAGATCGCCCTCCACATCAATTGGCTTCAGCCGTTCCACATCACTTGCGGAGCGGAGCGGATTATCGATAACCGGCCCGATGTTCTTTACAATGTCAAAATCCACACCGAGGGAGGCCACCGGATTCATGATGTCAGAATACAGAATGGCTGCGTCCACGCCCAGCTTGCGCACAGGCATCAGGGTCACCTCAGCCGCAAGCTCCGGTTGCTTGCAGATCTCCAGCAGCGAATATTTCTCCTTAATTGTACGGTAGTCGGGATCATACCGGCCAGCCTGCCGCATGTACCATACGGGGGTGTACTCCGTGTTCTGCTGTCTGCAGGCGCGGATAAAAGTGTCGTTGTAGGTCATGATAAGATCTCCATTAGATTTGATAGATTACTGTGAAAAACACATATCATTATTATGCCCCTTTTGTAAGCGGCTAACAACCGCCTCACCCGAAAGGGAATGACAATCCCATGACATTACTATGACATGTGTTGCATTGTCCGGCTGAAAAACTATGATATACTGATATAATGTCAATTTTTCGTGAACAATGTAACATTGAAATCCCTTGAAAGGAAGTGAAAGCACTTTGAAGAATTGGGAGACCTGGAAAGTCAACCTCATGGTGCTTTGGTTCGGCCAGTTTCTGGTAAATGCAGGTATGACTATGATTACCCCGTTTCTGTCGCTTTATCTCGCCAAAGATTTGGGAGTGACCGGCGACCATGCGATCGGCATGTGGGCCGGGCTTATTTTTGCCGCCAACTTCTTGACCTCGTTCATCTTCCAGCCGCTATGGGGCAAGCTTGCCGACAAATACGGACGCAAAATCATGCTCCTGCGCTCCAGCTTCGGCATGGCGATTGTTATCGTCCTGATGGGCTTCGCCCAGTCCCCGATGCAGCTGCTGCTGCTCCGGCTGCTGAACGGAACCATCTCCGGCTTCAACCCCGCGTCTATCGCGCTCGTCTCGGGAACAACGCCGAAACCGCGGATGGGCTTCGCGATGGGCCTGATGCAGTCCGGCGCGGTGGCCGGAACGATTCTCGGGCCGCTGATGGGCGGCTTGCTGGCGGACTGGATCGGGTTCCGTCCGATCTTTTATGTGGTCGGCGCGCTGCTATTCGTTGCGTCACTGCTGGCCTTATTCCTGGTCAAAGAGAAATTCGACCGGGTGGAAGCCGCGCAGGTCCCCCAGGTATCCGTGCTTCAAGGCTTCAAGGAGCTGGCGAAGGTGCCGCAGCTTCCGGCCCTGTTTGGCGTAACCTTCCTGCTGCAATTCGCCATGATCAGCCCGATGACGCTGCTGCCGCTCTATGTTGAGAAGCTCCACGGCTCCGCTGTGAATATTGCTTTCTGGGCGGGCATGGTCAGTGCCGTCACCGGTATCTCGAACATGCTCGCCTCACCGCTGCTCGGCAAGCTCAGCGACAAGGTGGGGGCGCACCGGATACTGACCTTTGCGCTGATCGGCGCTGCTCTGTTCCTGATTCCGCAGGCGTTCGTGACCAGCGTCTGGCAGCTGATTCTCGTCCGCTTCCTGATGGGCGTCTTCATGGGTGGCCTGCTGCCTAGCGTCAACGCCCTGATCCGCTCCTATACGCCTGACGGCAAGGAGAGCCGGGCGTTTGGCTTCAACAGCAGCACGCTTGCGCTCGGCAATATGCTCGGCGCGGTGATCGGCGGATTCCTGTCCGGTTATATCGGCATTGAAGGCCTGTTCATTGTCTCCGGCGCCTTCCTGCTGATCAATACGGTCTGGGTGCGGATCAAGCTGTACAAGAAGACTGAACCCCGGCTATTCCGTTAAGAGGCTGTTTCCCTATGAGTGGTATGGCTGGTGTGGCATAAACTATTTCACCATCGCCAGCGCCAGGCCGTCATAGGCAGGCAGCAGTGTGCTGGTCAGGCGGGGATCACCCGCAATCATCTCATTGAAGCGGCGCATAGCCTGGACTGCCGGTCCGTTCTTCTCCGCATTGAGTGTGCGGCCGCGCAGAAAAATATTGTCCCCGGCAATAATCGCCCCCGGCGAAGCAAGCCGGATCGCATATTCCAGATAATTCGGATAATTCTCCTTATCGGCATCGATGAAGAAGAAATCATACCTGTGTCCCTGTGCTTCAAGTAGCTTCAGGCTATCCAGCGCGGGGCCGATCCGGTATTCCACCCGGTCCCCGAAGCCCGCCTGCTGCAGATGGCTCTGTGCCAGCTCTGCATAGTCGGCCTTTAGCTCC
Source organism: Paenibacillus rhizoplanae (assembly GCF_042684125.1). Taxonomy (NCBI): domain Bacteria; kingdom Bacillati; phylum Bacillota; class Bacilli; order Caryophanales; family Paenibacillaceae; genus Paenibacillus; species Paenibacillus rhizoplanae. Next base: position 144,999 of record NZ_JBHUKY010000008.1, on the reverse strand, counting down.
AGAGAGGTCAGGCGGCCTTCCTGCGTCAATCCCCGGCACAGACAGATTCCGCTGTAGCCGCCAAGCGCCCCGATCTCCAGCAGGTTTGTGGAGCGGGAGAGGGTAACCAGCATCGTCAGCAATCTGCCGTAGCCCGGGGCAATGGACACCTCCGGCATGCCGCCCGTAGCGATGGCTGCTTTGACTTGGAGCAATAATTCATCTTCTGTATATAGCTGTTCACTGTATTCTTCCTGATTCTGCATATGTATTCTCCTCTTGAATGGGTGTGTGTACCTGCGGACAGGCATTGTGCAGAACTCTTCCTTACCCTATACTGTAAGCTGAACGTTCTACAGGTTCAGATGATAAACCAGTTACTCTTATTGTACTGGCTATACGTATTTATCCACAAGTTAAACGGAGTTGAGCGCACTTGGGCAAATTACAATTGATCGCCACCGCCCCTATGGGGCTGGAGGCTGTAGTAGCACGCGAATTAAACGAGCTGGGTTATGAGACCACGATCGAGAACGGACGGGTCCTGTTCAACGGGGATTACATCGACATCTGCCGTTGCAATCTGTGGCTGCGTACCTCGGACCGTGTACTGGTTAAGATGGGCCAGTTCCCGGCCAAAACCTTCGATGAGCTGTTCGAAGGAGTGAAGGCGATTAATTGGGAGGACTGGATTCCCGAGAACGGCGAATTCCCGGTAGAGGGCCGTTCGCATAAATCTCAGCTGACCAGCGTACCTGCCTGCCAAGGGATTGTTAAGAAGGCCATTGTCGAGAAGCTGAAGCTGTCGTACCACACCGAATGGTTCCCGGAAAACGGACCCCGGTATGTGGTAGAAGTGATCCTGCTGAATGATATCGCGCTGATCACCCTGGACACCACCGGCCCGGCCCTGCACAAACGCGGCTACCGCCGACAGGCTACGGAAGCGCCGCTGAAAGAGACTATGGCTGCGGCTCTGATCCAGCTCAGCCGCTGGAACGGCCATCGTCCGCTCTATGATCCATGCTGCGGATCAGGCACGATTCTGATCGAAGCCGCGATGATCGCCTGGAATATCGCGCCGGGCCTGCGCCGCTCCTTCCCGTCCGAGCACTGGCCGGAGATTCCCCGGCGCCTGTGGGAAGAAGCCCGCGAAGAAGCTTTCGATGCGGTGCGTGATGATTACCCGCTGCAGCTGACCGGAACGGATATCGATCCGGCAGCGATTGAGATCGCCGAAGCGGCTGCGAAGAGCGCCGGACTCTCCGGTGAGATCACATTCAAGCATATGGCGGCTGCGAAGGCCCGGCCGGAAGGCGAATATGGCTGCATCATTACCAACCCGCCTTACGGCGAGCGCATCAGCAATGACAAGGAAGTGGAGAAGCTGACCCGCCAGTTCGGCGAGATGATGCTCTATCTGCCCACCTGGTCCTTCTTCGCCATCAGCCCGTATAAGGAGTTCGAGCAATACTATGGACGCAAGTCGGACAAGCGACGCAAGCTCTATAACGGCCGGATTGAATGCCAATACTATCAATACCTGGGACCGCTGCCTCCGCGGAATTAGGGGGAGCACCAGCGTGGCTCAGTAGCGAGACCCGTGATTTAGCGGGAGCCCCAGCTTAGCTGGGTAGCTAGACTCGTGGAATTAGCTTTAAGGGATATGAAGTAACTCTTAACAAGCCTTATGTCTTTGCAGCTATTTCGCGCTGCGGACTTAAGGCTTCTTGTTGTTTGGGGGTTGGGTTAAGGCCAACCATTCCTCAAAATTGTTGCACAAAAGGCATGATCCCTCTTTGATGGCGGCCACATAAACTCCATTGTTGCACATTTTGCAGGATTTTGTGCCGAAATGAACCCGCAGCAGCTTGGAATGTTGCATTTCAGGCAGGATTTCCAGCACAGGGATCCATAGGAATTACGATTGTTGCAAATAGTGCAGGATTGCGGATATTGCTGTGGAAGTCCAGAGGGAATGCTATGAAAGAGACTGAGGATTACTGGGGAAGATGCCCAAGACATCTCCTCCCGTAGCAAGCAAGTGGATAAATGTATCTTAATTTCCTTATTTCTGGAAGATGGACGGAAGCAAGTGGATAAACAGCAGCTAATTTTGTTCGTTTTCGCTACTTGGGGTGAAGTCGCAGAATTTAAGTGCCATATTTCCAACTACTCCCGCCACCAGGCCCCATCGTCCCTCAGCAAATGGAGAAAATCCACCTATTCTCCGGTTACCCTAACACTTCGAGCAATAGAAACAATCCTCCGCCGACAACAGAAACAACCCCCGCCAACCTGTGCGGGAGCTGCACTACACTAACCTATTCTTTCACCAAGTACTATTCCTTCACCTGATTCTGAATCTATTCCTTCACCAGAATCTATTCCAGCACCTTGTTTATTTCTTCACTGCCGGCTGCTTGACGAAAGCTTCCGCTTTAGCCAGCACCTCGTCTTCTGTCGGACCGCTGATGTAGCGGCCGTTGATGTAGACGAACGGGCGTTTGCCGCAAGGTCCGCAGTAGGAGATGCAGCCTGTCTTGATCTCGGCATCAGGTGCCATCTTCAGCAGCTTGGGCACGATGCTCTTCATTTTGATATGATTGCACTCGTCACATAATCTTATATCGTTAGCCATGAAGCAACCCTTCTTTATGTCCGTAAAATACGGGCGGATCAACTAGTGATCGCCATGATTTCCTTTAGACGGATTAGTAATAACGAAACCTTCTTCGGGCAAGTAGAGATAATCAATCTTCACTCCGTCCAGCAGCGGCTGGCTCGGATCAAGAATGACATCGATATCCTTGTCAGTGGAGACTACTACATCGTTCTCCTTGGGCGTGTCCAGATCCAGTCCATAGTGGGCATGATCGCCGTGGGCATGTGTAATGGCTACACGCAGCTTAAGCTCGCTGTTGCCTTCAAGCTCCATGGTTTTTTTTATCACTTTAGCCGCATTGCGGGTAATTTTAACGTTCATTCGATTCCATCTCCCAGGCATCTATAGTTTAAATACTCAATAATTCATTTTAAGGAATACAGGCGGATAAAGCAACCATTAGCTGACATTCATCCGCAGTTGCACCAGTATTTTTCGCTAAAACGTCATCTTCCGCTGCTTAGCGCCGCATATTTGCGGTCCATCCGTGTCACGAACCAGCCCATCAGCAGCATCGTTACACCGATATCGTCAATCGGTACAAACGGCATGAAATCTGGCAGTACCCAGTACAGCAGTGCCGGAATAGTGAACAGCAGCTTATCTCCCATAGCGACCTCCGGTGAAATAATATATCTCCAGGAGCTGCGGAATATATGAGACCATTGTTTGAGCGACAACAGTTTTCTGAATTTCATAAGTAGTCCTCCCTGCTTCATTTGCTTAAGATTCCTTGAAATAGAAAAGGGCACAGCCGCTGAGTACCTAATGGAAGGATTGCGGCCGTACCCTTTGCTGTTATCTTACGCAAATTTGCAGAAATCGTTTCATTTTCAAATAAAATTTAATCGAATCCTCCCGAACTGTGCCAACGTTCACTCCGTCACCTTGACGTCATCCATCCGTGCAGTACTGGAATGCATCCGCAGGCCAATCTTCCCTCCGGCCGGCTGCGCCGCCGTATCGGTCCACTGGATCAGCTGGTTACCTCCGGCAGATGCTGTAATCGTACTGCCGCTGACCGTCACCTTCAGCTCAGTCCACTGGCCGGGCGTAACGGCAAAGCTGGCGCTGCTGACCATCGTGAGCGTTCCGGCTGTTTTTTTGAACAGCTCTGCCTTGTCGCCGGAATCGTTCAGCCGGAACAAGTAATAATTGGAAGCATTCGCATACCGGAACAGCAGTCCCGCGTTGGCGAAGGTATTCATCAGCTTAACTTTGGCCGAATACGTGTACTCCCTCCAGGAGGCGTCGCCCGTATAGGCAAGCGCTTCTCCTGTCCCGGAGTTCTGTGATAGAGCCTTCGTACCGTCATCCTCTATACTCCAGACCCCGCCGGAAGTCGTCCATCCGCTGGAATTGCCATCCTCAAAATCATCCTGAAACAGCGTAACCGGAGGTGTTATCGTACCCTGGAATTCAAAAGCTCCGATATCCGGCACGCCGTTATACAGCGTATTTCCGAAATAGTCCTGTCCTCCGTTATCGGCAACTACCACCCCTGTATTAAGCAGCGGAGAGGTCAGAGCCAGCTTATAGCCGTCTGCTGAATGGAGGCCGGTGGCTGTTCCGGGACTTACGAATCCGGGATTGCCGGTGATTTTATGGGGATCGTTCGGAACACTTGAATTCAGCCCGTAGAAGCTGTTGTGATCATACGTCATTCTCGGGCTGTTCGTGTACTGGCCGCTGGCCCCATTATAAAAGATATTGTTCGTGTAATAGGCCATTCCTGTGTTGCTCGCATGGGTCAGCGCCTTATTCTGCGTGCCCGAACGGTAGATGATGTTGTTGTAGACATAGAGATTACCGCCGCCGTTCACCAGATGGAACACCCCGTTCGCATCCTTGTCGTTCTGGCTGATATTGTAGCGAAAAATATTATTGTTCGTGTTGTTCATGACCAGCAGCGTGCCGCCTTCGTTGTTATAGCTGAAATTGTACTGGTAGATGCTGTCGTGCACCTCGATATCGAAGTCCCACGGCTGACCGTCTCCGCCCAGCATCCGGGTATCGGAGGCCTCGTTGTACTGGAAAATAGCACCCTTCGTATAATAAGCCCACTGCGCCGCAACAACAGTGATATCCTCCAGGTAATTGACGATGGATGTATTCACCTCGCAGGCTTCACCGATGGACTTCGTCTTATTGTATTCGATCAGCGGCGAGGCGCTGGCTCTGACCAGGATGCCGTCCCGGTGGATCTTCTCCACCACATTGCCGCGGATCACCACACCCCGGAAGGCGTCGAACTTATGCGTCCAGGCACTGTTGAAAAAAGCATCCGTCATCGTCTGAATCCCTGTATCCGCCACGTTGATCACGGTGTTATTCTCGATCAGAATATCTTCCCAGGTACTCTCCGGTGCGGTATTGGCACCTCGCGCATGGAAGTTGATGCCGCCTGTGCGGCGGTCTGTGCCGAAGATATCGTGGATGTCGAGATTCCGGATATAAATATGCCGGAAGTTCCCCGCACCTGCTCCATCCCCCACCACCAGCACGCCGTTCCTCCGCATATCCGTGGGCTGCTGTCCGCTTGTAATCTCCAGATTATTAATCTCCCAATACGAGACATTGCGCAGCCGGACACCGAAGCCTTCTCCGCCCACAGCGGTGTTGCCGAAATGAATCAGCGGCTTGGCTCCGCTCCCGTAGCGGTCAACTGTAATCGGATTCCCCTTAGAACCTGAGCCCTTAAGATCAAGATACTGGTCATTCCATACACTGCCCGCCTTAAGCAGAATCCGGTCTCCCGGGCTGAAGGTCACGCTGTTCACTTGGCCCAGCGTTTTCCAGGCTGCAGCTTCACTGGTGCCGGAATTGCTGTCGCTACCCTGGGCAGAATCGACGTAATATGTGTTGCCTGCCGCCTCTGCAACAGGACCCGATAAGCCGGATAGGAGACTGAATAGTAAAAATGCAATCATGCCCAGCAGGGTCAACCTGCGCGGCCTGCCTTGCCTTGAATTATGTTTCACATGGTTACTTGTCATTCTAATCACTCTCCCGCAATTAGTTATAACGCTGTGATCGCCTCACCCAGCCAGGCTCCCTGCCCGACCAGCCCGTGCTGAAGCGCGGTGATATCTACCTTCCGGCTCAAGCTGTCCGTTCCGGCGGCCATCGCCGCCGCCATTCCTGCCGCCTGCCCCATAGCGAAGCAGTTGGGCATCACACGCAGCGAGCCTTGCACCACACGGTCCGAGGAGGCTGCCCGCCCTGCCACCCATACATTCTCCAGGCCAACCGGCAGCATACAGCGGTAGGGAACACCGTGGGACTTACCGGGCGGCAGATGGTGAATATGCATCGCCCCGCTGCTGCGCGCCATATGGATATCAATGAAATAGCTGTTACGGGCAATATCATCCGGGAAGGAGGCCATATTCATGAAATCCTCCTGGGTCAGAACGTAGTCGCCGATAATGCGCCGCGTCTCGCGGATGCCGATCTGCTCACCGGTAGACACCAGATGGGCCTGTTCAAATCCGGGCACATACGCCCGGAAGAATTCCAGTTGGCGGCGAACCAGCTTACGCCCCTCTATGGCTCCCCGGGTCAGGTCCTCGGCTCTTACGCCGTCAATACCAAACACATGGCCGAAATTCACACCGACCAGATAGTCGGCAACCCAGGACAGCCCCGAGACGGAGTCCCGGCCCTGCGGCAGCTTCCCGTCCGCTTGCGCCCGCTGTACGGCTGCATGAATCTGATCCGTGTCACCGCTTTCATTCCGGTATTGCTCAAAACGCCTGCGGTCCACATTGGCCAGCAGGTAACACATGGTCGCGGCTTGAAGCTCGCCCGCTTCCCCGCCTTTGTGGAACGGCGCACCCGCCAAGGCGGCCAGATCGGCATCGCCGGTCGTATCAATGACCGTTCTGGCCCGGATGAGACTCCGGCCGGACTTGTTGACGATCACTACACCGTCAATTCTGCCTCCGTCCCCATCCATAACCGTCTGGCTGGCGATGGTATGGAGCAGCACCTCAGCTCCGCTCTCCGCAACAGCCTCGTCATACACGCGCTTCAGCACCTCCGGGTCGATAGGCACCCAATCCAGCTCGGCTCCGAAGCGTTCGCGGAATTCCGGCTCACATTCCGCCTTCATCCGCTCCAGCAGTTCAAGGCCGATGCCGCGCACCACAGCCTTCTCCCCGTCGCTGTAAGGGCAGAAGGCCGGAACCAGAGCAACGGTACCCATGCCGCCCAGGAAGCCGCGCTGCTCAATCAGCAGGGTCTGCGCTCCGCTCCGGGCCGCCGATATCGCCGCCGCCACCCCGGCAGGCCCGCCGCCCGCAACGAGCACATCCACCTCATGGGAGACGGCAATGTCCTCTGCAGGCAATGTAAATACAGTTCTATTCATCGTTCTTCCTCCTTGAAGCTATACTTAGACTCCTCACCATTATAGTGAGGGGGAGGCTTCTATAGCGTGCAGACTGATTGCCTGTTCCGGTGGACAGTTTTGACTTTCATGGCTTGGCGTCATCCGTGGATGGCTCTCTGCCGTCCTCTTCCGGCGGCACAGCCTTGAATTCACTGGGATTTCGGCCGCTGTATTTCTTGAAGACCTTGGAGAAATACGCCCGGTCGGAGAAGCCGAGCGTGTAGGCCACATTCTCCACGGTCTCATGCGGGCGTGCGAGCATCGTGATCGCCATGTTCATTTTGTACTGATTGACGTAGTCGGTGAAATTAACGCCGGACAGCTTCTTGAAATAACGGGAGAAGTAGCTGGCGTTCAGATGCAGATGCTCCGCCATATCGGTTGAGGTCACCATCTGGTCCACATGCTCCTCCAGGAACTGGTCGACGGCCTGAAGCCGGATGTCCTTCGCTTCTGCGGCAGCCGGAGCCAGCGTATGCTGCCTCCACAGATTCCTCAGCTCCCGCTTGGTCAAGCCCGCCGCCTCCCGGATATGAACCGTCTGCTCCAGCTGCGTGAAGAACTCCTCCTCGGCCAGCCCCCCGGCCTCAAAGGCCAGCTGCCGCACAAAATTGCCGCAGGCCTCCTTCACCAGCCGGGGCAGCAGCCGCTCCGCGGCTGCCTGCTGTGTCCACTGGTTCACCGCCAGATCAATCCAGGCGGCCTGCCCCTCCTCCAGCGACAGCGACAGCATCCCGCGTTCCTTCTCTCCGCGCCATTCAGCGGTCTGCCCGAAATCCGCCTGTTCATCAAGGGCAGCAATAGGCGTAACCGCCTTATAGAAGTTATACTCGCGGCTTTCCATGAGCGTCTTATACAGCGAGTCGAAGTTGCGCAAATGTACGGAAGCCCCGCAATAGAACCCCCGCAGGGTAATCTTCAGATACTGCTCCACCTTGTCCATTACCGCTTGCATGAAGGCAGTCAGCGTATTCTCCGCAATCCCGGGGTCCGCTACATTCCACACCAGATAGAGGTCGGCCTCCCTGCTCATGATGGGTGTAATGGAAGGCTCTCCGGCAGACAGCTCCAGCGCGATATTGTTCACGGCAAAATGAATCAGCGGAATGTCCTTGTACCGGTAACGTTCCGTTACCGAAACGGCATCCATGTGAAGAAAGCCATGGCGCAGATAAGGCTGCTTCCAGGAGATGCCCAGGCGTTCACCGAACTCCAGGGTATTCTCCTGGTCTGCCGCACCGGACAACAGCTGTTTCAGGAAGCTCTGCTTCAGCACTTCCTTATTGCGCTCAATCGCCTGGCGGAAGGAGTAGCGCTCCAGCAGCTCCTCCCGGCTTTTGAAGCGGCTCATCGCTTTGCCCAGACTGTCCTTAAGCTGCTCGGGCGATAGTTCATCCTTAATCAGATAATCATCCGCCTCCAATTGGATGGCCCGCTTCGAGTAATGGAAGTCCTCATAGCAGGTCAGGAAGATCAGCCGCACCTCCGGCTTGGTGATCCGGAAGGCAGCCGCAAGCTCCAGCCCGTCCATGCCCGGCAGACCGATGTCGATAATAACGAGATCGGGCAATACATCATGGAACTGCTCCAGCGCATCCTCACTGCTGTAAGCCGAAGCTACAAGCTGCAGGTCCAGCCCCAGAGACCCAAGCAGATATTCTACATACTCCAGCATCGGGACATCATCATCTATCAGCATCAGGGTCATCAAGGGGAACCGCCTCCTTCTCACTGGTTATAGGGATATATAGGGTAAACGTCATGCCTTCCTCTGTGCCTGCCTGCGCGCTCAACCGCGCACGGTATCCGTACAATACCTCCAGCCGGCGTGCCGTGTTCACCAGCCCGACCCCTTTTTCCGGCCACAGCGCCGTGTCTTCACTGCCTTGCAGACGCCGGTTCAGGCGCTGGAGCTTATCCTCCGGCATCCCCCGGCCATTATCGCTGATGCTGATCTTCAGCAGATCCTGTTCCATCTCTGCTTCGAGCCGGATCGCCGGATTCTGCGGACGGGCCGAGAAGCCGTGGCTGATGGCATTCTCGACAATGGGCTGCAGCAGCAGCCTCGGCAGCATCACCGCTCCAGCCTCCCCGTCCAGCACGCATTCAAAAGCAATATCCAAACGGTTGCGGATCTGCATCACCTGCACGTAGCTGCCAAGCACCTTGCACTCTTCCGCCAGCTCCAGCGGCTTGTCCACATGGACATACACGCGCAGCAGCTTCATCAGTGCATCAATCATGGCGCCGTGCGGCTCATCCCCGCTTAGCAGCAGATCCACCTTGATCGAATTGAGCGTATTGAGCAGGAAATGGGGCCGGATCTGCGCCGCCAGCGCCTGAAGCTCCAGCAGCCTTTTCTCCTCCTGCTCACTCTCGACCTGCTGCAGAAGCTGATTCATATCGTCCAGCATCTGATTAAAAGCGGCAGACAGCACCGCCACCTCATCCTTCCCCCGGACTGGTATCCGCACTGCGCGGTTGCCGCCGACATACTGCTTGACGCTGGTCCGCAGCAGGCTGATCGGCTTGTTCATATATCCGGCCCACAGCATCGACAGGATCAGAAATGCCAGGAAGAACAGACCGACCACCGATATCGAGACCAGAAATTCGCGGTTGATATGACTATCGATAGAATCGCGGGGCGTCTTGCTGGTGAGCAGCCAGCCTACCTTGGGGATGCGGACCTCACTAATCAGCAGCGAGCCTTCGTTGTCATTATCTGCTTCACCCGTGACCGCGATGCTTCTCCCCTTCTGGTCCGCCAGCGAGAGCCTGCTCTCCGGATTGCCCGTATCCAGCAGATTGCGGAAATAATGACTCGGAATGCCCACATACAGCGTCGCCAGCTTGTTCTGGTTCAGCGGGTCGGTAATGAAGCGTACCGCATAATAATAATCCGGTGCAGCGGGGGTGCCGCCGTCGGGGAACCATTGCAGCGATATTTTTTCCTGCTCATTCAGCCTGCCGCTCTCCTGCAGAAGACGCTCCGGCAATGCCGAGAAGACCGGGATCTCCTGGTTGCCGATCAGAATCCGGTTCTCCCGGTTGACCAGCATAATCTGCAGATCGGCATCCAGCGACTGCACGGACAGGATATTGGCCGTAGTCTTGAGTTTATTGTAGTGGGTATACACTCCGTAGTTCCCGAAGTTCCCGGTGTTTTTGAGATAACGCAGACTTTCCAGCACGGCCGGATCATACGCCTCAGAGAAATAAACCGAGACAAACGAGATGCTGTCTACGGTTTTCTCTATTTGACTTCCGATCACCTTCAGGGTCTCCTCATTGGAACGGGCGATCTTATCACTCACATTCTCTCTCACGGAGGTGTACGACCAGAAGGTAACGACAATAAAAGGCAGCAGGATCAGGATCAGGAACGTGAACTGCAGCCGGCGATGGAAAGAAAAACGGCTTACCCATTTCATAAGCATTCCACCTTGTACTGTAGTATAAAAGATTCATTCGTCCCTATTATAATCCATAATCTCTGCTGCCTTATGCTTCATTCGTTATTTCTGGTTGGCCTGAACTACCTTTTCCACCTCGGCTGTCATCTCACCCTTGATCTCCTCGAAGCTGCGGTTATCCAGGATGTAGCTGGCGAAGCCGTTCTCCACAATCGCTTTCAGCTCACTGCCGTAAGGCACGCTGAAGGTATCGGGCATTTTAAGGTTAGGATCGAACAGTGTTTTGGATAAGGAGGCGGTATCGATCAGGTCTGTATTTTCACCGAAAAATCCGTTAATCAGCTCTGCTCCGTCCACGCCCTTGAAGGCCGGAATTTCCTTGGTGAACTTATAGGCTTCCTTGGACATCCAGCGGATGAAGTCATAAGAGGCTTCCTTGTTCACTGATTTCGCACCCATGGCCAGCCCGCCGCCGGAGATATTCGTCATGCCCAGCTCCTTGCTGTCCACGGAGCGCGGCAGCGGTGCGTACATGCTCTGGAACTCATGCGGGAATTTCTCCAGATTCAGCGCCGCTCTGACTGCATAGCTTGGCACAGCCAGCATACTGGCATTTCCGGCAAAAAACTGCTGCAGCACATGATAGTTCGAGGCCAGTACATCGGCATACGGCTCAACACTCTTGTCTTCCTTCTCCATCACGCGGCGGAGATTGAAGAAGTACTCGAAGGACGGATCATCAAAAATCGGCTTCAGATCTGCACTCAGCTGCGGATGCGGCTTCTCGGTGTAAGCGATAACGTTCGGATATTCTCCCCACGTGTGGAAGTACGTTCCGAAGTGTTCGGGTGTCGTCAGCTTTTTGGCATAATCACGGAAATCATCCCAGGTCCAGCCCATCTCAGGCAGGGACAGCCCTGCGGCTTCCAGATGATCCTTATTGAAGACGGTCAGCCACTGCGTCGAGCTTGGCAGAATGCCGTATACCTTATCCTCCAGCTTCAGCAGCTTGGAATATTCATCCTCGGGTTTGATGCTCTCCTGTTCAAAAAAGGAGTTAAGCGGTTCCACAACACCGCGTGAGGCACGCTCTAGCAGTTCATCCTCATTCCCGGTCATGAACACATCGACCACTTCTCCGCCGGCTACAAGAATATCCAGCTTCTTCATGAAATCGGTGCTGTCGCTGTTCTGAACCAGGGATTCGTATTCAACCTCTACTTTATCCTGAGCTGCGTTATAGGCCTGCACGGCCTGGAAGATCGGCTCTTCCGGCTTATCCGCCTTGAACGTGTAGAATTTGATCTTCGCTTTGCCTGCGGGCTGGGCTGTGCTGCTGCCTCCGGCAGCCGGATCAGCCGAGGCCGGTGCGTCGGTTGCCGCTGATGAGTTGCCTCCATTCCCGCCGCACGCGGTGACGGAGAGCATGAGGAGCATACTGGCTAGCATTAACGGTAGTTTTTTCAAAGCAATTCCCCCTTGATTTGTGGTCTGCAGGCTCATTATACAATCTAAGCTCCGCGCACACCGTGTACAGCTATGCGGTGTACGCGTACACTTTTTTGACCTTTATCCTTTAACCCCGCCGATGGCAATTCCGTCGATGACCTGCTTTTGCAGCGCCAGGAAGAGCACCAGCAGCGGCAGGATCGCCGCCACGGAAGCCATCATCATGACGGAGATTTGCGTGCCGAATTCCTCCTTGAAGAACTGCATCCCGAGCGGAATGGTGTACAGCTTGGTCGAATTCAGCATGATCAGCGGCCCCTGGTAATCATTCCAGGTCCAGATGAACTTGATAATCCCTACGGTAGCCAGAATCGGCCGGCTCAGCGGCAGCGCTACACTCCAGAAGATCCGGAAGAACCCGGCACCGTCCAGCTCGGCAGCTTCCAGCATATCATTATGAATGCCGATCATGAACTGGCGCAGCAGGAAGGTGAAGTAGCTGGAGAACATCCCCATCAGGATGAGCGCTGCATGGGAGTCGTAGAGTCCCAGCTCCTTAATCATAATATAGCGCGGAACCAGTGTCGCCTGCTCCGGGATCATCATGAAGGCCAGCATCAGGGTAAAGACCACGGTTCTGCCCTTGAAATCAAGCTTGGCGAGCGCATACCCGGCCATAGCCGAGATTACAATGGTCGCCAGGGTGGAGATCAGGGCGATTTTGAGCGAGTTCATATAGAACAATCCAAACGCCACATCGCCCATCCACACCGCCTTGAAGTTGGCGACCAGATTCCAGTCGGTGGGAATCCACTGAATCGGGAAGGTCCAGACCTCCTTCTCCGTCTTGGAGGCGGCGGACAGCATCCACACCAGCGGCATCAGGAAGAATACCGAGAGCAGGGCGAACAGGGCCGTAAAGATCAGATTGCCGGTCTTTAATTTTCTCTTTGTCATTGCCTTTCGTTCCTTTCGCCGTGGACTAATAATGGACTTTGCGGTTCTGCGTCATCCAGGTAATCGAGGTGACCAGCATGATGATGAGGAACAGCACCCAGGACATCGCCGAGGCATAGCCCATTTTGAAGCGCTCGAAGCCTTCCTCATAAATCTGGTACACGATAACCGTACTCGAATAGTTGGGACCGCCGTTCGTCAGGAACTTGATCATGTCGAATATTTTGAAGGAGGAAATCGTGCTGGTAATCGCCAGGAAAAAAGTGGTCGGACCCAGCAGCGGCAGCGTAATCCGCCGGAACTGTCCGATCCCGCTGGCCCCGTCAATGGTAGCCGCCTCATACAGCTCCTCTGGAATATTCGTCATCCCTGCCAGGAAAATAATAATCTGATACCCCAGCAGCTGCCAGACATAGATGATCATAATGGCAATCAGCGAGAAGCTGGTATCGACCAGCCAGCGCGGCGGCTCAGATAACCCGATCTGCATCAGAATCTGGTTGATCGGCCCTTTGGACGGGTGATAGAGCGCCTGCCAGACGGCGGCAATCGCTACCGTGGAGCAGATATAGGGTACGAAAAAAGCCACTTTGAAAAAGGTCTTGGCATACAGCTTCTTATGGATCAGCGCCGAGAGCACTACTCCGAGCAGCATGGTAACGGGCACTGTGCCCACTGTAAACAGCACATTGTTCTTCAGGGCCAGCAGAAAGCGGTTATCCTTGAACAGCTCGACGAAGTTATCCAGGCCGACAAAGTTGATTGCCGACAAGCCTCCGACCAGATTCCATTCTGTCAGGCTGAGGAACAGGCTGAACAAGAGCGGGAACACCGCGATTACGAGCATTCCGATGACTTCTGGAGCAATGAACAGCCATCCGGCGAGCTGCTCCCGTCTTTTGCGCGTCCAGTAGGTTCCGGCAGATGGCTTAGCGGTCTTGCGGGTAACGGCAGATTGACTCATTCCATTCTCTCCCCTGCAGTTTCAGCTTGGTTGTCCGGCAGATAGCCGCCCTCTTCCCGCAGCCTAGTGCGAAGATGAGCGACATTAACGGCATGTACGTTGCCGCCGTTCTGAGCGGCAGCCAGAGCCGCAGCCAGCCCGGCGGCTTCGCCCATCGCCAGGCAGACCGGCATGACCCGGACACTGCCCAGCACTCTGCGGTCGCAGGAGATGGAACGCCCGGCGACCAGAACGTTGCGGAGTCCGCGCGGCGTAAGGCAGCGGTACGGAATGCCGTGCGATTCGCCCGGCCCGTAGAGCGTGATGGCCAGACTTGATCCATCCCCGCTCTGCTGCTCCTTCTGCGTGCCGTGTACATCAATGAAGTAGCTGTTACGGCAGATCTCATCGCTGAAGCTTCTGCGTGAGATGTAATCCTCCGCCGTCAGAACGTAATCACCGGTAATCCGCCGGGATTCCCGCGTTCCGATCAGCGTGCCTGTACTCATGACCACCGCGTTGCCGAAGGCCGCGGGGTGGACAGCGGCAAGCATGTCCCGGTAGGCGGCTGCCATCTTGCGTCCCTCTACCAGCGCCCCGGATACGGAGAAGGGATTGGTGTTATCGACTCCCCATAGATGCCCGGCGTTGAAGCCTACGGCACGCGGAGCTACCATGTTGTTGCACAGATGCGTATCCGGAATGCCCGGGTATTCTCCGGACCGGACCACCTCATGGATCGGACTGTGCGGGTTATCTGCATGCAGCTTTGGCCCGTTCAAATAAGCATACTCATCTACATTGCCGAGGATGAAGCAATGGGTGGCAGGCTGAAGCTCGCCGGTCTCCTCGTCCCCCATCTGGTACTCGGCTCCCGCCCAGGCAGCGACATCGCCATCCCCTGTGCAATCGACATAGACAGCTGCGCGGAAGGCTTGCAGTCCGCCTTTGTTCAAGAGGAGGAGGGTGGTGATGTTGCCTTGGTCGTCTCTGTCCACATCCGCAAGCGCGGTCAGGAACAGGATATGTGCACCCGACTCCGTTACGAGATCGTCATAGACCTGCTTCAGCTTCTCCGGTTCGATCGGCACCCAGTCCATGGCATCCTCCTGCACATGCGGCATTTGCGCCTTTAAGGTATTGAACACCTTGGCCGCGAGACCACGGTAGACCATCTTCTCTTTATCCGAGAACGGGCACCAGGCCGGTACCAGGCCGGAGGTTCCCATTCCGCCCAGGCTCCCGGTCGCCTCGACCAGCAGCGTCCGCGCCCCTTCTCTTGCCGCAGCGGCTGCGGCTGTGCAGCCTGCCGGTCCGCCTCCGACTACGATGACGTCGTAGGAGGAATTCAGCGGGATTTGTTTACTTCTCAGCGTATACGTATCTTGCCCCATCTCGCCCTCGCTTTCCCGGCAGACGCTCCTTTTGTCCCGGAAGCCGTCCGCCGCTCTTCTATACGCTAATTTTAGCAATAGACCTTGGCGAGTACGGTATAGCTTTCATACGCCTTGATGTGTATTATTTTGACCCCGAACACGCGCAAGCACTCTATGCTTGTCACAATACAGATGCCGGGAGACGTTATATAGGCATCAGTAGATAATGCACACAGAGGAGCGAATGAACATTGAACATCAACAAATCCAGGACGCTTGTAAAAATAATGGCCATAACCGCATTGTCAGCCACGCTGGGATTTACAATGATAGGCGGAGAATTAGCCCGGCCAGTTCATGCTGCATCAGCCAGTAATGCTGCAAATGTTAGCAGTGTTTTCAAAATTAGCGACAGTCCGACGTTGAAGGGTGTATTGCAGACAGGATTATCCAGCACACTTAATCAGGCAGTTACCAATGATGGCGTAACGCTGACCTTAACTGACCTTATCTATGACGGCAATGAACTGGTGATGGGCATCCGGCAGGAAGG
The DNA here is from genome assembly GCF_042684125.1 of Paenibacillus rhizoplanae. Lineage (NCBI taxonomy): Bacteria > Bacillati > Bacillota > Bacilli > Caryophanales > Paenibacillaceae > Paenibacillus > Paenibacillus rhizoplanae. The sequence continues at coordinate 129,268 of NZ_JBHUKY010000008.1, read as the reverse complement.
CAGTACTGTGAAGACAGATAAAACATTCCTGGATCTCGACAAGCTGAACATTTCCGCAAACGGGAAAAAAATGTATTACAATACGTCCGTTAGCAGTATGCCAAGTGACCCGAACGCCGTCTTGATCGGACTGACAAAAGGAGCCATCAAGCAGCAGATTCCGGATTCATTCGAGCTGACGGTGAAGGCTTATGTCAACGAAGTCAAAGAGCCGTTCATCTTCACCGCCCCTGTTACCAAGATTGCCGGTCTCCTAAGCCTCACACCGGGCACTACCAAGAAGAGCGGTACATTCAGCTACACCGTCACCTCCTTCAAGATGACACCCTTAACGATGCAGCTTCAGTTAAGCTATAAAGGGGATTTCCCGGCTCCAGTCCAAAAACCGGGCAGGCTGTTGTATGACCTTGCAGATGAAAAAGGGAACGTGTTCTTAGGAGTTAACAATGGCGGATTTCCTGCGAAGCCAGGGAAGGAAGAACTGGGCTACCGCTCTTTCGTAACGGTCCCCCAATCCATAACGGTGAAACCCTATGTCTATAAATTGAATGCGAAAGGCCAGTTATTCAGAGACAACACGGGCAAGCTGGCGAAGCATTATTTCAAGGATTTGGAGATGAGGATCTATCAGCGTTGAGGTAAGCGAACGGTACACGAAAGAAACCTTCCCTCAAAAGCCGGAGGTACCCCTCCGCCGCTTATGAAGAAAGATTTCTTGGTATGCATTATTGTATTGGCACATTGGAGAGTATTGCCCCCAGGATGAGTCCTGTCTCCAGCGCCATATCCTCAAAATCAGCCGCAGGCAGCGGATTCTTGCCTGCACCCAGCTCGACCGTGAAGCCCGGCTTACGGAAGCGCTGGATGAACCAGTCCTTGTAGCCGGCGTCGCTGCCGGTCAGCTCCACCGCCCGGTAGCCGCTGGCCGCCGCAAGCTTAGCTGCCCACTGCTTACTCTCCGGCGGCTCATAGCCCCGGTAGTTCCAGTAGATCTCTGCCCCCTGGCTGTGCAGGGACACAGCGGCGTCGCCCGGAATCCGCTCGGCCAGCGCCGCCAGTGCCACAGCCTCCGGCTCACTAAGCGGCGCACTCCCGCTGTAATCACGCGGGGCCGGGCCGGGAACCTGCCGCCGGTCGCGCTCCTCTTCCCAGTGCGCGGGGAACTGGTCCCCGAGATCCACGCCGCGGATGTTGGCCTTCCAGTGCCGGAAGCTGCGCCTGCCGCAGTTCCACTTCATAAGCTCCTCATAGAAGGGATGGTCCTTCATCGCCCCTTCCTGCACCAGCTCGACACCGTCTGGATTTGCCATTGGTACGGCCCAGAGCGTCCAGTCCCGGTGCCAGTCCGCAGGCCGGTGGCCGTGCCAGTCCGTGCCTGAAGCGAACGCGGCTGCATATTCTTCGAGGAACCGCATCAAGCACGGCGCGGTCAGCCATTCGTTGGCATGCAGCGCGGCATTCACATGGAGCTGGCGCGGGCCGCTGCCGATCCGCAGCAGGCGGAGCGGCTTGCCCAGCACGCTGTGGCCTATAATTTCGCTGCTGACACAAGAATAACGCTCTGCAAGTCCGGCAGCATCCGCCTCCAGCTCTGCCGGCCCGTATTCCCCGCGCAGATAAACCTCTGCCTTGCGGGCTGCGGCCGGAAGCACCAGCACCTTGCCCGGCAGGCAGCTGCGCCCCGAGCTTACACCGGGATTCAGCATCTCCAGCTCCTCTACGCCCACACCGAACAAGGCCGCAATGCTGTATACATCGTCCCCCCTCTGCACGGCATAACGCTTGCGCGGTGCAGACGGCAGTTGCAGCACCTGCCCCGGATATAGATAAGGCTGGCTTCCAGCCCATGGATTCCCCTGTATGACATGCTCCGGTGTCAATCCGTGTCTTGCGGCTATACGGCTTACGGTATCTCCCCTGCGGGCAATATATTGCTGCATATGTCTCATCCTCCCGGCCCTCTGGTGCCGCCGTCCCTGTGCATCTTACGCGAAGATATGCGGGACACAGCCCTCAAGCCTAGTATATGAGCAGCAGCGACGGGTCATGAGGAATTGCGTCAAGCGGAAACGACTTTGCCGTTCTTAAAAATGACTGCGTAGCCGTTACTACTTAAGCTCGGAGCACGGCGGATATTTTTAGTTGGAATTTTTACATCTAATTTAGCACTTAAGATACAATTATAAGAAATAGTTGGAAAAACAACACTTACTCCGTCCAAGTTCAACGAAATCCATAGGATTCGGAGGATTAACCATTTCAGCAAAAGGAATTGCCTTTTTTCCAACTACACCCGCTCTATCTTCTCAGAAGCTTAAAATGGCAAGAGAGCAGCGATCCTCCTGTTACTGGAAGATCGCTGCTCTGTGCTGTCGGTCATATGCGGCTTGCTGTAAAGCGGTAGCCTCCGCCTTGGTCGCAGGATTGTCACCGCTGAGGGTTTGTCCCTATTCAATTCACCGCTCTAAATCTTACGTGCTACATAGAGGATACTTGCCATACGACAGGTGTCCGGCTGATCTGTTCGCCCAGCCAGTCCCGGGCAATCCGCTGGAAGATCTCTGCATCTCCGCTGCAGAAGAACTGGTGAATCGGACTCTCATCCCCGCGCGCCAGCTGGCCTTTATCATAGAGAATGGTGCTGATCTCCCGTGCCGTCTCATCCGCCGAACTGATCAGCTTGACGCCGGGTCCCATCACCTTGCTGATTGGCTCCATCAGGAACGGATAATGTGTGCAGCCCAGAATCAGCGTGTCGATCGGCTCGTATTTGATACCGTTCAGCGACTCTGCCACGGCGAGGTGACTCTCCTCCGAGCGGAACAAGCCCTGCTCCACATAGGGAACCAGTGCCGGACAGGCCTGGCTGACCACCTGTACAAAAGGGGACAGCTGCTTCAGCGCCGCCGTATAGGCACCGCTTGTAATCGTACCGACGGTACCGATCACACCGACCTGACCGCTCTTGGACGCGCTAATAGCAGCGCGGGCACCGGGGTGAATCACACCGATCACAGGAATGGCTACCTTGCTGGAGATATAATCAAGAGCTGCCGCAGTTGCCGTGTTGCAAGCAATGACGATCATTTTAGGATTGAATTGAATTAAATAGTCCACGATTTGTTCGGTGAACAGTTTCACTTCCTCAGTTGAACGGGGTCCGTACGGGGCTCTCGCCGTATCGCCGAAATAGATGATTTTCTCCCTCGGGAGCTGTCGCATCACTTCCTTGACAACGGTCAATCCTCCCACTCCTGAGTCTAATATAGCTATGGCTTGCTGCACGAACACACCGCATCCTTTAACTCGTTTTGTGTAGCTTATGTAAGGCTGGAATAATGTGTACCAGAAATTCAGCCCCAATTGCAGATAATACCCCATTTGCCGGTTCAGTTCAAGTAGGGAGCTAGCGGAGCCACAATACGGACCCATCCGAAGCCTGCCGTAACACGCAAAAGCCGCCTCCCGCCAGTGCAGCGGAAAACGGCTCCATACCTTTTACATCAAGCTTAGGACAGCTTCCCTGCCGTCTTGCCGTCCTCGATAGCTTCAGCTACAGCAGCATCTGTACCAGTCACAGCTTCGATTTCAGCCTCCACCACTGCCGCTTCCTCAGCAGCCTCATATGCAGCCACCTCATCGCGTACGGCTTCCACTGCATCGGTAACTTCCACAGCCTGCTCCGCAATGCCACTTATGGTAGCCACATCTGCTTCTTCCACCGCATCCTTGACGGATTTGCTCCATTCCTTGACTTCGCTTACCACTGTGACTACTGCTTCTTTGGCCTTACCGTAGATCTCTGTAGTCTTCTCGCCAGCCTGGCCGGCAATCACCTGAACCTTATCCACCGCTTCCGTTGTACCTTCGGCAATATCCTTGCGCAGCTCCTTACCCGGCTTAGGGGCGAACAGCAGCGCTGTCACCGATCCTACAATACTTCCGGCAAGTACGCCCCAGAGCAAGCCTTTGTTATCTTTTTTCATCATCAATCTCTCCTTTGGATTCTATTGTGCCTCTGCCCGGCCACCCGGGCGATCGCCTATTTCTGCTATATCATAAGCATAGAGAGGATGTCCTGTGACTGCTCAGCCCTTGATTTCGGAAGTTTTCTGCTTGGGATTCGGCGTGATTGCATACCGGCAGCATTGGCCGCCCTCCGCCATACACTCGCTGCGGGTCACCTTCGCCTCCAGCAGCTCCTCGAACAAATGCTGCTCACACTCACAAGCCTTGCGGTATTCCGCTGCCACCTGGCGGATCGGACAGTTATATTCCCGCAGCGTATATGAACCGTCTTCTTCCTTGCTCCACTCCGCCATGTAGCCCCCGGCATTCTGAATCGTTGACAGCTCGGCAACCCGCTCCTCCAGCTCACGGCTCTCCGTCACCTTACTGTACTGGGCAAGCATCCGCCGCTTGCGGCCTTCAAACAGCATATTGACCGCATCCACCCCGCTCCCGTGATCCAGCTCCCGCAGCAGCTCCAGCGCCAGATTGTGATAGCTTTTGGGAAAATGATCCTCCGCCCGCTCAGTAAGCGAATATACATGCATCGGACGTCCCATCGCCTGGCGCACGACCTTGGTCCTTACAAGCGACTCCTGCTCCAGCTGAAGCACATGGCGGCGGACACCCATCTCGGTAATGCCCAGCTCTTCCGCCAGAGCGCCAATGGTCAGCGGCCCCCTCTTCTTCAGCAGGGTCATAATCATCCGCCGGGTTGAACCGCTCTCCTGACTCTTCTTCGCCATAAAGGACCTCCTTTCTGTCTATATGCACACGGCTCCGGCTTCAGCTAGCCCGTGACCCCGCTGCCCAGCTCCTGATCCAGATACCTGCGCACCTCGCAGGCGAACTTCTCCAGAATATCCGGCAGCGTCAGAGTCATGGGGTGCAGCTTCTTACGTTCCCACACAAAATAATCTTGAACCAGCGGCTTGCGCAAGGCTACAAGTGAAGTCAGATCCTCGTAGATCCCGCTGTCTCCCAGCACCTTTTCCTCATGAATAATAGATATAATATCCTCGTAGCTTCCGGCATCACGCATAATGAACCCGTCAATCAGACAGCTGCCCACATCCGTCACGACTTCAACGGCCAGATGTAGACACCGTTCCTGCACCAGACCCAGCAGCGTACTGCCGTCCCAGGAAGAAGCTGCATGTGCTAGACCTCGCTTAAGATCAGGAATCTGTTCAAGTATAACTTCTATTTGCTTCCGGTTGACATAATACACAGCTGACCCTCCACCCTGCGGTATTTATTGACCTTCCCTAACATGAACTGCCGTTATTTCCCCCGCCTGCCCCGGCGCTTCAGCCAGAACACCATCACGACACATGCCGCCATAAAAACAATCAAATACGTCAAAGCTTCCATCGGATACTCAAGCTCGCGCATTCCGCTCACCGCTTTCCGTGATTAATGGGTTCCAGCCTTGCAAGTACTTGCAGTCTCAGATCTCGTAATCGACCGCTATTGACAGCTCCTTGACCTCGTTGATATAGGCAATGACTTCCTTGTGGGCCGGATGCACCTGATACGCCTGCAAATCCTCCATCGAGGCAACAACCGTGACCAGGGCGATATCGAACGAACGCTCCGAGTGAATCAGATCGGCCCCGACTTCAATGGACAGCAGCTGCGGAATTCTTCCTTCCATATTACGGAGGACTGCAACCGTCTCTGCGACCTTGTCCGGGGACCGGTCCTTTAATTTGAAGAAAACAATATGCTTGATCATCTATCCCGCTCCCAGCCTGATTAATGTGAAATGGATTACTCAAAATATATCATAAACCGCTGCATTACTGAAACAATCTTGGTTCATGACCAAAACAGGAGCTTTGCACTCTGGACGAATGCCGTAATGAAATGGTAAAGTCATAACAGTTAAACTAGATGATACGTCACTTCATTAAATCAGTACACCCGGAGGTATTATGGCTAAAAATCAGCAAGAAACACATAAAATTCAGGCCTGGTCTCTGATCAACCGCAAATATCTTGGACAAGGCGTACGGGTCAAAAGATTTCGCCGCCCCAAACGCAGCCAGATCCGCAACCGCGTTCTGCTGGCCATCCTGATGGCCAAGGACATGAAGCTCTCCCGGCTCGCAGAAGAGCTCTCCGTCTCCTCACGCAGCGTAAGCGCATGGGTCTATGAAGGACGCATTCCCTCCAGAACCAATCTGGACAAGGTCTGCCGCCATTTAGGCTATCCGCCCCATATCCTGTTCAATGAAGCTCTTCTGCGGCAAAGTCCGATTGTGTGCCAGCCGACCCCATCCCGTTTCATGAAAAGAACGCTCGCCCATTCACCGCAGCACAACGCGATTCTGACCGGACTCTGCATGGTTTATGATTTCTCTGTAACCGATGTCAGCATCTGGATCGGCGTCCATCCCGGTACCTTCCGCAAGTGGCTGCACCACTGCCATCTGCCTACCCTGGCTCTACAGGAGAAGGCCGAGAATTTCTTCCGCATTCCGCGGCATATCCTGTTCGCCGACTGCGAGCTGCATTAACTTCATTAATAGGAAGCCGCTGGATGCAGAGGGATCACGTACAGCATCAGGTTCACAGTAAGGTCCTTCTCGCCGCAGGGAGGGGCCATGTTGGCGTTTCTTAAGCAGAAGGCAGTTACCGTTTGAGCACAAGGATCGTTCTTAGTATGTATTGATGAGTCCCGCCCTGCGGGCTCTGTAGTGATTCGGTAAACGAACCTGTCTCCAGAATCTCTGTCCCGGCAAAATGCTCCCGCAAATCGGCATCGCTGAAGAAGTGGGCATATTTATTCTCTTTATATTCAAAAGTACCCGGCTCCAGCTCTCGTCCGCAGCCGTTATGGCGGTCTTCATCGGAGAAGCTGGTGAAGTAGAGCAGTCCTCCAGTTCTGACCTGACTGAGACTGGCCTCAATCAGCCTGCGGCGGTCCCCCGCGAGGAATAAATGCAGAACATCGTAGCAGTAAACGGCATCCACAGGCTGCCCCAGCTGCGGCTCCAGTGCCGAGCCTGCAATAAAGCTAGTTCCAGGGTCCCATGCTGCGCCAAGCTCAAGCGCTGGTTTACTTAATTCTATGCCGTATACTGTAAAATCAGCAGAGAATACCTTGGTATTCCGCCCATACCCGGCACCCGGAACGAGCACAGTGGATACTCCTGACTCCTGGAATTTTCGCTTCGCCCATGCTGCGGTCGTGCTTGGCTCACTCCCCCAGATCATCCCCTCCTGCGCAAATCTTTTACTCCAGTACCCGGTCATGCAGCTCCTTCTTTCTATGGTTCAGAATATGATCCTGCGCGGTCCTAAGATTAACTCCGCTTATTCCGCATGGCATTCAGCAGCTTCACTCCGGCTTCATCCTTGGTAGTGTAATAATCATACTTTGGAGACTCTTTGGCATAGAGTGCGATCTTCCCCTCAGCATCGTAATGGACACCCCAGCCGTATTTCTTGGGCAGCATGGAGGCCCGCAGGCACGGATGATTCTTCGAGAACAGCGCCGTCCAGATCTCCTCCCGGCGTGATTCATGCTCCGCTTCTGGAATTGCCTTGTGCCGCACATACACCTGGTATAGCAGTTCTTCATGGTTATAACGGTAAGGCGAGCCCGCCAGCAGATGATACTGGATGACATGAGCAGGCGGGAGCAGACGATCAGATACAGGGATGGTGCCGGTCTCCACTGGGCAATCTTCAGCAATCCGGATAAAAGTATCGGTATAGCTCATAGGTAAGCCTCCTTCAGTAGGACAATACTATTCTCCTATCATAATCCACTCTGCCCGATCCGGCAAAGTCTATGGACACAGCAAAACGGCTGTCTCCTGAAGCACAGAGAGATCAGCCGTCTTGCCGTTATAGCATCTATGAAGTTAACAGCCTACCAGCTGGACTTGGTAACGCCGGGAATTTGCCCCTTATGCGCCAGCTCCCGGAAGACGATCCGGGATATCTTGAATGTACTCAGATAGCCACGCGGTCTGCCCGACACGCTGCATCTGTTCTTTTGACGGGTGGCTGAGGAATCCCGGGGCAGCTTCTGCAGTGCCATCACATCGCCCGCCGCCTTCAGCTCTCTGCGCTTGTCAGCGTACTTCGCCACCAGCTCCTGCCGCTTCTGTTCCTTTACAACCTTTGATTTCTTGGCCACTATAGATCAGCTCCTTCGTTCTTATTCGTTCAACGCCTGGATTAGCGCTTCAAGATTCTGCCTCATCAGACTCAGGTAATCGAGATTCTGAGCAGCGTCTTCCTCTGTTAATCCTTCGATTGGATTCAGCACGGCGGTCTTGGCTCCTATTTCCTGGGCAATAGTATCGGCGACACTAGAGGAGACCAAGGTCTCGAAAAAGATCGTAGTCACCTTATTCGCCTTGGCGAACTCCACAATCTTGGCCATCTGTGCAGCAGACGGCTCCTGCTCCGGCGACAATCCGGCAATCGGCACCTGAGTCAAGCCATATTGCTGTGCCAGATAACCAAAGGCGGCATGCTGGGTAATAAAATCCTTACGCTTCGTGTTCTGAAGCCCGGCTCTGAAATCCTGATCCAGCTTCTCCAGCTTGGTTATATAAGCATCGCTGTTAGCATGGAAGGCGGCTGCATTTCCGGGAAAAGCTGCGGAGAGTGCTGCTTCAATGATGCGGACCTCCTTGATAGCCATCACCGGGTCCAGCCAGACATGCGGATCGAGACCGCCATGATCGTGGTCGTGGTCGTGATCGTGGTCATGGTCTGCTTCACCGGCAGCTGTATCATTATGGGAATGGTCGTGACCGCTTCCTTCAGCTGCGGATTCCTCATGCTGATGTTCATGATCGTGGTCTGCTTCAGCCGCAGCTTCCTCTTCATGGCTGTGTTCATGTTCATGTTCATGTTCGTGCTCTGTTCCTTCAATAATCTGGAGTCCTTTACTCGCCTCTATCGTAATCAGATCACTTCCGGCAGCACCGTCCACAATCTGCTGCGCCCAGCCCTCCATGCCTGCGCCATTATAGACAAGCACATCTGCATCCGAAATATCGGCCATATCCTTCGCAGTCGGTTCCCAGTCATGCGGCTCGACTCCGGGCGGGACCAGCACCTCCACATTGGCAAGGTCGCCGGTAATGCTTTTCGTGAATTCGTACATCGGGTAAAAGCTAACCTTAATATTCAATTTATCCGCTGCGGGTACAGATGAAGCTTCGGCCGCAGCCGATGGTGAAGCCCCCTGACTGCTGGTTGAAGCGGCTTTCGATGCAGTGTTGTTACCGCAGCCGGAGATCACCAGCATGGCGGTCAGGGACAAGGCGGCAAGCTGACGGATTCTGAATGTGGACTGTGCGGCCGAATTGGACTTTGCTATGGATTTGAATTTTATCATATGTTGTAAGACCCCTTTTCTTCATTAGTTTGTAGATGAATACTGGCTGCGGCTGCGCAGCCTGATCAGCTTCTGCACCGCAATGGCCAGCAGCAGAAATACCAGCAGAATGAGTGCAATCGTGCCTCCTGGAGGCGTATTGATATAGTAGGAAGCTGTAAGCCCGCTGAACACACCGGTCAGCCCCACGCTGACGGAGATTATGATAGCTGCCGTGAAGCCTGAGGCCATCCGCAGCGCGATGGAAGCGGGCAGCACAATCAGAGCGGATACGAGCAGCACTCCCACCACCGGCATGGCTGCGGCAACGGTCATGCCGGTTAGTACAGCGAACGAGAAGGACAAGCATCCGGTATGGACACCGCTGATAGCGGCGGTCTCTTCGTCGAAGGTCAGGCTGTACAGCGGGCGGCGCAGAATGATGAAGTAGAGTAGACCGGCTGCGGCCACCACGGCTATCAGCTTAAGCTGAGTATCACTTACAGCAACGATGGAGCCGAACAGATAAGAGCTGAAGCTCTTGGTCAAATTCTGCTTCAGGCTCATCAGCACGACGGCCAGCGCCAGGCCGGAGGTCATAATAATGGCTACCGGAAGCTCGCTGTATGTACGGTAAGAGCGGCGCAGCTGTTCAATGATCAATCCTCCTGCTACAGCTACAACGAAGCCGCTCAGAGCTGGATTCCATCCCAGCACGGAACCCAGTGCAACTCCGGCAAGGGAGACATGAGACAGCGTATCGGCCATCAGCACCTGCCTGCGCAGCATCAGGTAGACTCCCAGCAGTGGTCCGATCAGCCCGATCAGGCCTCCTGCCCAAAATGCGCGTTGCATGAATTCGTAACCAAGCATGTCCAACCCTCCTGCTCCTTGCGTTCCAGTGTAATCACGGTATCCAGATAGGAACTTGTCTCTTCCAGGCCGTGTGTAACCATAATGACAGTCCGGCCATGCCGGCTGACATAATGCCGCATCAGCTCATAGAATCCGGTGCGGCTGGCAGCATCCATCCCCGTTACCGGCTCATCCAGCACCAGCACCTGCGGCTGCTGGGCCAGCGCGCGGGCGATGCAGATCCGCTGCTTCTGCCCGCCGGACAGCTCGCCGATTCTCCGGTTACGGTACTCCCACATCTCCACCTGCCGCAGGCTGCTCTCTACGAGTGCCTCCTGCTCCTTAGTGAAGCGGCGGAACAACCCCAGCCTGGAATAACAGCCGGAACGGACCAGCTCAATCACCTTGCTCGGAAATCCGGCATTGAAGGAGGCTACCTGCTGCGGTACATAGCCGATTTCCAGCCTGCTCCCTCCGGTAATTTCCCGGTTCAGAGTAACCGTTCCGCTCCAAGGCTTCAGCAAGCCCAGCATCAGCTTCAGCAGCGTGGTCTTCGCTGCTCCGTTCGGTCCGGTAATCCCAATGAACTGTCCGGCCTCCAGATCCAGCGACAAGCGGTCAATGACCGGCTCATCCCCGTAACCAAACACCACATCCCTGATGGATGACAAAATCATCGTTCCTCCCCCTTTCTTTCTGCCCGCAGTGGCACTGCCACCACGCTCCCGTGCATGATTCTGTGCTCGATCCCGTGCTTGGTCCTACGGCTGCTGCCGTAGTTACTGCCGCGTCTTCTGTTTGACACTTGTTGGTTTGATCCAAGTATGTTCCACGGCACTAACTTAACTAAATTATTCTTATCTATTCGTAATACTTACGATTATGTTTCAACTTCATTGATATTATCGTAATCATTACGATTTGTAAACCCAAAACAACAAATTAATCGTAATCACACTGATTAACTTTACTCGATCCGAACCTGCGTGCGGCAAAACATCGAAATCCAAGCCATTCAGGCTGCATTCATTCGGCCTATGTGCACCTGCACCTAATCCCTAATCAGCACAAAGCCGGAATCCGCACAAAGGATTCCGGCTTTCCAGACTCTCATTTACAGAAGCCGCTATTCCTGTCCCGCAGCAAGCAGCTCCTCTACTTGCCAAGGAAGCGGGTTGTTGAATATCGTCCAGTCCTGCTTCATCTCCTCTGCGGTCAGCAGGCAGCGGTCCAAGCGGGCTTCGATATCCTCACGGTTCATCTGGACTCCGATGAAGACGATCTCATTCAGCCGGTCGCCCCACTGCTCGTCCCACTTCGCCAGCACATCCGGTTCCGCAGCCAGCACCTCCTGCTGCTGTTCCTCCGGTAGGGTAGCCAGCCAGTAACCGGCGGGACCGAACTGGATGGACGGCCCCGCCTGGCTGATGGTCGCTGCCAGATCACCGCTGGCTGCCAGCCAGACCAGTCCTTTTGCCCGGACGACCTCAGTGGGCCAGTTGCTGAAGAAGAAGCTCAGCCGCTGCGGGTGGAACGGTGCTCTCCGGCGGTAGACGAAGGAGGTAATGCCGTATTCCTCAGTCTCTGGTGTGTGCTCCTCCTTGGCAAGCTCAGCGATCCAGCCGGACGACTGGCTAGTCTGTTCGAAATCGAACCGCCGCGTATTCAGAATCTCGGATAGCTCCACTTGTGCATTTACCGTACGGATGATCTTCGCCCGCGGCTGAAGTCTGCGCAGAACCGCCTCCAGCCTGTTCAGCTCCTGCTCCTCCACCAGATCGCACTTGTTGAGCAGCAGCACATCACAGGTCTCGATCTGATCGATCAGCAGATCAACGATATCCCGGAAGTCGCCTTCGCCCGCCGTCATATTGCGGTCCAGCAGACTGTCGCCTGAGGCGAAATCATGCCAGAAGCGGTTGGCATCGACCACCGTCACCATCGTGTCCAGCCGGGCCAGCTCCGTCAGGTCGATATCCAGCTCCGGGTTCGGGTAAGTGAAGGTCTGGGCCACCGGGACCGGCTCGCTGATGCCGGAGGATTCGATCAGAATGTAATCGAAGCGCCCCTCCGAGGCGAGATGATTCACTTCGCGCAGCAGGTCATCGCGGAGGGTGCAGCAGATGCAGCCATTGGACATCTCCACCAGCTTCTCCTCTGTGCGGGAGAGGCTACTGCCGGATTTCACCAGATTCGCATCCACATTCACTTCACTCATATCATTGACGATAACGGCCACCTTCAGGCCCTCACGGTTATGCAGAATATGATTGAGCAGTGTCGTCTTGCCGGAACCAAGGTATCCGCTTAGCACCGTTACAGGAATTTTGTCCATAGTAGTCTCCTTGTACATTATATTTTCACAATAGCGCGGCTAAGCGTCTTAGCGGGTCTCCCGGTGCAGCGTGATGCGCTTCAGGCGCGGGCAATATTTTCTCATCTCCAGACGTTCCGGTGTCGTTCTCTTATTCTTCGTGGTGGTATAGTTGCGGTCGCCCGTCTCCGTACAGGCCAAGGTAACGATTACTCTCATTTCAATCAAGCTCCCTTCTGTTTAATCGTAATTATTACGATTTACACATTCTACATGCTCCGGCCCCCCGCTGTCAACAGCTGTCCCGGAACATTCGGGCTCTCTTAGATTAGTGGTCTTTCCTGAAGAAGCTTGACGTATAGATGGAATTACAAGTGAAAACGGCTTGGCCGCCTTCTTATGGGGACGGTACTATTGGAGCGGGAGAGTGAGCGATGAAGATACCTGTGATTATGCTGAGCGGATTTCTGGGGAGCGGAAAGACGACCCTGCTGCTGAGTCTGCTGAAGGAGAGCAAGCGGAGGGGCCTGAACCCGGGGATAATCATGAATGAGCTGGGCGCAAAGGATGTGGACGGCTATATCCTGCAGGAGAGTACCGGCACCCGTGTGGAAAAGCTGCTGGACGGCTGCATCTGCTGCAGCCGCAAGGAGGAGCTGCCGCGCAGCCTGACCGCCCTGCTGGCACGCCGCCCGGACATCATCTACATCGAGCTTACAGGAGTAGCCGATCCTGACGAGATCGTGAGGTCACTGCTTACACCGCCGCTGGCAGACCGGCTGCAGCTGCACCACGCCGTCACGCTGCTGGATGCGGAGAATGTCCTGGAGTACAGCAGCCGCTTCTCATCCGACAAGCAGCTCGTCCGCACGCTGCGCCAGCAGATCACCACCGCCGATCTCATCATCGTCAACAAAAGCGATTTGGTTGAACCGGAGACCCTGTGGAAGATCGAGAAAATGGTCTACAAGCAAAACTCGGAATCCGAAATTGTCTTCACCCACTACAGTCAGATTAATCTCGCGCCGCTGCTGACAGGCATCGCCGTGCGCGGACTGAAGGATTCTGCTCCCCGGCGCGGCCCCGGCAATGTCAGCGGTGCCGCCCTCCAGCGGATGAACACGGGCAGTAGCAGCGGCAGCAGTGCAACGGCAGTACATGAGCCGGTATCCGGGACGGACAGCTCTTTTTCCCAAGTGGCGGCAGTAACGTTAACCGTTCCCCCGGCATGGGCCGGAAGCCTCCGGCGGGAGGAGCTGGAGCAATTTTTGCAGCAATGGGGCTACAGTCTGCTCCGGGCCAAGGGTCATGTGCGGCTTGCAGGCGAGGATTCCGTGCAACTGGTGCAGCTCGCGGGTAACCGCATCTCCTGGGAGGCTTCAAGCTACCCGGGCCAGCCTTATATCGTCTGCATTGGCCTGAATCTGGACGAGAAGGCGATCAGCCGCAGCTGGGCGGCCTTGTTCAGCTAAGACCCCTGTGCGGGAAGGAGCCGATGAACCCTTGACAACCCTTAATCCGATTAAAATATTCCCGCTGCTCTTTTCCGCCGCTTTTCTGCTCACAGCGGGCAGCCTGTGGCTCCCCAGGCATCTGGGCCTGCTCGACAACGGCTATGTAGAGACATTCAAAACCGCATTCCTCGGCATTCTGCTGGAAGCCTTGCCGTTTGTCCTGCTGGGCGCACTGCTCTCCTCCCTGCTCCGCGTCTTCGTGCCGGACGAGCTGATCTCACGCTGGATTCCGCGCCGCGCGGTTCCGGCGATACTCTTCGGCTGCCTGCTCGGAATACTCTTCCCCGTCTGTGAATGCGGGATGATTCCGCTGGTCCGCCGCCTCATGCACAAGGGTATGCCGCTCTACGTCGCCATCGTGTTCATTCTGTCCGGTCCGATCCTCAATCCGGTCGTCTACGGGGCAACCCTGACGGCCTTCCGCTCCCATCCGGAGCTGGCCTACAGCCGAATGGGACTGGCTTTTGCTGTGGCGGCATGTATTGGCCTGATCATCTACGGGACCGTCCGCAGGTCACCGCTGCGCTTATCCATCCGCCGGGAGGAAAGGGAAGAACAGCATGGGACTCTGCGCGGCGGCCGGGCGGCGGCGGTCCTGGTGCATACGTCGGATGAATTTTTTGAGATGGGCAAATTCCTGATTATCGGCTGTCTGCTGACTGCGGGCATCCAGACCTTCATGAATCAGAGCAGCCTGTCCGCCATTGGTGACCGTCCGCTCGGCTCCTACGTGTTCATGATGGGACTGGCCTTCGCACTCTCGCTCTGCTCCACCTCCGACGCCTTCGTTGCGTCCACCTTCCTGCATACCTTCCCGGCCGGGGCGCTGCTCGCCTTCATGGTGCTGGGACCGATGCTCGATTTCAAGAACGCATTGATGTTGCTCTCGCTGTTCAAAACCAGATTCGCCCTGTACCTGTTCTTCCTCATTGCCGCGGCCGTCTTCACCGGCTCCGTGCTGGCTTCATTCTGGCTGTAGCTGCACTGAAATTCCGAATATCTGGAGGAGGATCTGCATGAATAATTCCGGGAGCATCCGGTTTCACTATGTACTCAGGGCGGTTATTCTGCTCGCCTTCGCCCTCTATATAGGACATCTGGTCCAGCAGGACGCGCTCCATTATTATGTTGCGCCCAAGCTGGCCCGCTGGATCAGGTTATGCCCGGTTCCGCTCTCCCTGATGGCGCTCAGCCTGGGGCTTCAAGCTGTGCTGGGCAGAAGCTCCGCCCTCTGCGACTGTGAGCACCGCCTGCCCCGCTCCATCCTGGGCAGCTCCGCGCTGTACAGCCTGTTCCTGCTTCCGCTGCTGCTCGGCTTCCTGCTGCCCGACCGGGCACTCGGCAGTGCCGCAGCGGCCAAGAAAGGCCTTGCCCTGTCATACACTGCTGTAGAGTCCGCCACCGGGGACAGATTCACTCCGGCCAACCCTTATGAGGCCGAATTTGCAGAGCTGGCCGGTCAGCTGTACCGGCAGCCCGTCATCCCTGTGTTCCCTGAGATTTTCTCGGAAACGCTGGGCGCCCTTAATCTCTACAAATCGCAGTTCGAGGGCAAGGAAATCTCCGTATCCGGCTTCCTGTACCACGAGCCGCAGGGGTCCGGCCAATCCGGCTATGCAGTCAGCCGCTTCCTGGTTCAATGCTGTACGGCAGATGCCACCCCCTTCGGCATTCTTCTTGCGCCGGGTACACAAATAAGCCTGCCCGCCGATACCTGGATTGAGGTTCGGGGCAAGCTTCATGTGACGCTCCGTGAGGGAATGGAGACCCTGCAGATCGCTCCGCAGAGTATAACCGCAGTGGCAGCGCCGTCCACACCTTATGTGTATACGAATGCCGATGCCGCAGCGGCATGGAAAGAGCTGCAGCCTTAACTAGATGACTGCGTCCAGCGCATCGTCATCCTCCAGCGAAGAGTCCGGGTTCGAGATTTCCACCAGGAGACGGGCCGGAATGCAGATGATCTGCTGCTTCGGCCTGGAGATGAATCCCATGTCCAGCGCAATGGTCAGCGGAGCATCGGAATAGGTCATTTGAATACCATAATCGTATACCTTCAGCGTGTTATGACCATATGTAGTGCGGATATCAATAATCTGCTCTTCCTTGGTCAGCTGGACAGTCTTGTAGGCTTTGCCGTTCACTGTGATTACTGCCTCCAGCTCCCCTTGCTTATACGGATGATTGTGGTTAGAGAACCACTTGTAGCCGTAGATGGAGCCGGCGGCCAGCAAGACAATGAGAATCAGCAGGAAATCTCCGCGCTTCATCGTTTTCACTCTGTTGACCCTTTCGCTTACCGTTATATATTCGTAATGTTTACGATTTATATAATAGTAATGCAGACAAGGTAAAGCTGTCAACGTGAAAAACACTTGCTTTGCCTGCCAGCTATCTGGCCTTTTATGTTACAAGATTATCTGCGGATGCTGCCGGACCATTCCCTCAGCACTCTGTCCAGCTCTTCGCCACGGATCGGCTTGGGAATAAAGTCCTGCATACCTGCCCGGAGGCACATCTCTTCATCTTCCTTCCGGGCAAAAGCGGTGGCGGCAATAATCACCGGGGACAGCCCCATCGCCTCGCGGATCAGACGGGTCGCTTCAATCCCGTCCATGCCCGGCATCTGAATATCCATGAACACCAGATCATAATGCCGGGACCGTACCGCTTCTACCGCCTGCTCCCCGTTCACTGCCAGGTCTGAGGTGTAGCCGCGTTTTTTGAGAAAAGTCTGCAGGATCTGCTGGTTCACCGGATGATCCTCCGCGACAAGAATGGACAACGGACCGTATTGACCCTCGGGACGATCCAGATTGAAGATTCCGCCCTTATACTCCTGAGCAGCAGCAACTCCCCCCAGCAGCGCTTGGCCGGACTCCTCCACCGAATACATCACGCCGATGGTGAAGTAGAACTCCGAGCCTTCCCCTTCGACGCTGTTCACACCAATCGCACCATCCAGCAGCTCGACCAGCTTCTTGCTGATCGCCAGCCCCAGTCCTGTCCCGCCGTATTTGCGGTTGATCGAAGGGTCAAGCTGGGAAAAGGACTGGAATAACAGGTTCTGGCTGCCCTGCGGAATGCCAATCCCGGTATCGGTCACCGAGAACCTCAGAATCAGTGTGCCCGGCTCCCCGGCAGCCTCCAGCTTCACGCAGACGCCGACCTCGCCTTCTTCCGTGAACTTGACCGCATTGCCGACGAGGTTCACCAGAACCTGCCTCAGCCTGGTTTCGTCGGTGATGACAACCGCCGGAACGTTGCGCTCAATATCGCTGCGCAGAATCAGCCCCTTCTCCTGGATACGCGGATAAAAAAGCTCGCATACGTTCTGGACCACCTGCCGGATATCGACCGGCTGCAGATCCAGCGTCATCATACCGGATTCAATCTTGCTGAAATCCAGAACCTCGTTGAGAATATGTACAAGCGCGCCGCCGCTTTTAATAATAATCTGGGTATAATATTGCTGCTCCTCCGTAAGCTCTGTTCCCGACAAAAGATCGGCCATCCCGATAATTCCATTCATCGGCGTGCGCAGCTCGTGGCTCATAATCGCCAGAAACTCCGACTTGGCCCGGTCGGCCTTCTCCGCGGAATCCTTGGCACGCTCCACGGCCTTCTCCTCGGTGATATCCCGGAAGACCACCACCGCACCCTTGTGCTCGCCGTTATCATATAGTGCCGTCATCCGGTATTTGACCAGGAAGCTGGAGCCGTCCTGACGCCAGAAGATCCCTTCCTGCTCCTGCTCATAAGAGAGGTTGGTCTTGAGCAGCTCCGCCAGCGTCCGGTGTCCTCCGGGATACAGCACGCCGTCCATCCAGGTCTGCGCTATCGTATGCAGCTTAATATTGCCGGCAAGCTCCCCAGGGTTATATCCGAGCATGACAGACGCAGCGGGATTGATAAATACGGTCTCCCCCTCCAGATTCATGCCAAAAATCCCCTCAGACACGGAGTTCAGGATCAGCGCATGCTCATAGCTAAGCTTCTCAATCTGCTCCAGATACCGCTTAGGCTCTGTAATATCACTGATAATGGCGAATACGCCGACCACCTCATGATCAATCAGCATAGGGACATAAATCATCCCCACCTCCACTCTCTCCCCGTCGTGACGGATCACCCGGGTGTCAAAGGTCTGGGCCATGCCTCCGGCTGCCGCCAGAAACCGCATATTCACATGCTCCAGCTCATCCTCTTCAATAATCTCACAGTAACTGGAATGCATCAGGGTCTCCCTGCTGTATCCGGTCAGCTGCTCCAGACTGGCATTCATTGACTGTATGTACCCCTGCAGATCCATGGCACTGATGGCAGACGGATTGTATTCGAAAAGCGACTTGTAGCGGCTCTCGCTCTCGCGGAGCTGCTCTTCCATCCGGCGGCGCCCGGTCATTTCCAGCGCATCCGCTTCGCGGTCGCTTGCTGCATTGCCGGGCAGCGTTCCGCCCAGAACGGCGAATGAAATCCTATCCGGGGTGTGCTCCGTCAGCTCCGCAATCAGATGGGAGGGACGGCCGGTCTGTTCATCAATGATCAGAAAGAGATGCAGGGCAACCCAGATCATCTCTCCATTCTTATGTAAGAACCGCTTTTCGGTATCTATAGCCCTATCTGGGCTGCTTATTATATCATTCATCATCTGCCCGTGATCCAGGGTATACCCTTCGTCCGGATAGACGATATCCTGGTAACGCAGCTCCTTGAGTTCGGTCTCGGTGTATCCCAACATCCCGCAAAGCGCAGGGTTGGCCATGAGCATAGTACCATCCGTAATGGATACTGCCGCATATCCTATTGAGGACCGCAAGTACAAGTGCTTAAATAGTGTGTCGGACAAAGCTAGAGCCTCCTCTGAGAAAGTGGGGGACATAATTTAGTAACATTATACCTTTTTTTCGGAAAATATGCTCCAGACCTAAAGTCCCTCTAATGAAGATGCACAGGGCAAGCTTGCCGCCGGAAACGTGCATATCCACACACAAAATGACCCCACAAAGTGGGGCTTTAGCTTCGATGATGACTCAGGTACTTTGCGGGGACCCCAAAACATATAAATTCTATCAAAAAACCGCCCTGGTCACTTTCATGACGTCAAGGCGGAGGTTATAGGTTAGTCCAGTCTCCTGCGCGGCAGCCAGAAGGCACAGAAGAGTGCCAACGTCAGCGATAGACCGGCAAGCAGCCACTTACCGTTATCCCATGGTTCATTAAGCAGGCCGAACAGGTAAAAGGGTCCGGTCAGTTTGCCCTTGGTGGTGAAATCCAGCAGATACCAAGCGAAGCCGGCAATATATCCAGCCGAAAGGTTCCCGGCCAGAAGGGTGGCGGTCAGCCCGGCTGACCCGATCATAAGGGCGGTGATTGCCGCCCCTCCCACCATCGGCCATAGCTCGAAATCCGCGCCGTGTCCATGTATCCAGGTGAACAAAGCAGCAGCTGCGAGGAAGATATAGAGAGCGGTAAGCAGCCAGCGGAACAGAAATAACGGAAGATGACGTACCCGCTTGGCATAGAGCACCTCCTGGATGCCTCCATCCTCCAACAGACCCAGGTGCGGGTAGACTATCAGTCCCAGCAGGCTGAACAGTAATTCTCCCAGCTTAGCCACCTGAAGCCTGTCCATTAGCACAGGCTCAATGAATATCGGTATAGCAACCAGAAGTGCTGCTGACAATAACCAGGAATAATGTACTGTGAGCTTGAGGTTGTAGCGGGCGAGCGGAGCGATGATCTGCCGGCTCATCTCAGTGCTCCGGGTGCGGGGACCGCCGGAGTCCGCTTCGTCTTTTTCCTGCCAAGTGACTGTGCCGAATCCATACGGCTGCGGTTTCTTTCCCAGAGCCAGGCTGCCCCGGCGGTAAGTAGAATAGCCAGCAGCAGGTAGAAGCTGCGGTTAAGCGCAATCTCATCCGCCCAGCCTCTGTACAGCTGATAGTCATCCGGTGAGTTGAACCGGATGAACAGCCGGTTCAGTCCGTAAGAGCCCATTAGCGGCAGTACGGATACGAACCACCAGACGATCTGCAGGGCAATAGGCACAATGCCCCGGCGGAACAGCATGGAGCCGAACATCCCGAAGGCTACCGAGACCCATAGGGTGGGCAACAGCCACCAGGCGGTATAGCTGAGAAAGACCGGGATTGCCTGCACCGTCTGACCTGTAAGCCCAAGTGTATGCACCGTCTGCCAGCCCCCGATGACAGCCAGAATGAGGTAGACAAGGGAGAGCATGATCCCTTGGGCGATAAACTTGGACCCGACATACACCCACGGGGAGACCCTGCGGCTGTAGATCAATTCATTCATCCGGCTGGAACGGTCCCGCAGCAGCAGGAAGGCGGACAGAAAGACCGGGAAGATCCCTGCCGGCAGTGACATATAGTCACTGAAGTAACGTGCGGCTCCGGGCAGCAGTTCACCGGCGTTTACTTTGGCGTTATAACCGGAAAGAATGCTTTCCTGCGCCTTCACAGCTTCCTCGTAGGACTCAATAGGGTAACTATAGTCCCTAAGACCCGCCTTGTACATGCTGTTTCCGCCAAGCTGCTTATCGATTTCCCCGGCAACAGCGTATACATCCGCCATTGTGTACTTGTCCGGAGCCTCCAGGATCTGATCGAGCTTGGAGACACCCTGAGTCAGGGCTTCCTGCTCATCTGCCGTAAGCCTGCTCTTTAAGGGGAACCCCAGCTTCAGCTTATCCGTGGTTCCCGCATTCAGATCGAAGCCTATTTCCCTCTTCATTCTTTGGGCCAGCTCCAGCGTATTATCCGGCTGTTTCCAGCCGTAATACGGCTGCTCCGCAGTCCCTAAGTTCTGCGGGGTAACACTGGCAGCAGGGGGACCAACCTCTCCCCAGGTCTCCTCCGTAGCATAAGAGGTGAAATAGAAGAACACGCTGGCGATCACAAACAGATAGAATACGAGGCTGCGCAGGGTCATGCGCATCTCTTTGCCGATCAATGCCATCATACGTAGGATTCCTCCCTGCGCATCAGGTGGAGGTATGCATCTTCGATGGACGGTGCGGTCTGCTGCGCCCCGGCAAAGGGCTGCTCCCCGGCCAACACCCGGACCCGCATGCCTGCGCCCTCCGGCACGGCAGACAGTACCGGGAAGCGGTCGCGGTCCCGCTCCCATTGCGCCCGGTCCAGCTCAGCGATCCAGACACGGCCGGCCGCAGCGGCGGTAAGATCGCCTATTCTGCCGTGATACCGCAGACTTCCCTTTTGCAGTACAGTCATCTGCTCGCAGGTGGATTCCACATCTTCAACGACATGTGTCGACAGGAGAACAATCCTACCCTCGGCGAACCGTCCCAGCAGCCGCCGGAACCGTATGCGCTCCTCGGGGTCCAGCCCCGCTGTCGGCTCATCGACAATCAGCAGCTTCGGCTCATGCACCATGGCCTGGGCTACGCCCAGCCGCCGCTTCATCCCGCCGGACAGCGCCTTGACCTTGGTCCGGCGCTGCTCCATGAGGTTCACTTGCTCCAGCAGATCATCTATTCTGCGCTTCCGCTCGGAACGGCCGCCTATCCCGGACAGCAGCGCAAGATAATCCATAGCCTCATAGACGGTCATTCCGGGATAGAAGGCGAACTCCTGCGGCAGATAGCCGACCAGCTCGCGCACCCGGGCTTTATCCTGCAAGGGAACCCCGCCTATCTCTACCGTTCCTGAGCTTGGCGTTAATAGGGTGGCAAGCAGCCGCATCAGCGTAGTTTTGCCTGCCCCATTCGGCCCCAGCAGGCCGTGAATGCCCTCGCCTACCCGGAAGCTGATATCCTGCAGTGCCGTCTTGCTTCCGTAAGTCTTGGTCAAATGATTAATAATTAGCTCCATTTCCGTTCTCTCCCTTTCCTGCAACTCCCGTTCATCCGTCGTTCTCCAGACTCCACAGCAATTCAAGCTTCTCGACCAGCAGACCTGTTGTAATCAGAAGGAGCGACAGCAGAACACACAGCCATTGATCCACCTTACCGATCCGAATCATCAGGGCAAATATGGCTGTAACGATTGTGATGCCTGAGACTGTCAGAATCTTGCGTCTGGCCAGCACCCTGCGGTTATACAACACTTTCTGAGCTTCACGCTTGTCGTATTCCAGCAGCCGGGCCTTGCGGTAGACCTCATCCAGAAATAGCTGCTCCTGTTCGTTTGACTTCACAATCCCCCTCCTCCTTGTCGTAGATCTGCCTCAGCTTCTTGCGCGCCCGGTGCAGCAGCACCTTGAAGCTCACTTGATTCCGGCTCATCACTGCAGCCGCCTGTTCATAAGACATCCGTCCCACATCCACCAGATAGACCGCCTGTCCGTAGTCCGGCTTCATCTTATGCAATCTTCTGCGCCATTCCACATCCTCTTCCCGGATGATGGCCAGCCGTTCAGGATTCCCCTCATCCGGGTTATGTACGCTGCTGCTCTCCGCCGTATACGGCAAGCTCTGCTGCCTTGCACGCTTACGGACCGAGTCTATGCTCTTGTTGCGGAGAATGGTAAACAGATAGGTTTTGAAGGATGCCCGGTAATCATATTTCTCCGGGTACACCAGCAGATAGGCGAAGCAGTCCTGCGCCAGATCCTCGGCGGTATGATAATCCCCGGTCAAGTGGTACGCAAACCGCACAGCAGGCTCCCGGTATTGCCGGACCAGCCATTCAAACGCCTCCCGGCTCCCTTCCCTGAACCTGATTAGCACCGCCTCTTCATCCAGCAGAGAAGCCACTACCTCATCCGCCGTGACCGGACCTTCTCCTCGCTCACTTTCGCTCCCGTTCGTCTCACACGCCTCCTCTCCTGCCCAGCCGTCTACTGCTTATTCGTTCAAGTAAGGCAAAAGGTTACAGTCTTGCGGACATAATGTTCCATCCTTCACGTGGTCCTCTTGGGAATTCTCACCGTCACGGCCGTACCCTGGCCGATTTCACTGTGGATCGTGATCCCGTACGCCTCGCCAAAATAAATCCGGATTCTCTCCTGGGCGTTGAACAGTCCATACGATTTGGATTGCCTGCTTAATACCGTATCCATCGTCTCCTGGGTCATTCCCGGACCGTTGTCTTCAATGCTGAATACAATCGTATCTTCCTCGAAGCAAGCCCGCAGGCTGATCCTGCCGCGCCCCTCCCGCTTGTTGTCTACGCCGTGCTCAATCGCATTCTCTACAATCGGCTGCATAATCAGCTTGATCATATGATAGCCAAGCACCTCCGGGTCCACCTCGTACACTACATCGAAGCTGTGGTCATGCATAATCAGCTGCAGATCAATATAAGATTTCGTATTCTCCAGTTCATCATGAACGCTGATCACATCCTGCCCCCTGTTCAGGGTCGTCCGGTAGAACTTCGAGAGGGTTGTGGTGATTTTACTGATGTCATAGGCTTTAATGCTTATAGCCTTCCAGTTGATCAGCGACAGAGAGTTATAGAGGAAATGCGGATTGATCTGGGCCTGCAGCGCCTTCAGCTCCGCGTCCTTCTGCACAACCTTGCTGCGGTAGACTTCATTGAACAGCTCATTCAGACTTTGCAGCATATCCTTGAACCGCGAGGTCAGCTCGCCGACCTCATCATTGGAATCGACCACAATGTCCACATGCAGGTCCCCGCGGGTCACCCTTTTCATCGTGCGGTTCAGACGGTAGATCCTTCTCACGAATGCATTGGACAACAGCCAGACCGCAGGCACCAGAATCAGCAGGCAAATCCCGACCGTGAGCATGGTGGCGCGGAGAATCGTCTTGGCATCGACACCGATCGAATTCTTGGGCATATAAAAGACAAGCTTCCAGCCCGTCACGCCCAGCGCCTGGGAGATCACAATGAAATCGCTTGCACGCTCTTCCGCTGCCTTAGCCGACTCGAAGGACGGCAGCCCGTTGTGATAGTCATACACAGGCTCCCCCGCTCCATTCTCGACCAGGACGCCGTACTCACCAGAGACCACATTGGTCAGACCCGCAAAAATCTCCTTGCTGTCAAAGCCCAAGTAGATCAGATTGTCATATTGCGTTCCCGAGCCGCCCACCATTCTCCGCACTGCGGACAAGGCCGTGCCCTCCTTGATCCAATGCGTCTGGCCGCTGGCCATCGCCGCTTCATACCAGGGCTTCCCGGATACGCTGCTAATCGGCAGAATCGTATTCTTCCGTTCCGTGATGTTATTCCCTGTATACACCGTCAGCTGGCGGATCTCTTCGTTCAGGAACAGAAGCGTATTGAACAGCGGCTCCACGATAGTGTTCAGATCATTGTACATATAATAATAATTATCGGAGTAATCATTGTTGAAGACGGACACCACACTGGAGTTGAAGGTGAACGAGTCCAGCGCGGCATTGAGCTTGCCGAACTTATAATCCAGATTGGCGGCGATCTCCGACACATTGTCGGTTAAGGTCAGCCGGGCCTGCTGAACGAGCAGATTCCTGGATTGGTCATACGAATACCAGCCAAGCACACTGAGCGGAATAATGATAACGAGCAGATAAGAGACAAACAGCTTATGCTTAATTCTTAAATTCCTGATGAACCGGCCCAATCGCTCCAGATCTACCCCTCCTGTCTTTAGCCTCTTGTCCTTATAACGTAGCATTGCCCCCGGCAAATAACAATCTGAAAAAGCAGCGGCCCCGCATAAGCCCTTCCCCCAAACAACAAAGGGGTGTCCCCAGCCGTTTCCGGCTTACGGGACACCCGCTTACATGCAGTTTACGCTTACTCTTTGACGGCACCGAGCACGATTCCGCTGACGAAATACCGCTGCAGAAACGGATAGATCAGCATGATCGGAATCATCGAGACCATCACCTTCGCCGCATTGAGCAGTTGGCTCGACATATTCGACAGACGTTTGATCTCTTCCGGGTCTGTGGTGTTCATGATTGAATTCACGCTGATAATCAATTGCTGGATATACGTTTGCAGCGGCCAATTCTCCTTGTGGTTCATCAGGATCATCCCGTCAAAAAACGCATTCCAGTGGCCGACGACCGAGAACAGGGTGACTGTCGCGAGTGAGGGCAGGGAGATGGGGATATAAATCGTCACCAGCGTTCTCCACGCCCCCGCCCCATCCATCCCGGCAGCCTCCTCCAGCTCCTTCGGAACGCCCTTGAAGAAGTTCATCAGCAGAATCACATTGAATACCGGAACAGCGGTAGGCAGCACAAGCGCCCAGATCGAATCGAGCAGCCCGTACGTATTGATCGTCATATACCACGGGATCAGCCCGCCGTTGAACAGCATGCAGAAGATAACGAACCACATATAGATATTTCTGCCCGGAAAATGTTTGTTCGATTTCGATAAGGGATAGGCCATCAGCACGGTAACCAGCAGGTTAATGGCTCCTCCGAGCAGCACTCTTTTCACAGATACGCCAAAGGAAGTGAAGAAGCTCCGGTCACTGATAACCGACTTATAGGCTTCCAGATTGAAATCAACCGGCCAGAAGAAGACCTGACCCGACATGGCCGCCACCTTGCCGCTGAACGAAATAGCCAAGGTATTCAGTACGGGGGCCAAGGAGAGAAAAGCAATCACGGTTAGAATACAATAAATCACAAAATCAACAGTCCGGTTGGTTCCGCGGATCACAGCAAATCACCTCTGTCAGAAAATACGGTAGTTGGCAAAGCGGGCAGCCAGACCATAGGAAGCGGCAATCAGCACAAAGCTTACGACCGATTTGAGCAGGCCTACCGCTGTTGCCAGTCCATACTGGATTTCAAGCAATCCTGAACGGTATACATAAGTATCAATGATATCCCCCGACTCATAGACAATCGGATTATACAGGTTGAGAATCTGCTCGAAGCCCGCATTCAGCACATTGCCGAGGCTTAAGGTCGCCAGCAGAATCACCGTGGTCATCAGACCCGGAATCGTAATATTGGTTAACCGCTGGAACCGGTTCGCTCCATCAATGGCGGCTGCTTCGTACAGATTGGTGTTGATTGAAGTCAGGGCAGCGATGTAGATGATCGTATTGAAGCCGAATTCCTTCCACACATCGCTAGACACGATCACGAAGCGGAACCAGTGATTGCTCTGCAGGAACATAATCGGATCGCCGCCGAACCACTGGATCATCTGATTGATAATGCCGTCCAGACTGAGCAGGTTAATCAGCACCCCTGAGAGAATAACCCAGGACATGAAATGCGGCAGGTAGACAATCGTCTGGATGGTGCGCTTGAATTTAATATTCGCTACTTCATGGAACAGCAGGGCAAAGACAAAGGGAACGGTCAATCCGGCAATGATCTTCATGAGTGCAATGCTCAGGGTGTTTCCGAGAATCAGCCTGCTGTCCGGCAGGCTGAACATATACTCGAAATTCTCCCAGCCCACCCAATCCGAGTGGAAGATGCCCAGCGTAGGCTGAAAGTCCTGGAAGGCAATCACAATTCCGAACATCGGAACTACACTGAATGCTATGAGCAGCAATATGCCGGGGAGCAGCATCAGGTGGTAATTCCAGATGGAAGCTCTGCTTCTCATGGTGACTCAACTGCCTCAGCAACCTCTTTGGTGATTTCATCCCCTCCGATGCTCTTCCAGGTCTTCACGAACTTGTCGAATTCTTCAAGGGGAGAAGTGCCGGTAATGATTTTCAAAAAGGTCTCGTTTTCGAGTTTTTCCAGATTGGCTCCCTTTTTAAGCATCGCTTCGGTCTTGCCGTAGAACACAGGCTCCACCTTCACAATTTCTTTCGCTCCGGTGATGGAGGCGGCAGTATAGAAGGCCAGTGAATCGGCATAAGCGGGAATATCCTTTTTCGGATTCTCATTATTCTTCAAGACCGCCTTGACTCTCGGCAGGATGCGGGCCGGCAGATCGTCCAGCTTCTTATCCTTAATCGCCTTCTCATAGATCGGAACATCACGTGCCAGGGAATCCTGATAATCCAGCTGCACATTAATCGGATAATTAAGCCAGCCTACACCCAGATCCTTATACAGCTCCTGCGCTGTAGAATCAAGGAGGCGGATGCCTTCATACTCCACGCTGAGCATTTTCAAGGCAGCTTCGGGGTGTTCCGCCTTCTTGTTCACCACCATGAAGGTTCCCGACGGCGTGGATGGCACGATATTCCGTTTGCCTTCCCCGTCCAGCGGCACAGCCAGCGGCACCCAATCCGCTTCCGGGTTGGCCTTCACCGCATCAGACAACGCCCAGCCTCCGAACCAGGGGGCGAACAGGATACCGGCCCGGCCGCCTGATACCAGCCCGGCATTATCCTCGTACTTCCGGGTCAGGAACTCTTTGTCGATCAACCCGTCCGCATACATCTCTCTCAGCTCAGAGAGCGCCTGCTTGGTCTCTGGAGTCGTGGAGCCGTAGATGATGTTTCCTCCCTCATCCTTGAACCAGTTCTTCGGATAGGCATGATTGGCATTGAAGATCGGATCGAAGGTGAAGAAGCCGCCGTCTGCGACCACTGATTTATCGCCAAGCAGACCAACGGTATCCGCTTTTCCGTTACCGTCAGGGTCCTGCTCCTTGAACGCTTTGATCACAGTCTTCAGCTCATCCATGGTGCTAGGCAGCTCAAGCTTCAGCTTGTTCAGCCAGTCCTGGCGAATCCACAGGAGCTGATAATTGCCGTCAATGTTGGTATTAGGCAGCGCCATCAGCTTGCCGTCGATTCTTCCGGTGTTCAGTACCCGGTCTCCCGTGTAGGAGTTGTAATAATCCTTAATCAGCGGCGAGGCATATTGATCGTATAATTCAGTCAGATCGGCCAGCATACCCGCTTTGGCCATTCTCTTGAACTGCTGCTCATCCACCACCAGAATGTCAGGCAGGGAATTGCTTGAGATTGCCAGGGTAACCTTCTGGTTATACGCATCCTGGTCTTCCACCGAGAAATCGTATTTCACCTTTACGTTCAGGCGGTCCTCGACATATTTCAGATACTTGTTATTCTCCAGCGTATCTCCTGCCGGCAGGTTATTCCCCGATACGCCCTGTCTCCCCAGAGACACGGTAACGGGTTCTTCATATTTGCTGAAGGGTCCATCGTCCTCTTTGGCGGTGGCGGATGGTTCATTGCCTCCGGCATTCGTGGACTCACTGCCGGCGGGCGCAGCTACCTTCTCCTCCTTTGGACTGCTTCCGCAGGCCGCCAGCACTCCCAGCACCAATACCATGGACAGCAGCAAAGCCATAACACGAATTCTCTTCAATCTCATAGATGCCCCTCCCAAACTTTGTTATAAAACGCTTTCATGCTTACAGTTAAATTGTAAATTAGCCTGGAAGGGAGCGAAATCCCAAATTCTTTGGATACGCGTCAATTAATTTGGAAGCTATATAAGACGCACTTAAGATTTAAACTTGAAGCTTTATCGTCACTGCGGTGAACATTTGGACTTCCGGCCGCTGCCCATCCCCTGGGTGCCGTTATTCGTTCAGTATTTCACGATATTTCTGCGGACTGATGCCGTAATATTTTTTAAAGGTCTGGCAGAAGTAGGAGGAGCTCCAGTAGCCGGCATGTTCGGCGATATCGACGATTTTCATATTGGTGCTGTCCAGTAAATGCCGTGCCCGTTCCAGACGCTGCTGAGTGATGAATTTGATCAGGCTCTGCCCGGTTTCTTTCTTGAACAAATGGCTCAGGTAGCTGGGATTAAGCGATACGCGCCCGGCGATGACCTCCAGACTGATATCCTCCCTGAAATCCTTCTCCACAATCCGGATGACCTGCTGGACAATATGGCGTTTGCTCTCATCGGGAGGGCCGCTGTCCGGTTCTATTTCCGAGAGCGCCTGCAGCAGCACTTGCTTCACCTCTAGAATCGAATCGCTTTTGAAGATACGCTCTACCGTTTGCTGGAAATCCGCCTTCTGCCTGCGGGCCGACTGTTCAAACGCATTCCGCACCAGGTCCGAACACAGATACTTGACATATATCGCAGAAGAACCGCCGTTCCGGCTCAAATGGCTGAACAGAAGCTCAATGCTTTTGGCAGCGCCTGCATATTCTCCATGGGTAATGAATTGGTTAATATCCGCCATCAGCGTCTCTGTGCTGACAAACTCAGGGACACGGCCAGCAAGGTCATCACCGGCAAACAGCACCACCGTATCCTCAAAAAAGAATTTGTAGTCCAGCGTCTGCTCCATCTGCTCATAACACGCTGAAACCTCCTGCCAATCGGAGATCACGCGGCTATATACGATGCAGCAATGCCGGTAAAAGCGTTCCGCGATCCGCTCCGCCAGCGCTTCACTCATGTCCCTGATCCTCTTTTGTCCGCCGCTGCCTGGACAAGGGATCATAAGCACACTTTGATATTCGTTCAGGTTCAGCAGCTCATATTCACCGGCTGTGAGCTGCTCCACCGCCTGCTCAAATGCCTCGTAGCTGCGGTCAAAGAAACGCTCCTTGAAATCAATCAGCAGCAGAGCGGCCTTCTGCCCTCCGAACGGCAGTGCGGCATCATCCGTGATCACCTGTACCCCGTTCAGCACATCGGTCAGCCACTTCTCCCTCTCGTACTCCAGACCTTTTTGATACCCCTGCATAAGCTCGGCAGTGCGGCGCTGCTGGGTGGCCTTATCTGCGCATTTCTGTATCACACCTGACATCACCCCGGCGAACTCCTCAATATCAATCGGCTTCAGCAGATAACTGGAAGCATTGGTATAGAGCGCCCGGCGGGCATAGTCGAATTCCCCGTAGGCACTGTAGATAATAATTTCCAGAGAGGGCTGCGCCAGGCTGGCCTGCTCCGCCAGCTCCAGACCGCCCATGAAGGGCATTTTGATATCTGTGAGCAGGATGTCCACCGGGTTCAGACGAAGATACTCCAGCGCCTTCTCCCCGTTCTCCGCTTCGATAGTCCGCAGCTCGTAGTTCATGTCAGCGATCAGCCCCCGGATGCCATCCCGTTCAATTTTCTCATCATCCACGATCAATATGGTAAACATAGAGTTCCCTCCTGATGTCTGATAGAATTATAAGTAAACGTTATCATTTCATGAAGCCTACACCATGAGGAGGTCCCGCCATGCGCCTGGCGTACCGCAAAGCCAATGCACTTTTGAATCAGCATATCTCAAATATCAGTGACGGACAAACCTCATTTCATATTCATTACTGGGGCTTCATGCCGAATCATTATAATAATTCCCTGCACCGCCATTCTTTTTTTGAAGTCTGTTATGTCCAGCAAGGCACCGGCTCTTACCAGGATGACGATGTG
Source organism: Paenibacillus rhizoplanae (assembly GCF_042684125.1). Classification (NCBI taxonomy): domain Bacteria; kingdom Bacillati; phylum Bacillota; class Bacilli; order Caryophanales; family Paenibacillaceae; genus Paenibacillus; species Paenibacillus rhizoplanae. The sequence continues at coordinate 98,996 of NZ_JBHUKY010000008.1, read as the reverse complement.
CTTTTCCCCCTCCAGCCGGGAACCCTGTTCTGCTCACGTCCGGGCATCTGGCACCAGATCCGCAGTGAGCAGGGGCTGGTCCTGTTCTTCATTGCCTTTGAAATCGACGAAGCCTTAAGCTCTGCGGACGGCCGCAAGCCGTTTCAGGAACTCGCCGCCGGAGGGCAGGCCATAGCCCCGCAAGAAGCTGCCGCACTCTCTGCCCGAATCTGGCGGACCCTCTTCAGCCTGGCCGAGAGCGAAGCGGCGGTGTCCCGGCTGCCGATGAACCATCTGGCGCTTGCTCTGCTGCATTCCTTCCCGCAGGCGTTCTCCTCCGAACCCCATCTGCAGGCCGGGGCGATGAAGGAGGACAGCGGGGAGCACCGCCATTTGGAGCGGGCCAGGCGCTATATCCGCGACAATCTGTCCTCCCCGCTGCATATGGCCCAGGTAGCCCTGGAACTGGATATCTCTCCACGCCATCTGTCGAGGATCTTCCAGGCATGCCTGGGCCAGACTTTCGTCCATTATATTCAGGAACGAAGAATCCAACAAGCCAAGGATTGGCTGCTGCACACCGACTTGCCCATCAAAGACATCGCCGAACGCTGCGGCTTCGAGTCTGTGCACTATTTCACCCGCGTATTCACCAAGCAGCTTGGTGTCTCCCCCGCCCGGTTCCGCAGATCGCAATTTGCAGACGGAAGACAGAACCAGAGCTAATCGTCAGCAAATGTCCGGATTGTACAAAAAATCAGACGCCGTCTTCAAAGATAATCCCGCAAGGACTCCTTACAATGGTTGTAAACCCTTAGAAGGAGTGAGTTCCCCATGTTTGTTAAACGACCAGTCAACCTTGTACGCAGCCCTATTCCTGTTCCTCAGGATGACATCCCCTTGGCTGCTCCTCCCGCAGTGATCCGGGAAGGCTATTCAGCGATTGCCGCTACCCTGCTTCAGCTCGCCAGCGGGAAGGGAAGCGGTAAGCTGTATGTAGCTTTGGACGGAACCCACGGTGCCCCGTTTCAAGCTGTTCTGCAAAAAACTGTGGAGGCGCTTGAGCAAGCGGGTCATTCCGTGTCCCTCATCGGTTCGGGCAGCTATCTCAAGTCAGGCGAAGAGCTGCGGGAATTTTTTGCCGCCAATATTACGGATAACCGCGCCTTCGGCTATTTCACTGACGGCAGTATAGAGGATTATTTCCGGGACGGGGCCAGGGAAGAAGCCGCCCGTAGGCTGAGTGAGACGGAGCCGGGTACGGATTCGGCTGCATTCTGTCTGGTTTTTGGCCCGGGGGCCTACTGGCTTGGAGAGGGGCGGTTCGATCTGTCCTTATATCTGGATGTCTCGCGTGAATACCAGCAGGCCGGCCACCGGCAGGAGCTGCTGAGTTTCGGCCTTAACTGGAACCGGGATGCCGTGGAGAAATATAAAATCGCCCTGTTTGTGGAATGGCCCATTCTCGAAACCTACCGCAAACAAATCCTGGATCAAATGGACTACTACCTCGACCTGAATCAGCCGAAGCAGCCGGTCATGACTGCCGTGCCGTCCCTGCGCCGGATGATCTCGGATATTGCCGGGGCGCCGCTGCGGGTGAAGCCTTTTTATGCACCGGGGGTGTGGGGCGGGCAATTCCTCAAACAGCTGGCTGATCTGCCGGAGGATTGGGTGAACTGCGCCTGGAGCTTCGAGCCAATTGCCCCCGAGAATTCTATCCTTGTAGGGTATGAAGGCAAAGAGATGGAAATTCCGTTTCTGCTGGTCATGCAGCAGGAGCATCCGGCGATTCTGGGGGAACGTCTGACCGGCTTATTCGGAGATTATTTCCCGATCCGCTTCAACTATCTGGACACGATGGACGGGGACAATCTGTCCTGTCAGGTCCACCCTACCCAGGACTATATCCGCAGCCGGTTCAATGAATTCATGGCCCAGCAGGAATCCTATTACATCATGGAGCAGCAGGGGGATTCCGGGGTCTATCTGGGACTGACTGAAGACTGCACACCTGAGCAGTTCCGCCATGAGGTGCAGAAGGCCCAGGAGACGGGCATTCCGCTACCGCTTACAGATTATATCAACCGTTATGAGTCCCGGAAGGGCGAGCTGTTCCTGATCCCGCCCGGAACCGTTCATTCCGCAGGCAAAGACAATCTGGTGCTGGAAATCTCCTCTACCACCTGGTGGTTCACCTTCAAAATCTATGATTTTCTGCGCAAGGACCTGGACGGCAAACCACGGCCGATCAACATCGACTTCGCCTTCGACAATATTGACTTCACGCAGAAGACTGCCCGGGTTGAAGAGCAGCTCATGCCTTCGCCGGTGCTTGTGCAGCAGCAAGGGGAGAATGAAGAGTATGTGCTGGGACAGCGCAGCGATCTGCTGTTCTATGTCCACCGTGTTCACCTGAAGGATACCTGGAAAGACGATACACGCGGCGAAATGACCATGTATAACCTCGTTGAAGGAGAGGCCGTGCGGATTGTGTCTGCTGCGGATGAGGAAGTGTTTGTGGAGCTGCATTATGCGGAATCGTATATTCTCCCGGCTGTCCTAGGGGAATACACCATCGTCAATACCGGTTCCGGCCCCTGCAAGCTGATCAAGGCCGGTGTCTCCGCAGCATGGGATGTGAGTCTCCTTGAGCCGTGATATTGTACTCGCGCTGGATGTGGGCGGAACCTTTATTAAGACCTGCGTGCTGGAGGACGGCCTTCCGCTGCAAGGCAGTGACATGGAGTTCCCCGCCCTGGCTGACCGGGACCGGGAGACGATCCTTGACCATTTCATGTCTATCTTTCAGGCTCAGTACGACCTGTATCAGCATAGGTACCGGGACGCTGTAACGGACTGCCGCTATCATATCGGGATGGCTTTTCCCGGCCCGTTCGATTATAGGCAGGGGATCTGTCTGATCCGGGGGCTTGGCAAATTCGAGGCGATCTACGGGCTGAATCTGGGCCAAGCCTTACGCGCACGCTGGTCCGCTGGCAGCTCCGGGGAGGCTGGCCCGCTGCCGGATATGGATATCCGCTTCGAGAATGACGCCCGCCTGTTTGCGCTGGGAGTCAGTGCGGAATTCCCGCGCGAGCGGTTCATGGCCTTGACGCTCGGAACCGGGCTCGGCTCCGCCTTCATCGACAGCTCGCGGATCATGGAATACGGTCCGGGCATCCCGCCGAACGGCTGGCTGTATGACCAGCCTTATCATAACGGCAGGGCGGATGATTGGTTCTCCCGCAGAGGCATCCTGAAGCTGGCCCGTGAAGCGGGGATTGGCGAGGCCGGGCTTCCGGGAGCAGAGTTAGATGTGAAGGAGCTTGCCCTTGAAGCCAGAGAGGGGAATGCTGCCGCGCGCGGGGTATTCGCCGAATTCGGAGCCCGGCTCGGGGAGATGCTCCAGCCTTACGTGGACGGCTACCGGCCGGACTTCATCATGCTGGGCGGGCAAATCTCCCGAAGCCATGACCTGTTCGGGCCAGCCTTGCTGGACCGCTTGCAGAGGTCATGCTCCCCAGCCCTGACGGTCCGCACGGCGGAGCATGTGCTCGCCTATACCTTCCGGGGCATTGCCCGGATGTTCAGCGGGGGATAGACGAGGGATGTACGGAAGCAAGTGGAAAAAGCATATCTGCTATTGTGCGTTTTCGCTGCTTGGGGTGAAATCGGAGAATTTAAGTGCTGTTTATACAACTGCTTCCGCAGCAGGGTTCCATCGTCCATCAGCAAGTGTACAAAATCCAACTATTTCCGGTATCGTTACAGCGTGAAATAGTTGGATCATTTGCGGCAAACGCTAATGATTGATGAAGCTGTCGGTGTGAAGGGTGTTTTATGCCAGTCCGCATATTGATGCTCGATGCGGAAGCCCTGACGGGTTAATAAAGAACGCAGCACATCCTGATCCGTAAACCGGCAAGAAATCCGTGAGGTTGTCCGCTTATTCCCCCAATCCCGAATAGTGACCCAATGCATGATCTGCCGGCTGGCATCGTAGCATTGAGTGCCTGACACCTTGACGTTATTCCCGTCCTTATCTATGAACGATCCCCACCCGGTCTCCTCTTCATCAGCTAACTCCGTGCCTTTGGGATTACGGGTCTCGAAGGCAAAGATTCCGCCCGGCTGCAGATGCTTGTGAACGGTCGCGAGCAACCCGATCTGGTCTTGATCACTTAAGAATGCCTGAAAGGCATTCCCGGTCAAATAAATCATCGCAAACCGCTTGTCCGATTCAAAGGTACGGGCATCACTTTCTATGAAAGTAACCGGCAACCCTTCCGCCTTCAGCCGCGCATGGGCCAGCATCGCTGAAGAGATATCTACCCCAGTCATCTTAATGCCGGCTTTCGCCAGCGGGATTGTTGTTAAGCCTGTACCACAAGCCAGCTCCAGCACTTCCCCGGGATTTGATCTGGCAAGCTCAAGGTAGAACTGATATTTGTCCTCTTCACCGCCGAACTCAAGATCGTAATTTACCGGGTCCTGATATTCTTCAAGATTGTTATGTTCAATCATTGTCATTCCTCCAATTCTCCTCCGTCACTTTTCCCTGTCTGTATATTTTTCAAGTTCAATCTATATTTTATAGTTTTCCGGATCATCTGGCTGGTAATTAATTAATATAATCAATTCTTATCTACTCAACTTTCGCAGCCTGAAATCGGCAAGTACGCCTTGATGAATCTCACTTTACCAAATGAAGCGGTGTTTTTCTATGTTGGCAAGATCGTTACTTAAACCAGCTTCACCTTAACACCGGCTTGGGGTCAACTCAATTTTGACTCTGCGAAAGTTGAGTTCTGATAAATTAAATCTTTACATAGTTACGTAGGTGTTTTGCTGTATATGATTTTGATACATTTAGTAGATCAGCAGGATACCCTTGAAAAATGACCTTTCCTCCTAAAGATCCACCACCTAAACCCATATCAATGATCCATTGTGCTTGGCTAATAATGGACAGGTTGTGCTCTAAGACAATCAAGGTTCTATCTTTGTCTAATAATTTGTTAAATAGTGCAATTAGATTATCGATATCTGCTTCGTGAAGTCCTGTGCTTGGTTCATCCAGGATCAATAATTTTCCAGTATTTTGATTTATTGTTTTTGCAATTTTTAACCGTTGTAGCTCGCCACCTGAGAAAGTATCTAAACTTTGTCCTAATTTAATGTAGCTAAGATTTACGTCTATGAGATCGTTAATAACTTGTTTTAATTGATTATCTGTAAATAACTCTTTTGCTTCGCCAACGGTTAATTGAAGAACATCGTATATATTCATTCCCCGCCATTTAACGGATAGAGCCTCATCATTATATCTTTTACCATTACACTTTTCGCAAGCTTGTTGAACGTCTCCCATGTAGGCTAAATCTAATTTAATATACCCTTTCCCTTTACAAACTGAGCAGGCCCCTGTTCCATTAAAACTAAAGAGTGAGTTATTGTTGTGAGAGTGTTTAGCAAACACGTCTCTTATATTATCGAAAACATTAAGATAGGTGAGCACATTTGACCGATTACTTCCACGTATAGGACTTTGATCAAGAATTTTAGCATCCGGATACTTTTTTATGAAAAGATAGCGAATCAAAGTACTCTTTCCAGATCCAGCAACGCCAGTTACAACGGTTAATGTATTCTTTGGTATTTTTACGGATGCATTTATAACGTTGTGGAGACTAACATGATCTAATGTGTAATAGGAATTAAAGGTCTGCTTTTCTTCATTTATTGAATGAGTTTCAGAAAGTGCATTTCCAGTCATCGTGTCAGATTGCAGTAATTCCTCAAATGATCCTTCAAATGTGATCTTGCCGCCTTTAGCTCCCGCACCTTCACCTACATTGATAATATGATCAGCAATTTTGATAATATCTGGATCATGGTCTACTAAGACAATCGTATTTCCTTTATTCTTCAAACCTTTGATAATTTCATTAATTCCAGAAATGTCCTCTGGATGAAGTCCTACACTTGGCTCATCAAAAATATATAATATATCGGAAAGAGCACTATTTAAGTGTTTCGTCATCTTTATTCGCTGAGATTCACCACCAGAAAGTGTATTTGTTGATCGATTGAGAGATACATAATTTAGCCCAACAGTTTGTAAGCTCTCCAGCTTTTTTCTCAAATCATCTAAGATGACCTCTATGATAGGGTTATCAATGGATTCAATGAATGCCAATAGTTCAGAGGCAGGAATGGTGACACAATCAGCAATGGACTTTCCATTGATTTTTGCTGATTTTACAGTTTCATTAACTCTTGTTCCATGGCATTTAGGGCAAACTTGTACTTCAAGGATATCTTCTAACTCCGATGTATACTTAGCATCCTCTTTTTCTACAAAGCTCTTTGTTATTCTTGGGATAACACCGATATAAGTCGAAGTTTTTGGCCATTTACTCGTTGGATTATGTGGTGTGCTGCCTGTATCATACAAAAGAAGATTTAATTCCTGTTGCATGTAGTCGGATATCTTTTTATCATTATCAAAATTTCCTGTCTCAGTATATCTGGTAAGTCTCCATCCTCCTGGTTGAAAGGTAGGGAAGTTTATCGCCCCTTCATTTAGCGATTTATCAAAATCGATTAGTAGCTTTATATTGATTTGTTTTGTTTCTCCTAAACCATTGCATATTGGACACATTCCTTGAGGATTATTAAAAGAGTAGACCATTGAATATCCGATAAATGGCTCGGCAATCCTTGAAAACAATAACCTGAGACTAGTATAAATATCAGTGATTGTACCTACAGTAGACCGAGCATTACCGCCAATTTTCCTCTGATCAATAACTATAGAGACTGGTAAATTTCTAATCTCGTCTACAATTGGCAGATTATAGCGAGGTAGCAGCTGCTGAATGTAACTAGAATATGTTTCGTTTAGGAGTCGTTGTGATTCTGCAGCTAAAGTATCAAAAGCGAGAGAAGATTTACCCGATCCTGAGACACCAGTTATAACAGTGATCTTATGCTTAGGAATATTGATGGATACATTTTTAAGATTGTTCGTCTTAGCTCCTTTTATAGAAATGAAATCATTCATGAACTCTCATCCTATCTGATCTGAGGGCATTGGATAGTTTGTTTACTAGTTTTGCAAATTGCGTCTGCTCTTCTTCTGTAAATAGCTTACTAGCAACTGCCGAAAGTTGATTATGTCCTATCTCAATACCATTCAATAGTTCATGTCCATCATCGGTTAATAATGTTAGTAATTCTCTTCCATCTTTTCCACTCGGTTTCTGCGAAATATAACCCATCAGTTTGAGTACCTTTAGAGCTTTCGATAATTTCGTCCGACTAATTCCTAAAGTAGTACTCATTTCAGAGGGAAGCTGCCATTTTTGTTGAGATAATAGATGTAAAATGTCATATTGAAGCCAACTGATTTCTTTCGGATTTACTCTATTTCTTTCCGCTACCAACTCACATTGTAAATCTCTAAGTACATCATCTATCGAATTCATAAGTTTCACCCCGGATATAATTTCTGTTTAGAAATTATATAATAGTAGTACTAATATCACAAGACCTAATTCAAAGAACTGTCCAGAAAATCCACTTTATAAACACGCTGAACTTTCCGGATTTCTTAAATTGTATTTTCTTTGAACCAGCATCTCAATACCATTTATGATCATTGCAACTCCAACATATGAACCCAAAAAATGAGCAGGCTGCGATAGCCTGCTCAACAATGTGTGTTATTTCAGTTGGTCGCACTTCCATGATACCCAAACAAGCAAGGTGTTTTTTGTCAATAAGTATATAGATAATAAATTCTCATTACAGCCCCAAGGGATTCAATTGATATCTATGGTGCGAAAGTTGAGTTATCTACCCTAAGGAGAGCCTTCCCTGAACTTGGCCGGAGTGACTCCATGGTAATTCCGAAAGGTCTGGATAAAATAGGTCGAGCTTCTGTAGCCCAGCTTCTTATAGATATCGACGATCTTCATATTCGTTGTATTCAGCAGCTCAACGGCTTTATCCATTCTCACCTGCGTGATGTAACGGATGAGACTCTGGCCCGTCTCCTTTTTGAACAAATAGCTTAGATAACTTGGGGTCAAATAGACCCTCTCCGCGATGCCTTCCAAAGAGAGATCCTGATCGTATTCCTTGTCGATTACATCTGTAATGGTCCGGATCAGCTTAAGATTGGCGGCCTTCTTGGGGCTCGCTCCGCTGACGGATTCCATGAGGGACAGGATCGCAAACATATGATCCTTCAGATCCTGAAGAGAAACGGTCTTATGAATTTGCTCCAGGTAATGATTCATCTCCGCAGTCTCACGGTTTTTCTCGCGCGTCACCACCTTTTTCATAATTTCCGAACAGATAAACTTGGTGTACAGGGACGAGAATTGCCCCTTGGTTCTCAGGTAGGTAAACAGCAGCTCTATACTGTATTTCGCACCGGTAAAATCGTTATACTCCAGACACTGGTAGACCTTATCCAGAATCGGATTCAATTCGATCTCGTCAAAGCCCGCTTGCTCAAAGGGTTCATCGGCAAATAGAAGGGTATACTCATCCATGAAAAATTTGAATTCCAGCATCTGCTCCATCTCGGTATAAGCATCATATAGCTGTGCCGGCTGATTCACCGCTCTCCCAATCACCAGACCCACATTCAGCTCCAGGCTCCCGGCGGTGGCGCGGATGATCTGGTCTCCAAGCATCCGCAGCGTCTCTTTGGGGATGGGGCGGGGGTGCTTGATGAACAGCATACTTTGATGCTCGCTCAAGTTGACATAATCGAAGGCGTAGCTGAGGTTATCGTGTAACAGCCTAATGAATTCATCATTGTGAATATCAAAAAACTTCCGGCGGCAATCCACCAGAATCATATGCAGCCAATGCTTGTGTTGGACATATTCCAGCAGTTCCGGGGACATCCATGCCTCCGTATTTATTTTCACGCCGTTTAGGGAGTCCAGCAGCATTTTTTCCTTCTCGTACAGAAGTCCCCGGTTATAACCCTCCACCAGTTGTTCGTTCCGCATTTTCTCTGCCGCTTTGTCTTCACAGGCCTGGATCGCCTCGCTCACCACACTGAGAAACTCCGGGATATGAACCGGCTTCAGCAAATAATTCGATATGTTGGTCCGCAAGGCTCTTCTTGCATATTCAAACTCATGGTAAGCGCTGAAAATGATCATTTCGATATCCAGGCCCAGGCTGCTGACCTTCTCCGATAATTCCAGCCCGTCCATAAAGGGCATCTTGATATCCGTAATCAGAATATCAATCTTGTGCTTCTGCAGGATCTCCAGCGCAATCTCGCCATTCGCCGCAAGGAGTGTCTCCAGCTCCAGATGGTGCTCCTGTATCAATTGCTGAATGCCCTCTCTCTCAATGCGTTCGTCATCCACAATCAGAATACGGTACACAGCGCACGCCTCCCTTTTTTAACAAAAAAAAGGGCTCCTCTATAAAAGATTCAGCCCTTCTTATGCCCGCCGGAATTTATGTGGTTCTGAATGCAACCGTGCCTGCATTGGCACTGTGGCACAACTGAATAGCTTGTTCTGCCGTACCCGCTTCGCTTCCCCATTGCAGCATATACCGGAATTCGTAGAATCCCCCGAGGGTCGCCTTGAAGTTCGTCTCCCAGTAATTGGTCAGCACCCAGGCATATAACGAGGTATGGCTATTCTCTTCCTGCTGGCCCTGCACGAGCCTCGGGCCATATTCCAAAGGTCCGGTCTGCATCAGCGGTGTATCCGGGGTGGCAATGGACAGCCCGCCTTGAGGGGATATGACCGCAAGCCCTTCCTGAATACAATAGAAATCCGTACAGGTGCCCGGGATCTGATCTACTCCCGGCCTCAGGACAGCCCCGGCCTTCTCGAACCACAGCTCACTGCTGCCGCCTGCATGAAAGGGGAGGGCGACGTACACATTCTCCGGGTCCCACACACTATCCTTGTGGATACGGACGGAGACATCGACTCTCTTCCGGTCCTTGAACACCTTCAGGAATAACGAATAGTGGCTCATTCCTTGAACCTGATACTTCAATTCAATAATGCCGTACACCGGCCCGTTCGTTATTTCCTTCACGCCTGAGAGGACACCCTCCGAACGCTGAACATTCATGCCTTTGCGGTTCCTGCCCATGATTCTCCGCACGGTCATCTGGTCGTCACCGCCGCCGGGGGTCACTTCATACACCGGTGTGAAGGCTCCGTGCGTCTGGCGGGGATCAATGAATTCCTGGCCGGTTTGCTTATCGATCCAGGAGACGATGCCTTCTCCGGCTCTCCACGCAATACGTACATAAGGCGATTCAATATGATTCTCCGTGATGAATAGCCGGGGGCTCTCCTCCTGCACAGGAGGGAAGATATCCCGGATATCATGAATCCGGTCGGCTCCCCGCAAACGGGTGCTGCTTGTCGTCACCGGGACGGTCTTCGAGGCTTCCCGGATACGGAACCGCTTCTCTTCCTTCGCGCCCAGCTTGACCAAGACGGCAATCTGGTATCCTCTGCTTACCTTCTCCTGCTGATGGTGGACCACTTCTCCGCTCTGCTCATCGACCACCTCAAGCCCCTGCCGGAAATAATCCGCTTCCCATTGCTCCTCCAGATAGAAATGAGCCAGATCCTCTACGGGGTAATCGAAGGAATTGATCACTTTATAGGTGAATGCCCGGTCTGCCCGCAGCAGCACATCGCCCCGCGCCTTCAGTACCGCATCCAGCGAGGCATGAACTAGTCTGCTGGCATTGGCGGCATACGCCTCTTTGCGGACGGCCAGCTCCTGCACCATGATGTGCCAGGGCTCCGAGATGGAGGAGTGATATCCCCAGGTATGCTCGGCATACATCATTAACTGCTGCTCTGCTTGGGCAATATCGCTTGAAACCGCGAACTTACGCTCCTGGTCCAGCCGCTTGACAACGTCCAGGGTCCGCTGGGCATTCCTGAAGATCTGGGTGTGCATCGCGGTTGAAGCCACGCCATCGGACCACCAGTCCGGCCAGTCACCGCTATAGACAGGAATCTCGGCCTCCTGCTGCCGCAACAGCTCGAAGTACCGGTTAAGCGTTGTCATTTCAATCTCTACACGGTCCCCGTGCTTCTGATTCCATTCCTTGATGAAGGTCATGATTCCGGGATTCGGCGCCGAGTTATCCCGCAGCAGCCCCATGACATTCACCAATACGAAATCGTAGGGATACTGCTCCTTCTCCAGCTGATCCAGATAGCGGGCAATCCGGGTCTCGGCCAGCTTCCAGTGATCTTTAGAGATCCCCCATACCGGATCTTCGTCTTTGATGGTATAAGACAACGCCCCGTCCGGATTGATCCCCAGATCATTCCCCATCATGTAATGCTCACCGCTCCATACCAGCAGGCGGTTGCCTTTGGGTGTCTCCCAATAAAAAGGGAACTGCTTGCGCCCGATGGCAAACATTCCATGATGCGTGTGGATAGAAGACAGCAGATTCTCGACTCCTGCGTCTGCCAGAGCCTGTGCATAACCCCAGCTGTATCCGTTAATATCCGCGGTCATCGCCGACTTCACCTGAAGCCCCAGCGGCCGGGCGAATTGCCCTGCCCGTGCAAGCATACTGCCCAGCAGCTCGAAATTAATCAGCTCCGTCATATTCAAGTAGGTGCCCGATAACTCGATATCCCCGCGTCTGAGCGCGGCTGCAAATTGTTCCTTCTCTGCTTCCGTGGCTTCCTCCAGAAACTTCTCCACGGCCCAGAAGGTTTCGCAGGTCCATTTGAAGCCCGCCCATTCCTTACGCTCTTCCGTCTGAGCCGCCTCGCAGATCGCAATGGCCTGCCTGATAAAGTCCACGTGATATTGCTCAATCTTCTCTTGCCGCTCGGTGTAGCCAATATCCGTATGAGAATGATGAATCACATAAATCGTCCATTTCTTCTTGTTGTTCATGTTTGATTCTCCAATCAATTTGGCATTTTATTTTTACAGTATTATTATATCCAGCAGGCCAAATGGAAGGATATCCTACTTTTTTTTGAATCATATCAGATTTTTGAGGCTTGAGTGATATCAGGCAGTCCCCACACTTCAAGCTCATAGATCCGCGCCTGAAAATCATTCTGGGCCGGATAAGTAATATATAGTCTGATGTATCTGAACGAACAGCCGTCAGTCTCATGCGCGGTTAAGACCGACTCATTATTCCGTACAGCCGCTATCTGCTCCCATTGCTCTGTGTCGTTGCTGCCCTGAAGCTCATAATTCATCGTGATATAGCCGGGGGCAGGCGAATGCCTGATCACAAATCTCAGAAGATCTCTGCGCTTCAGCAGATCCAACAGCAGCCAATGGACAGGCTGGGCGGTGTCCGAATGCCAGGAATCCGTGACCCAATTCTCCCGCCTGCCATTCACCGCCTGGCTGGCATGACAGACGGTCTCCGGGTCAAGGCTGTACTCACTATCCGCCGATACTTCAGCACAAGCCGCATAATTCGTCCAAGCCTGTGCGGCATTGTGAGATTCCTGCTCCTTATGATGATGGGCGAGCAGCTTACTGAGCAGAGAGAACAGTTCCGTATCCAGTTGTCTAATCTCCTCTGTAAGCTGAAGAATTCTATCCGGCAGCATCAGCTTCCGTCTCAGCGTATCCGCATGGAGACTGGAGATCAGATGGTATCTGAATTTGATATATTGATCCCGGAATCCGCCGAATATCTGCCCCCATTCTTCATGAGCGGATAACCAGGGCAGCGCCTTCTCAAAAATATCAAACATGATGATCGCCGAGCCGTGATAACTCCTGCGCATGGTTTCAAATTCAACCGCTACGGCATTTGCGTCATTGAGTCCCTCCATACGAGAGACATTGTCGTTGAACCGTTCCACGGCCTCTATTAAATGACTGGAACGGTTCTTATAACACTCCAGGAAATCCTCAACCAGCTCCAGATAGCTGTGAACCTCCGGTTCGCCTATTTTCGCTACGCTGAACAGCTTGTTATAACAATAATTCCTGATCTCCTTAAAAGAAGCATTGGATTTATTCCAGATATCCGCTATCATCTCCTCGGTCAGCTGCAGCTTGAAAAAAGGCTCCCCCTTCATCACATTCAAGGTTACCTCCTTGTTCAGCTGATTCTCCCGGATCACGATCAGTCGTCTGGCTGAATCATATTCTGTAATTAACACGGCATGATCGTCAACGACCGTCCCGTATTGGCTCAAAAAAAACAGATCGTTATAGTTGGCAATCAACACGACCGGGCACTGCTGATCAATGTTCATGCGAATCGCAGACAGCAGCCCAACAGCATCCAGGACCTCAGTCACCTTAAGGGTCAAGCCGAGCTTGTTAAGAATGCTGCGTCTGGAGGCCACCCAGTCCCCGTCCGCTGCCTCTCCCCAATTCATCATGACGGCATACAGGAAGGTATAGTAGAAATAATTCTCATACTGATGAAAGCCCGCAGCACCCGCCATAGGCAAATCCACACAATTGGAGTGCATGGTCCGGTAGCCCTCGCTGAAATAGTCCATCTCCAGGGCTACTAGCATACAAGATCCTGTGAATCAATATATTCTCTCCACTTCTGAAGACTGTACAGTTTATCTATATCGAGAAATTCCGGGCTTACCTCTATTGAGAAATGCTCTTCCAGGACCACCGCAAAATGAATAAACAACAAAGAATCCATGCCATAACTTCGCAAGTCCGCGTCCATATCTGCATTCTTCAAGCGGGGAGGACCGCCGGGCAATTGAGCGAGTAGCATACGCAGCTTCTGTTCTCGGTCATCCAACATTCACTACCTCCCCGTCCGGTCTATCTTCCAGGGTAGGCTGCCCGGCATGCTTGTTCCTGGCCATCTCATAGATGGCGTTCATAGTTGCCACTCGTTCATAGGATTCGGATAAAGGGATATTCTCTTTGGTGCCTTCAAGAACCTCAGCCAAGAACCGGAGCTGGTTCACATAGTAATTTTGCGGAGAGTACACAAGCTTGTCAGTTGTTCCCTCTTCCGTATGTTCAACCTGAATGATGATCTTGTAATCCCCATAGCAAGGCTTGAAAAAGCCGCTGATCCTTACCCTTGCCCGCTCAAACTCCAGCCAGTGGGTGGCATTGTTCGGCATTTCAAAGGAACCCAGGAACTCTGCCTCGACTCCCCCCTCATATTTCAGCGCCGCATGAAAGGTCCAGTCGCATTGATTGATGCCTGAGAAGGTCGAGAATCCGTCCAGTGTCTGCGGCTTCAAGCCGATGACCTTTTGGATAAACTGCAGCCAATACGAGCATTCGTCAATGAAGCAGCCGCCGCCGTATTCCGGCTTGAACCGGTAATTATCCGCGCTGTAGTTGCTTTGCAGAATTTCAAAGGAGATCCGGGTTTTGATCTTCTTGAGTTTGCCGTAGGTTTCCGCTGCAATCATGTCCGTTATATCCTGCTGCCACGAATGATGCTGGACCATTAGCGCTTCCAGGACATGCACACCCTGCTCCTTCGCCCGTTCATTGATGAGCAGCACCTCATCGGCATGCAAGGCCATCGGTTTTTCAATCAAGACATGCTTGCCAGCCTCAATCGCCCTCAGCGTCCATTCCTTATGCAGGAAATTGGATAACGGAATATAGACCACATCAATGTCCGCCGACGCCAGCAGCTGATCGTAGCTTTCAAAAACATGCGGAATCTGATGCTTCAGCGCATAGGCTGTAGACCGGTCCAAATCACGCGACGCTACACCATACGTTACAAATTGATCAAGCTCCCTGACCGGATTAATGATCGAGAACGGAGCGATTGTGGAGCAGCCCAAAATTCCAATCCGATATGGCTTCTGAGTATTCATATCCTTACCTCCTGTGATTCCGGATATCTAGCCGCCTGAGCTGTTGTAATTACGAATCGCTTTGGACCAGATCCATCTCGTGATTCCCAGCAGTAGAATGGGAGACAGAATGGCCCAGAGGAAGAGGCCCGGATGTAACCGGTCCAGCACGAATAAGGGTGAGAAGTTAGTAATCAATAGAACAGGGACAACAAATACCCCTATACGCTGAATCCATTTGGAGTAGATCATCATTGGCATGTTATTCAGCTCGAACAGGCCGTTGGAGATGTCATTGACAGCAGCAATCTGAATGAACCAGAACGATAATAACTGCGGGATCAGGAACAGGGTGTAGGTCACGAACAGCCCCAGCACGAGGAAGAAGATGAACCCGCCTATTGAAGCGGCATCGGCCGGAAGCCCCAGTCTTCTCCAGCCCACCACAATCATGGTCACGCCGCCCAGCACATTCGGAATCGCCAGGCCAAAGTCAACATTCCGTAACGTCATCATAAATTGCAGGGAAATCGGCTTCGTTAACAAAAGATCGAGTGACCCCGTTCTTACATGCTCCGGGATCTGCACGAAGTTGATAGCAAACAGTCCCCAATATAACCCCGTCATCAAGGTATAAGTGCCAATAAACAGCAATATCGCATCAATGGGCACGCCATCCAGCGTTAAGCCTGCCTCATAGACAATAATCACATACAGGAACTTGGCGAACAGATAGGAGGTCTCCACCAGCAGGCCCATCAGGAAATTCACCCGATACTCCATTTGGGACATCAGGGAATTTTTGATGAACAAGCTGTATATGAAACCGTACTTCCGGAGTGATCTAAGCATCGGGTTCCCTTAACCCCCTACGGCAATATATTTCTTGATCGCCACTGTCCAGATATAACGCGTAAGCAACAGAAGGAGTCCAATCCATAACAGTTGCAGCTCTATCACATGCAGCGCCTGAAGCAGGGTTAGCTTGCCATTGATTACATTCACCGGCATGTAGATCGTATACTTGAATGGCAGGTAGTCGAAGACAGCCAGCCATGTCGCTCCAAAAATATCGAGCGGGAAAATCCCGCCGCTAAAAATCTGAATCAATAACGCTGTAACATGAAAAAAATAAGAAACATCGGTTAACCAGAACGCAATCGCACTGACCGAGAAGGAGATCATGAAATTAAGCACCACCGCCAGTATAAGCACGACACCAAAAACCAGGATACGCGATACGCTGATTGGCGCCTTGAAGTAATAAACCATGAACAGTACCACGCCCAGCAGCATGATTAACGTAAGGGCAAACGAGAGGACCTTCCCGCCAAGGTAGACACATATTTTATAAGGAAAATAACCGATCGGCCGCACCAGATATTTATTGAGCCCCCCGCTCTTGATATCATGGTTAATGTCATATTCCAGACCCGTAGCCACCAGCCGTGAGATCAGGGCAGCTACGATGGTATAGACGATCATCTGGCGGTAGGTATAGCCATATAAGTTCATGTTGGAGGCATGGCTATAGACCGCCTTCCACAGGAAGAGCTGGATGAAGATCGGGAAAAAGAGACTGGCAAAACCCATAAAAAAGTTGAAGCGGTATTCCATGGAGTTCTGGATTCCCAGCGAGAAGCTGACGGCAAATTTATTGTTCATCCCTGCGGCTCCGGCTGTTCATATAAACGTGCAATGGCTTCCTCCAGCGGAATGTCCTCCAGATTCAGATCAATGACGGGAAAGTGATCCATGGCCATTCTGGAATACTCCTTGAACTTCGTACGCTCCACTTCGAGAATGACCTCATGTCCGCTATATTCTTTGATAGAACCCATAACGGCCAGATCCTTCCGCTCGACGATGGCCGAGAAGGTCAGCTTCATCCGTTTTTTCTCATTCATGACCTCGTTGATCTTGCGGATCTCCCCGTCATACACCAGCTTGCCCTGATTGATCACGATAGTCCGCTTACACAGGTCTTCAATATCCTTCATATAGTGGCTCGTAAGCAGCAGCGTTGTGCGGAATTCATGATTATAAGCCTTGAGGAACTCGCGGATGTTCTTCTGTGACACCAGATCCAGGCCAATCGTCGGCTCATCCAGAAAAATAATCCGGGGCCGGTGCAGCAACGCAGCGATCAGCTCCATCTTCATCCGCTCACCCAGGGACAGCCTTCGGACCTGTACATGCAGCAGGTGCTTCACATCCATCAGCGTCACTAACTCGTCAAGTGTATCCTTATACTTCTGATCGCTGATTTCATAAATACATTTGTTCAGATACAGGGAATCGCTTGCCGGCAAATCCAGCCATAGCTGGTTTTTCTGGCCCATAACAATGGAAAATTGCTTCTTGAAGTCATTTTTCCTGTCCCAGGGCGTGTAGCCCAGCACCTCCGCACTGCCGCCGCTCGGATACAGGATGCCGGAGAGCATTTTCAAAGTAGTGGTTTTGCCTGCTCCGTTCGGACCCAGAAACGCAACCATCTCGCCTTCGTTAATATCGAACGAGACCTTGTTCACAGCATCCTTGGTTAATTTCTCCCTATGGAACAGATTCTTGACCGAGTTTCTGATTCCCGTTTCTTTTTTGTAGTAGTCAAAGGACTTGCTTAATTGATCCACATGAATGACCATACCGGCATCCCTACTTTGCAATGGTTATCAATCTGATGAACGGACTGTACCTCCTGATATGCTCCGGCTGCAGACAAAATATATTCTGTGCCTGCACTTCCGCAGCGCTATCCAGCTCAACAAGCTCCTCTGCCGCCAGTTGAAAGAGCTGATACTGATATCCCTTCAAAAACCGGAACAGGTCACTGATCGAATTTCCGAACCGTAAAGCCAGAACCTCTGTCGCTTCCAGCATGAGCAGGGGCTTCTCATGATGCTGCTGCAAATACTGTTCCATTCCCTTGAATGCTTTTAATTCGCCGCCTTCAATGTCGGCTTTGATCAGGTCAATATGGCTGATCTGCTGCTGCTCAATGTACGTATCCAGCGTCTGCACCCGGCAACGGTAGGTCTCATGCTGTAAGGCCGGGTCAATGATTAACGCAGCATCCTCCGATCCGCTTCGTACAGGCAGATAGATCTCTGCTTCCCCGTTATAGTCAGACAGCGCAACCTGATTGAGAATTACATTCTGCAGGTTGTTTAATTGGATGTTTCTTGACAGTTCAGCGAAGGTGGGGCTTACCGGCTCGAAGCTATGAACTCTGCCGCTCTGCCCTACCGCTTGTGCGAATAGCGTGGAATACCACCCATAATTCGCCCCGATATCCAATACTTCAAATCCTTCACGGATCAGTACGGACAATAACCGGCTCTCTTCGCGCTCCACAAATCCATCCCGCATGAGAAAACCAAGACTGTTCAAGTGCCCGGTATCCCACACAAACCGTCTCCCGTCCGTCAGCCTGATCCGGGTCTCAGCTTGATGAATTTCAATCTGCTCCACCTGCTCTTTAAGCGCCCGTCTAAGCAATTGGACCGCCTCGACCCTCTTCTCCCAGAACATCCGCTGGATCTGCTCGTACCTGGTTTCTTCCGGCATCATCGGCCTCCTGTTGCATAGGAATGTAAATAAGCCAGCTCATCCTCCGCAAGCTGCTTCAGCTGCTTCACGGTAGCCGTTACCCCTCTGTCCACGCTTATAGTCATCTTCATAAAGCTCACTTCAAGCTTCCTCCAGGCTGATCCGAGGTGAGCAACATCCATCGTACTGCAGGTGCCGAAATGCCTTAACCGCGATAGAGCAATCGTGCGGATGCAGCCAAACCGTTGTTTGAACACAGGGTTATCCATTAAATTCTCCGGCCCCCTATAAGCTCCAACATCCATGATCCGTTCCGCAATTTGGGCAAAGGTACTGGTGAGTAACTCTTCATAGGGCTGTGTAGTTAAGTAAGGCCGGATAGCGTTCAGGTCAGGATTTAGGCTGAGGGGCGGGCTAATTTCCATAACCGGTTCACTGAAGGTGCGCCATGCCTGCTCCACGCAAGTTCTGTCTGCCAATAGGCTTGTTGCGAAATAAGGATCTGTAACTCTCAGGCTCTGATCGTCTGCCGCTTCAGCCAGCACATAATGCAGCATATGGCCCTTCCCGTAGAATTCCTTCATGTAAGGCACATAATAGGCATCCACCGGCAGCAGATACATCTCTCCGCGATCCACCGAGTCTAAACGGCAAGGCTTCCCTTCAACCCCATAGGCGTGCCGGATGAAGCTGAACAGTTCATTCACCGGCACCGTACTGTCGAACCAGTCATAGCCTGCATAATAATTAATGGAGAAATTATACCTGTACAGCGGATTCGGATCAGCATGATGAACAGACAGCCACAATGTAACCGCATTCAACAAACAATCATAAGGACCAAAGGGAACCGTCCAATCCAGCAGTTTGCGGCTCACAGCGGAATTCTTCGTGATAGCCTCCATTCTTATTTTCCGTGAAGATACAGCAGAATGCATTTGGAGCATACCGGCATCAGGCCGCATTTCAGGGTTTCCCGGACCCTTTCGAAATTATCGCCGTCCCAAATATCTTTAAGATCCTGATCCCCCAGATTCCCCAGGGAGAACTCCGGAAATAATTTGCAGGCACTGACTTCACCGTCAGCCAGCACATCCAGTCTGGTGCGGATCGACAAGCATTGCGTTTTATTCTGGGCAGGCTTCTCTGAACCGAGTACAAAGTCCCGTACCTCATGTAGTTCAAGCGCTGGCTGATACCGTGTTCTTAAGTTCCAGGTTCGCTGGTTAATCTTCTCCATCTGCGCAAGCAGCGAATCGATCCTGTCTGGCGAAATTTTATATTTAAACGAATGCCAGCTGTTGCGGTGCCCTTCCTCCAGGTCATCCGCCAGCCACTTGAAATGCTCGTTGAAATAGCGGTCCATATTATTCGATACCTCATCCGGCAAATACCACGGGAAAGTAATATACACCGAGTCAATTCCCTTATTCTCAAAAAACTCCACAAAATCATACAGCTTATCAATCATGACATCGCTGATCGTCAGATGGATGGAGATTTTCCCCTGGTAGATGCCCTCCTTCTCCAGCTCCAGCAGCTTATCAATGCCCGCCATCACCTTCTTGAAGGTACCCTTTCCCCGGATCGCATCATTCTCTGCTTCGAAGCCTTCCAGGCTGATCAGACAGACCAGACTTTTGGACATTTTGAGGATGGAATCCAGCTTCTCGATGATTTGAATACCGTTGGTACATAACACCGTCCATCTGGGGTCCTGCTCCAGCAGGTCGGCCAGCTCATTGAACCGGCTGTAATACAGAGGTTCTCCTCCCCAAAGGAACATATTGGCGTTCGTTTCTTTGGTTTGCCGGAACACTTTTTCAATCACAGCGAAATCAAGCTCTTCCCGTTGCTCGGCTCTGCCCAAATCCCGGTGATACCCCTCAGCGTTCCATTCAAAGCAATGCTTGCAGCGCAGATTACAGCCATTGGTTAATTTAAGCCCGACCTCGACCGGAAGATTCGTGGAATACGCAGGATTGAGATGAACCTGCTTATGCGTGACCGACATATGCTTAATGGTTTTTTTCAGGCGCTCAAAGGAATCCCGGTCCAGAACTACGGATGTTTGCGGCTGTCTCATCAAAACACCTCCCGTAATGTAATACTTGAGTTTTATAGCTTCTCAGGTTCTCACTGCATGTCTCCAGCACCTCAAGCGGACAACCCATACTCATCCAGCGCTCATACCTTATGCCAAAACCCAGCCGCTCCCATAGCTCCGCATTGCAGGCTTCATGCTCACCCAGCGGCTCCAGGAAAATAACCGGCGTGAAGGATTCCAGCGAATCCAGCAGGGTCCCTCCCCCCGGCTTGCTGATAATCGCCTTCGAGTTACAGATCAGCTGATAGAAGCTATGCTTCACCCTGGTATCCTCGTTAAAGGAATTATTAATCACTTCACCGAACGGCGGCAGGGTATATTCATGCTCTTCGTTCTTCATCCAGGGCGACCAGCCCGGCTTCACCATGTAATAACGGTGGCCGGCTCCATAAGCCTGATCATCCGCCAGCCTATGAATGACGATATTCAAATCCAGGGAGTGATTCAGCTCTGCTGCCGTCTCCTTGTAGGTCCCCATTCCCCAGCCGCCGCCATGGACAACGAACCAGTGGTCACGTTCCTTATAGTCCTTCGGGGCAGCATGACCCATGGAAATACTGTAATTCACCCGCCCAGCCGCCCCGTCAAAAAACCAGACATCGTTCACCGTAAACAGATCATTCCGGATATTGTTGGAATACAGCTTCCACGATGGAGATATGACCGCATCCATATGAATTAGCTCGACATGCACATCCTTGCGGTAACTCTTCGCGTACTCTTCCAGAACGGGCATCCAGAATCCCGAGAAAACCATAAACACCCTCCGGTTCTCTTCCGCCCACTTGCCTAAAAGCCGGGTTACCAGCTGCGGGTCCAGATTCGGTGTGATATCCCTGATCATTCTGTGACCCAGCTTGGCTACTTCAAATCTCGTAGAGAAAACCTTTTTATTTTCGGTTAATTTCAGTCTCGTTTCGGGCGTATACAGGCTCTCCAGCACTTCCAGATCGGCCTCATATGACCTGCTTAGCTCGTCACGTAACAGGACTGCGGGCGTATAGACTCCCAATGCGACAGATGAGCATAAAATGGTAATCATTTGTCAGCTCCCTTTTTTTACGATCAAGACTGGTCAGTTATAAACCTTAATGGTTAGAGACTTCAAGACGTCCTTCACCCGCTGGATTAGCGTGAATGCTTCACTGACATCAGAGGCATAGGGAGCAGCTACATAAAGCTTCCCCTTCTTCCATTCAGACTCCGCGTCAGCAAATGCGGTATTGCCGGAGCCGAACAGCGTGTTTGCACCCAGCGGTATAATTCCTTGCCTGTTCTCTTGCGTAAACAACAATCCGCCTGCTCTTAGAACCTCCAGAACCTGCAGCATGGTCACTTCCGCAGCGCAGCCTGCCGGGATAAAGGTCAAAAAGCTGAACAAGGAATACTGCCGGACATATTGATTGATATGATGATTAATCAGCCCCATGGATTTTCTGGCATTAATCTCAACGATGGGCACCAATTCACCGCTTGCCAGCAGCATGGAATCTATACATACCTCGCCGTGATAGCCTGTCTCGAACAGGTCCTTGCAGGCTTCTTCCATGATGCTGAAATAATTGTTTTTCCAGAGCATCTCAATGAACCCGGGATCGGCGGGATAAGAGCCTGAATAGGAGAAGGATTCGTTTACCATTTGTTGAACAGAGATGTACTGCACATCCCCCTGCTCTGTAATGAACAGCTGACAGGAGAAATCCTCCTTTTTATCAAGCAGGGGTTCGATAATGAACTGTGTTTGTTTGCCCCTACTCTCTTGCTCTAGCAGATAGGCGGCAATTCTCTTCAGCATTCTCTCGCTTGAAATTAACATATTGCCTTTGCCTGAGACACCCAGCGGGTCCTTCACCAGCACTTGTCCGGTCCGTAGCAGCAGAAGGCCATAGGTCAGCAGTTCCTCAGCACTTTCCGCTATCGAGGAACTATTGCGAATGCCCAATCTTTGTCTTAGTTCATGAGAATAGGTCTTTGAATTCACTGCTCGAACTGTATCTAAGGAGGGAAAATG
Organism: Paenibacillus rhizoplanae; assembly: GCF_042684125.1. Classification (NCBI taxonomy): domain Bacteria; kingdom Bacillati; phylum Bacillota; class Bacilli; order Caryophanales; family Paenibacillaceae; genus Paenibacillus; species Paenibacillus rhizoplanae. Next base: position 76,525 of record NZ_JBHUKY010000008.1, on the reverse strand, counting down.
ATTACCAAAACTGAACCTGCGCACTACCTCATTGGCATCAGAAAGAATAGAATAGGGAGAGATTATAGCATCTTGCGGGAGTAGCTGCTGGTAGTAGCCTGCATCAGCCATTAGAAGATCAAACACATGCAGCCTGTAGTCATCCGCATGAACGGGATTTCTGCAATGAATAGGGGTGAAGGTATAGCCGAGCAGCGATAAATAGCTTCTAAGATGCTCGTCCATGGGCTGCCGGGTGAACAGAATGTCCTGCTCCTTACATAACGGAAACAACAATTCATCCATGCCCATCGTCACAGCTTGGCTGCTGTTCATAGAAGGAAGCATAGATCCATGCGGACTCCGCCACCACGCTTCAGAATCAAAGGTGCCTAGAACCACGGTTGACTTCATCCATGAAGCCTCCTTAAGAAGCAGTTTGCGTCGCTGTGATGAACCCCATGAAATCCCCGATCGACTGGAAATCCTCATAGGCAAAGTGATCAAAATCAAACTCAATTTCAAATTCGTCTTCGATCCGGAGAATGAAATTAATCATCTGCAGGGAATCCAGACCTACCTCATTCACAATATCGGTGGCTTCAGTGGCAGTGAGCAACAGCTCTGGATTGTTCTTAATTTCACTCAAGATCCGCACAATGGTATCCTGCATATCACCGTTCTCCTCGCATCATGAATTTTAAATAAGCAGCATTGCTTACTAGTTATGATACAACCTCAGGGTTCCGGCTTCTAACTCACATTTTTATGATATGTATAGGATTTTTATTGGAATGATTACAGTGGAGAGATTTCAGTTTTGAGTAGGATCAACTTTGGTGCTTGGGTGGACGCTGCGTGAACGGACCGATGTTCCAATCGCTGTGGTCTCCAGATTTTTTGAATTCCCCTTAGCGGTGAAAATCCGGAGACCAAGGCGACCGCTGCCGCTTTTCCACATTCGTTCCGTCCTCTCCGCTGTTTAAGCGGGGTATAAACCACTTAAAGATATCCAAATGAAAATAGCCAAACAAAAACAGGTTCCTGCGGCATAAATGCCAAGCAAGAACCTGTTTTGTAAAATATGATGCGGTCAAGAGGACTCGAACCTCCACGATATTGCTATCACTGGCACCTGAAGCCAGCGCGTCTGCCAATTCCGCCATGACCGCATATTATGTATTGCAGTGATTCAATCACCGTAATTAAGAATATACTCTCTTTGGAGCGGAATTGCAAGCTTTAATTTTCAAGCCAGTACCTTCAGCACATCCGCGATCTTTCGCTGATGCGACAGGACACCGTAATTCATCCAGGCCATGAAATCCACCTCGTACACGCAGCGGTTGCGTACAGCAGGCAGACTTCTCCAGAGCTGTGTCTCCAGCAGTTCCCGGCTCTCCCCTTCCTGAAGGTCAAACGTAATGAACAAATGATCTGCGGTCAAGCCTGCAAGCTCGTCATGGGTCAGATTGACACGCTTCTGTCCTCGGGTAAGATACTGGACGGCGGGATGCCGCTGCAGCCCGAGATCCTCGTGTAGAACATGGGCGGAGTATCCCAGATTCTCACTGCCATACAGGGCAACGCCATGGGCAGAAATCCGCAGCAGTGCCACCGTCTGTCCCCGGATGCTGCGGCTGAGCTGACGTTTGGCCTGCCGGGCCAGCTGCTCATAATCGCTGATGACCTCCTGCACACGGCCGGTCCTGCCGAAGACCGCTGCCGCCGAGCGCAATGTGGCCCGCCAGTCCTCCTGATGGAACGGCAGCCGGAACAATGGAGCCACCTGGCGGCATTCTCCCAGCTGCCAGCGCTGGAAGCCGTCATCCAGCATAATCAGGTCCGGTCTATACCGGGTGAGCCCCTGCCAGTCTCCGCCCGAAATATCAAACGCCGGAACCTGATCGAGACCCAGGTACTCCTGCTTGCCCCACTGGGCATGACAATACTGCGCCACTGGCATAACCCCTAAGGCCACCAGGTAATCCTCCAGAAATGGCGCAAATACACGGACTCCTTCCTGATGAAGACTTCTGTATTGACCCGGAGTGACCCCAACCGTTGCCTTGAACCTCCGGTTAAAATAGTATTCGTTGCTGTACCCGGCAGCCAGTGCAACCTCATGCAGACGGTCCCCGGTCAGCAGCAGCTGCTGCTGCGCCTGCTCAATCCGCAGACTGTTCAAGTGCTCCAGGGGAATCTGGCCGGTAATTTCTTTGAACAGCTGCGTATAACGCACACGGCCAATCCCGGCAATCTCCGCCAGCTGTTCGACGGATAAGGCCTCACTGAAATGCTCCTCCATATAACGGATCGAACGCTCTACCGCCTCGCGGTCATCCTTGGTCTTCATCGCCGGGGCATTCGCCCGTATAATCAGCAGCAGCAGCTCCTGAAAACGGGTTTGGGCCGCAAACCATTCCATATCCTCCGGGCGCCGGCAGCTATAATATATGGAATCCAGCAGCAGGGCACACTGTGAGTAGGGCCTGCAGTTAAGAAGTCCCGGCACGAGCAGGCCCTCTCCAGACAGCTTGTCCAATCCGCCATGATTGCTGTGTCCTCTGCGGATGACTTCAAAGGAGAGCTGGTAAAAGCTGATCCCCTGCTCTCCGGCCTGGATTCTGTTTACCGACCCGGCTTCGATCAGAAATCCGGCACCTTTCTCCAAAGGATAACGCCAATGATCTGCCTTGAGCCAGCCCGCTCCTGCCGACACAATGATTAATACATGCTCTTGATATACAGCGACCGGTTCATTTCCCCCGGGTGACCGGGTAACCGCTTCTATGTTAATCAGGCTGTAGAGCAGCGTTCTTCCGGTGCTTGCCTGCATATGTTCCGCCATTCTACCCCTCCTGATTGAGAATCATTATCATCAGTTCTAAGTGTAAAACAAAAAAGAGGATCTATCAACCTGCTGATAGATCCTCTTTTCGCTTTTACCCTATAAACAGCAGCTTGTACGGAATACTATTTCACGAAGGCCTTCAACAGATCATCCAGCTTCATCAGATTGGCCGTAATGGCACCGGACTGCCAGTGGGAACGCTCCATTCTGTAGATGTTTCCGTTCTTCACCGCAGGCAGGTTCTTCCACAATGGGCCATCGAGAATCCGAATCGCCTCCTGGTTGGCCGCAGTATCCCACTCCCCGTTGTCAGGGAATACAATAATATGATCCGCTTGAAGCTCTGGGATCACTTCTTCTGAGATAATCGACTGGAATTCCGTCATCTCAGCAGCCATGGGAACAGGTGTCAGACCGAATTGATTATAGAGTACACCGGTAAAGCGGTTTTTGACTCCAAAAAGAGCAACGGTTTTGTCCGCCACATTAAGCCGGATCACAGCCACCTTCTCCTGTCCCAGTGCCTGCTGCAGCGCGGCCTTTCCATCTGCCACCTTCTGGTCATATTCGGCCAGTACAGCCTTTCCCTTCTCAGGAATACCCAGCGCGTCTGCGACCGCTGTAAGGATTAGCCTTGAATCCTGCAATACGCTCTCCGGCAGGCGGTAGGTTGGGGCGACCAGGGAATACTGCTCATACTTAGCGGCATCCACACCGCCATCGGCAATGATCAGATCCGGATTCTTGTCCAGAAGCGCTTCTATACTGCCGCTGATATCAAATTCAGGCACATCCAGATTCAGATAATCCTGCTTGCCCCAGCTTGGATGGTACCACTGCACCACCGGAGTAACGCCCAGTGCCTTCAGATAGTCTTCCAGATAGATCGCTGCCACCCGCTGGGGGTTCACGGGAATTTCGACCTCGCCGAATTCCCCGGCAATCGTACGGGTTGCCCCTTCTGAGGATGGCTTCTTCCCAGTCTCCGCAGGAGCTGCACTGGCTGCTGCCGCCTGCTCCGTCTTATTCCCTGTCTGCACGGCGTTGCCGTCCGCAGCCTTATTATTTCCGCAAGCCACTACAGCTGACATTGCCACTATAAGTACGACTGTCCCAATACATTTCCGACCCCAGCTTGTCATTTCCGCTTCACTCCTGTGTCTAATTTCATTGATTATCATTCTCAATGACTTAATCACATCGTAGCATGTTCTGACCAGCTTTCAATGCACTTTCTCTGCAAAAATCTTATACAAACGTATAGTGGGCCCCGTCAAGCTGACGGGGCCCCTCGTTCACAACCGGTCTCCCACATATCTGTCGCGTCCCGCCCCCATGCCGGCCACGAACAGCAGCACGCATGCTCCCGCAAGCAGCGCCAGCGGTGCATTCCAGCTGCCCGCAGCATCATGCAGCAGGCCGAACAATGCGGGTCCCGCCGCTGCCAGCAAATATCCGGCTGACTGGGCCATGCCTGACAGCTCGCTTGCTTCCTGCACTGTCCGGGTGCGCAGGCTGAAGAACATCATCGCCAAGCCAAAAGCAAAACCGCCGCCTATTCCAATACAGATGGCCCATAACGCCATTAATTCTGTGCGGCCCAGCCAGACCCCAAGGATACCGATGATGAACAGAACGAAAGTAATGACTACCAGCAGGCGTTGATTTTTCATCCGTCCGGCCCAGAGCGGTACGAAGAAAGTGAACGGCAGCTGGGCCAGCTGCATCAGCGAAAGAATCCACCCCGCATGGCCCGGTGTCATCCCCCGCTCACCGAGAATCACCGAAAACCAGGAGATCAGAACATAATAGAGCAACGACTGAAGCCCCATGAACAGCGTGACCTGCCAAGCGAGCGGGGAGCGCCAGATCCGCACGGCCGAAGAGCGGACGGCGCCTGCACTGCTCTGGCCGAGACTCTTCATCTGCGGAATCCAGAAGATCGTTGCCAGAGCAGCGATCACAAACCAAAGGGCCAGGGTTCCCCTCCACCCCAGACCCGCAGAGGTTGCCAAGGGAACACTTACCCCGGAAGCTGCCGCTGCGCATATATTCATGGAAACGGTATACACTCCGGTCATCAGGCCGATGCGGTGCGGGAACTTCCCCTTGATCAATCCCGGGAGCAGCACATTGCAGACGGCAATCGACAGGCCGATCATTGCCGTACCCGCAAAGAAAGTGACCGTCCCGGAAGCCGAACGGACCAGAATCCCCATCGACAGCGTCAGCATGGCCAGCATCAGGATATTGGGAAGTCCCAGCCTGCGGGCAAGCTGCGGAGCGAAGGGGGACAGAAGCGCAAAGGCCAACAACGGCAAGGTCGTGATGGCTCCGGCCAGGGTATTCGATAAGCCGAGGTCATCACGGATCATCTCCAGCAGAGGTCCGACGGAGGTGAACGGGGCGCGCAGCGCGGCGGCCACACAGATGATTCCGGTGACGAGCATCCAGCGGCTGCGGACATCCGCAGCAGATGAGGATAAGGCTGGGCTTTTCCTATGATTTTCACGGCCGAGCTTCATGTTGTACCTCCAGGTCGCAGCAAAACACCTGTCAAGCCACGAGCTTGTCAGGCGATACAGCCGCTATATGTATTACGCCCTTCAACCAAGGCGCATTATTTCATTATACCATATCGCTTGCCGGAGCAGCCTCCTAGGCAGAAGAAAACCGCCGGTCTCAGGGCCGGCGGCAGGGCAGCAGGTGAAACAGAATTAGAGACAGAAGGATTTAGTGATGATTACGAGCAGGATGAACAGAACCAGAATCGCTCCAGTCGAAGTGAAAGCTCCGCCGTATCCCCCAATATTTTCGCTCATGTTAACTCCTCCTTTATGTCTGGATTCTGTTAAAATATGTATTAAAAATGTTCTTGGTATGGGTTAAATGGCAATGAATTCCCCAGTATATTTCTAATTTAAATGTTCTCACCGTTGACAAAACGTGTGACCCGCTTTAGTATCCTAAACATAGGTTCTGTTGAGAATCAATCTCAATAACCAGATACATAACATATTACAGAAAAGAGTGAACAAGAGATGCTGCGTCGTTTTTTCTCCTATTACCGTCCCTACAAGAAGCTGTTTATCCTTGATTTCACCTGTGCGGTGGGTGCCGGTCTGCTGGAGCTTGCTTTTCCGGTGGCTGTCAATAAATTTATTGATGATCTCCTGCCGGGTCAGGACTGGCCGCTGATTCTGATTGCCTGCGTGGTTCTGCTCGGGATTTATGCGCTTAATACAGCCATGAACTATGTGGTTACCTACTGGGGGCATATGCTGGGCATTAATATTGAAACCAATATGCGCAAAAAAATGTTCGATCATATCCAGAAGCTCAGCTTCCGGTTCTTCGACAACAACAAAACAGGTCATCTGCTCGGCAGAATTACCAATGACCTGAACGATATCGGGGAAGTCGCGCATCACGGGCCGGAGGATGTGTTCATTGCCGTCATGACGCTGGTCGGCGCATTTGTGCTGATGGCCGATATCAATCTCCAGCTGGCCGTGATCACGTTCATCATCGTGCCGATTATGGCCTGGGTCATTATCCACTTCGGACGCAGCATGACTGAGACCTATCACCGTCTGTTCGGCAACGTCGGGAACTTCAATGCCCGGATTGAAGATAATGTCGGCGGAATCCGCGTGGTTCAGTCTTTTGCCAATGAAGAATTCGAGAAAGAGCTATTCGCCGTGGACAACCAGAAGTTCCGTGAGACCAAGCTGATGGCGTACAAATTGATGGCCAAAAGCTCGTCGGTCAGCTATATGATGACCCGTCTGATCACCATCGTAGTGATGGTCTGCGGAGCGTGGTTCTTCATCAAGGGAGAGCTGGAAATCGGGGAATTTGTCGCTTTCATTCTGCTGTCTAATGTCTTCTTCCGCCCGATTGAGAAGATCAATGCGGTTATTGAGAGTTATCCGAAGGGGATTGCCGGCTTCAAACGTTATCTGGAAGTCATTGATACCGAGCCGGATATCGCCGACAAACCGGATGCCGTAGAGGTTGGCCCGCTTCGCGGGGATATCAGCTTCAGCAAGGTCAGCTTCGGCTATGAAGACAACCGCAAGGTGCTGGAGGATATTAGCCTGAACGTTAACGCCGGTGAGACGATTGCCTTCGTCGGACCTTCCGGTGCGGGGAAAACAACCATCTGCAGCCTGCTCCCCCGGTTCTACGATGTGACCGGCGGCGCGATCTCCATCGACGGGATCGACATCCGCGATATGAAGCTCAGCTCGCTGCGCAAGCAGATCGGGATCGTGCAGCAGGATGTATTCCTCTTCTCCGGCACGATCCGCGAGAATATTGCCTACGGCAAGCTTGATGCAGAGCTGCCGGAGATCTGGCAGGCTGCCCGTCAGGCCCGGCTGGAGGAGCTGATTAACAGCCTGCCGAATGGTATGGACACTGTGATCGGCGAACGCGGCGTCAAGCTGTCCGGCGGACAGAAGCAGCGCCTGGCAATTGCCCGGATGTTCCTGAAGAATCCGCCGATTCTGATTCTGGATGAAGCCACCTCGGCGCTCGATACCGAGACGGAAGCGGCGATTCAGCAATCACTGGCCGACCTGTCCGTGGGCCGGACTACACTCGTCATCGCGCACCGCCTGACGACGATCAAGAACGCTGACCGGATCGTTGTTGTAAGCGAGGACGGCATCTCCGAGGAGGGCCGCCACGAGGAGCTGGTCAATGCCGGAGGCACTTACAGCCGCCTGTATCAGGCGCAGTATAATGCTTAGGCACTTTTATTGATGCCGGAGTGAACAAGTCTGGCAGTCTCAAATGAAAAACCTTCCGGAATGCGGCCAAGGGCGCATCCCGGAAGGTTTCTTTATTTAGATTCAAATTGTGGTGCTCTCTTAATTTCCTCAATAATCGCAGCACCAAAGGTTTTAATCTCTTGAATACTGCTGGTGTAAGAAAATTCACTGCCCGCAGTAAAAACAGTAATTAGGAACAACGCTGGATCAGATTGTCGGGTCCATGTCCATTCAAAGGATTCGTCATAATGCGAAAAATAACCATTATATATATCCATTGGGAAATGATTAAGCATTTCAACGAATTTATTTAATGTAAAATTCGTCCATCCTACATCACTTACAACTATGCTTCTATTCTCTGTATTAGCAACGATAAACTTACAGCCCTGGTCAAGTTTCTCATCACGATAGACAAATTCCATATTCAAAGATTTATCATTCTCATAATAGTCTTGTAATGTTGCCAAATTATCAACCTCCACCAATCCATTCCTCAGCACGGTCTGCCATTGCCTGAACCTCATTCATGAACCATCCTGCATGATAGCCGTCACAGACAGCGTGATGGACCTACAATGACAGCGGCAGGTATATGGAATCGCCTGTGGTCGTGAATTTCCCTGCGGTAATAATGGGCAGAAGGTAATTCCCGTTATTGCTGATATTCAGGTTGAATCCGGTAAAGGAAGTCCACGGAATCATAGATACAGAAAAGGTATGCTCAGGTATCGGTGTCTTGGGGAACAATCGCCCGGAATCCTTATAATGCTCCACATCCGACAGGTAAGAATCGTGGAACGCTTGGAAATCCTTCGTACCAGCCGTCCAAATCGCCGAGAAGGATTCAGAGACACTGTCAGCAATCGTATACAGCGGGTCAAGCTTGTCCCAGTACCCTAATTCCCCTGAACTATTATACCCCATTCTGAATGCAGTATTGGAGTTGACCACACAGGTCAGCAAGAATAGCAGGGCAGGATACAGCTTATATTCTTGTTGTTTTATCTTGCGGTATAAACTGCTAATCTCAATTTCTGCTGTCATGCTAAAGGTCGTACCCTGGTTCAGGTAATGAGTAAAGATCTCTTGTCTCTTCCAGTTATCCCTGTCAAGCGGATTAAATTTCATTGGCTCTGCCTCCTAAATGTTTGTGTAAACGAATTTAGGAGGCAGACTTGTCTGACTTTTTCATATAAAGTCCATCCTTTAAAAAGAGTTCATATTATTGTATCATACATCACTATTTCAAAAAACGCTGCCACCCCGGCCTTGTTGCCCGTGTGACAGCGTTCGAAACCCGGCTGCACTAGCACCAGCTCCGGCTTATTTTTTAGCGATATGGCACTTCAGCAGCTTGCCCTTCACGGTTGTCTCCTTCATCGCCTGCAGCACAAGTGATCCCTTGCCGTTCAGAATATCTACGTAGGTGACGTTATCCTGGATGCTGATGATCCCGATGTCCTCAGCCGAAATGCCCTCAAGCTTGGCAATGGTGCCGACGAAATCGACCGCGCGGAGCTTCTTTTTCTTGCCGCCGTTGAAATAGAGCTTCATGATGTCCTGGTTCATGACCTCGGTTTTGCCGGCTTTGCGGACCTGCTGCTTGCCCAGCTTCAGATCGAATGCCGGTTTGGCATAAACCACGGCATCATCCGAAGGAGCCTTCATGACCGGCAGGCTGAAGCCGATATAGCCTTCGATCTCCCTGACCCATTTATGTTCATTCGGCGTAACGAAGGTGATCGCTTTGCCGCTTTTGCCTGCACGGGCGGTCCGGCCGGTGCGGTGGACGTAGCTCTCTTTTTCCAGCGGGATATCGTAGTTAATGACATGGGTGATGTTCTCGATATCAATCCCTCTGGCTGCAACGTCGGTGGCGATCAGATAACGGAACTGGCCCCGCTTAAAAGCATTCATCACCTCAAACCGCTCGTCCTGCTCCATGCCGCCGTGGATCTTGTCCACCGGATATTCGAGGTCGGCCATCCCGCGGAAGAGGGCATTCACCTGCTCCTGGGTCCGGCAGAAGATAATGCAGCTATCCGGATTCTCCACCGTCAGCAGGTCGCTGAGCAGCCCGAACTTGGCAGCTTGTACAACTTCAATCAGAGCATGTTCAATCGACGCTGTCGTAATTCCGCTGGCTTCAATCTCAATATCCACCGGGTCCGTCATATACTTCCGGCACAGATTCTTGATCACATCCGGCAGCGTAGCCGAGAACAGCATCGTTACACGCTCCTTAGGCAACTGCTTGATGATCTTCTCAATCTGCTCGATGAAGCCCATGCTGAGCATTTCGTCCGCTTCGTCGATCACCAGATATTGTATCCGGCTAAGATTCAGCGTCCCGCGCTCGATATGGTCGAATACACGGCCCGGCGTGCCTACAACCACATGCGTCTTCTGGGTCAGCTCGATCTTCTGCGGGGCAAAAGGCTGCTTGCCGAACAGCGCTACCGCCTTGATCCGTTTGAAGCGCCCGATGTTCGTAATATCCTCTCTCACCTGCTGGGCCAGCTCCCGGGTCGGTGTCAGCACCAGCGCCTGGGGTTTGTTCTCCGCCCAATCGGCCAGCTCGCAGAGCGGGATGGCGAATGCTGCGGTTTTGCCGCTGCCGGTCTGCGACTTGACGATCAGATCGCGCGCCTTCAGCGCCACCGGAATCACCTTCCGCTGCACCTCCGTAGGGTCCACGTACTTCAGAACCTCCAGCGCACGGGTAATCTCCTCACTCAGACCATAATCACTAAACTGTACTTGTACTTCACTCATATTATATTCTACCTCTTCTATGCCGATTGTTCCGGTTCAGGCGGGGTCTCCCGCGTTCCATCCATCTTACGCATTATTCCATTATAACACCTACTCTGCCCCTTGATTCCATTCCTTATGAAATTGCTCCAAAAAAACCAGCATAAACTGATGGCGCTCCTCCGCCAATTGCTTCCCGTACGAAGTGTTCATAAGATCCTTCAGCTTCAGCAGCTTCTCATAAAAATGATTGACCGCCGTCCCTTTAGAATAATCACGGTATTCTTCCTTCAGCGATTCGTCCCGGGGAGGGATCTTGGGATCATAGACCGGACGGCCCTTCGCTCCGGAGAAAACCATCGTCCGCGTAATGCCAATTGCCCCCAGCGCATCCAGACGGTCCGCATCCTGTACAACCTGACCTTCCAATGTAGACATTGGTTCGCCTCCGCCGCCGCTGAAGGACATCGTCTCGATGATCTCCATGATCTGCTTGCAGACAGCCTCATCCGGCAAATGTGCGGCCAGCCAAGTCTGGACTTTGAGCAGGCCTGCTTCCTTGGAGGGATTCAGCTTCTCGTCAGCCACATCATGCAGCAGTGCCGCTATACTGCAGATCACCACATTGGCTCCCTCCATCCCTGCGATTAGAGCGGCTGTATTTCGTACCCGGTCGGTATGAAACCAGTCGTGGCCGGTGGTATCCTGGCCTAATTGCTCTTTGGCGAAATTCTCTGCCGCCGTTATGAGATGTATATAATCCATTATAATTGCTCCTTTATGACTAATAATGCAGGTCTTGCGCTGCTGCTCCTGATCCGCTATAATGTGCTGTAATCAAAAGCTGAAGGGAATTGATTCACATGAACCGCCTGTCCATCATACCGAATCAACTTCATCATCACAAGCAGCGTTAGCACACCTGATTTCATTCAGGGAGGGCTAGCGCATTTCGCGTTTGACCTCCCTGCGGCATATTGAAGCGCGCGGGACCACGGGGTCCGGCGCGTTTTTTATTTTCACCGAATCCACATACAAGGGAGCTGCTAATGATGCAAAATATTAAAGGAACCTATGATTACTTCGGCCGCGAACAGGCTATCCGCGAGAAGGTGCGGACTACGCTTCAAGAGCTGTTCGAGCTGTACGGGTTCGAGTCAATGGATACGACGCTGCTTAATGAGCTGGAGCTGCTGACCTCCAAATATGCCGGGGGCGATGAGATTCTGCGCGAGATGTACCAGCTTACGGATCAGGGCGGGCGCAGGCTGGGGCTGCGTTACGATCTGACGATCCCTTTTGCCAAGGTGATTGCTATGAATCCGGGTATTGTGTTCCCATACCGGCGCTACGAGATCGGCAAGGTGTTCCGCGATGGTCCGGTCAAAAAAGGCCGCCTGCGCGAGTTCCTGCAATGTGACGCTGATGTGGTCGGCATCGCCGGTCCGCAGGCCGAAGCCGAGCTGATGCAGCTGGCCGCGGAGGTCTTCCGCAGACTGGATATCCCGGTGGTGCTGAAGTGGAACAACCGCCGCTTCCTGGGCGAGATTCTCGGAGCGGTCGGCGTTCCGCCACAGGAGCAGCTCTCCGTCATGCTGACGCTCGACAAGCTGGCCAAAATCGGCAGCGGCGGTGTGCTGGCAGAGCTGACGGACAAGCAACTGACTGCTGAGACGGTCCGGCTGATTTCGGAGCTGCTGGAGCTGGAGGATCCGGGGTTCGGGCAACTGGTAGAGAGATATAAGCTGGACGGGCAGCCCGGTACGTTTGAGGTAGTAGCCTTGCAGCAGCTGATTGATGCGGTTGGACTTGCGGATGTGTGCGTCTTCGATCCATTTCTGTCACGCGGGCTGTCGTTCTACACGGGGACAGTCTATGAAATCTTCGATGCTTCAGGCAGCTATCCCTCAAGTCTCGGCGGCGGGGGCAGATATGACGCCATTATCGGGAAGCTCGTCGGACGCGACGATATAGAGTATCCTACAGTCGGCATCTCCTTCGGGATGGAGTCGATCATGGCCCTGCTGGACGAACGCCCGGCGGATACGGCGGACCGTTCCGGTGTCTTGATTATTCCCGTCGGCGGATATCTGCCGCAGGCTCTGGTTGCTGCCGCTGCCCTGCGGGCCGCAGGCATCCGCACAGGCGTGGACACCGGCACGCGCAAGCTCAAAAAAACACTGGCCGCAGCCGCAGCCAAGGGCATCCGGTATGTCATTATGGTTGGGGAGAGCGAGGCCGCTGAGGAGAAGCTGAGGCTGAAGGATATGGACTTGCAGAGCGAGAGGCTGGTTACAGTGACGGAGGCGGTTCAGTTGATTACGGGGTGACTCCGAGGCGGATAGCAGGAATCTCATCAGGTTAGTACCCGTGGAGCGCGCATTGTTGCACTTTGGGCAGGATGTTTCGTCAGTTTGGCCCCGGGTCACGCACATTGTTGCACTTATTGCAGGAATCCCATCCAATTAGCACTTGAGGAACACACATTGTTGCAATTTGGGCAGGAATTCCGTCAGCTCAGCCCCGGGGAATGTGCAATGTTGCATTTTATGCAGGACTGTTCCTCATTATGGAGCTTCGTGAACTGGAATACAGCACGCCGCACCATACTCTATCACCACAGGTTCAATCCTCTTGAACAGAAACCTGGAGTCTGCCAGATACTCTCTAAGATAGGCCAGCGCATAAGGCTGTTCTTCGCGCAAGCCGGGGAGTTCGTCGGGATTAGAGATGTGGTGGCTGTAGTTCCCGATCATGATCTTGACAAAGAAGCATTCCAGCTTCCGTTCATAATCCGGCTCCAGCGCACGGACGCTGCTATAACCTCGAATTAGGCTCCTGCGCTGCTCCGTGGAGAGCTCCAGCAGAGCAGCAGCCAGATCATGGAGGTAGAAGCCGTAGCCGCAGAGGCCGAAATCGATCGCCCGGGGCTGATCCTCCGTGAATACCACATTCCCAAAGTGCAGGTCACCATGGATCAGGCCGTAGCTGCCGGGGTCCGGCGTCTTGGCTTCGAGTTCCCCAAGGATTCTCACGGCGGCAGCCTGATACAGCCTCCACCCCGATTCCGGGACCATAGCCGAATGATACTTCTCCAGCTTGTCCCACTCCTTGCGGAAGCTGTCCGCTCCCCACAGCGGACGGGTGAACTCCGCAGATGGAACAAACTGCACACCTGCTTCATGCATCCTCGCCAGCATAACGCCTACAGCGTTGAGCTGCTCATCCGGCAGATTGCCCTCTGCATGCTCCCCTTCCACCCAGCGCATCAGGGTAACATAATTAAGCTGCTGGGCTTCACCGCCAGCTTCACTTCGAGTCTCTAAGATATAACTGCCGCTTGAATCGCGCAGCCCCACGGGGACAACCAGCTCCGCTGCCCCGCTGAGATGGCTGAGCCACTCCAGCTCCGACAGAATCTCTGCCCGGCTGCACCGTTCGCCATGTATCCGCAGCAGCAGCTTCCCCGCTGTTTCCGTCTCTACCTTGAACGTGATACTGTCGGATTGCTTAATATATTCAACTTTTGTCCAATCCAAGTCATATGCCTTAAGCGCCTGCAGTACTATATCACTTGTTGCCGGTTCTATTTTCATCTTTCTGCCCCCTAATATGGATGTCTGCATTCATTATAGGGTTGGCGGAGGCGGCGGACATAGATAATAGACAGGTATAACCCGACTTTTGCACAAAATAAAGAGGCTGCTCCAAGAGTCATAACGCGACTTCTTGGGACAGCCTCATTGTTCAAGGTGGATCAGATTGAGTGCTAGGCGTGAGCGCTTGTGTGTTAGCGCTTGTGTGTGAACGCTGCGATTGTATTTCCTGATTTCATACACTAGATTTCTGCATACATGCTCCAAAAGACCGCCTGCGCAAAATTCTACTGTACAGAGTGCAGCAGATGCTATTTTTCGAGGGGTTTTAGAGGAATCTAGTGTACATAGTACAATCGAAGCCAGCTTAGGCTGAATCTCACAAGGAGAATTGGCTACGTTACTCGCCCTTAGACTTCTACCCTCTCTGCTTGCTTCCATATACAATCTTCTTAATGCTGTCGCCCGACAGGCAGAATTGCTCCGCCAGCTCGGTTACGCTCAATCCGCTGGCATAATGCTCACGAATGGACTGGTTCCGGGCGCTCAGATAGGATCTGCCGCCTGAATTCTCCCCCCACCGCTTGCGCTGTCCCTCGGGCTTCGGGATATAGAGCATCCCGCCCTGCATATATTTCTGAACCTCCTGCAGCAGCTGCTGCGGTAATACCAGGTCTGCATTTACATATTTCATATAGCTCCGCTCCTCTTAAGTTATTCAACTTATCAAGGCAGCAAAGTCTATAGCACAGAACCTTATCCGGCCAAACGTTGCAGCGGAGAATAGCTATCCGCTCTACACAATAACCGCTGTCTGCCGATCCATAGACTTTGCGTAGAGCTGAGCATTAATCTTGTCATGATGCGTCCTCCTTCCAGTATCTGACTTAGCTTATATTGACTATAGCATACCAGGCACAGGGTTCCCGCACAAATCTCGAATCTAGTATGATCAGACAAAAAGGGACCCCGCCAGCGTCCGGCGGGGTCAAAAGTTATATTAAAGGGGGGTATGTGAGTACTATACCCCCTCAAGCTTAAAAACAGATGAAGCCCAGGTAAAGATCTGCTGAAACGAGTTTAGATTTTGAATTTCTCAACCAGCTGCTGCATTTCCTTAGCGCTCTGCGTATTCTCGTCGGCCATTGTGGCTTCATGGAAGGTCTTCTCCACAATATCCGCCGTCTTCTCGGCGATATCCTGCACCCCGATGGCCCCCTCGTTCACGGTAGCCGCCACTTCATTGACAGCGATAGCAATGCTGGAGACGGTCTCGTTCAGGTGATCGGCCGCTTCCTCGAACTGGTTCATCAGCCCGTTAATCGTGGCAGCATCATCATTGTACTGCTGGCTGACCTCGGTCAGACGCTCATAATCGCCCAGCACATTGCGGTCGATGAAGCTCAGTACGGCCTCGGAATGCTGGGTCATTTGCTCCACGGAGGCATAGACATTTTTAACAACCTCTTGAATGCCTGACGCCGTCTCGGAGGACTTCTCCGCCAGCTTGCGGATCTCCCCGGCCACCACGGCGAAGCCCCGGCCCGCCTCGCCTGCACGTGCGGCTTCAATCGCTGCATTCAGGGCCAGAAGGTTGGTCTGGCTTGTTATGGAGAGAATCGTATCAGCCAATACGTTAATCTCGTGGATCGCTCCCGACTCTTCGATCGCCTTCTGCATCTCACTGCGGACCGAGCTGTAGATCTGCTTCGCGTTCTCGGTGGACGTTACTGCATCATGCTGAAGCTCCAGGGCCCGCTGCGTAATCTGGCCCGATACCCCTGATCCTTCTTTTACCTTAGCGCTGATCATTCTGACATTGCTCAGGGTCTCGTGAATCGCCGCCGTCATCTCCTCGGTAGAAGCCGCCGTCTCCTCCATCCCTGCGGACAGCTCCTCAGTCGTGGCTGAATTATCATGCGCATTCTCTCTGACCTCGTTCGACAGCTTCTCCAGCGTCTCGGCATTGTCCAGCACCTTGGAGGAGATCGCAATCAGACTGCCCGCCATCTCACGCAGCGCCGCGCGGGTGCTGAACATGGCCTTAGCAATGGTTCCTGTCTCGTCTTTATTTTTAGTCAAATATTCATATTGATTATCATACTTGAGATCAAGCTCTGCCGTGCGGTTCACCAGCTCCGTGAGCTTGATGATTGGCGAGGAGATCCGGGTTGCCACCGTAGTCCCGATCAGCAGGGTGAGCAGCAGGCTTCCCAGGCCGAGCAGCATAATGAAGTTCGTCATCTCGCTCACCGGCTGCAGCACCTCGTCCACATCTCCAGTCAGCACCAAGGTCCACTGCGTCTCCGGGAGCACGGTGTAGGCAGCTTTTTTCTTGGCCCCGTTGAAAGTGTATTCTACATTCCCGTCCGGTACCGTCTGCCCCGCCTTCACCTGCTCGACCACGGCTTTGATGGATTCGTTCTCCACTAGTGAACCTATCTTCTTCTCGTCGGGGTGGTACAGCGTATTCCCCGTTTCATCCACCAGATAGGCATACGAGGAAGGGGCACCCGCCACCTTGGCATCGGCCAGATAGGTCACCAGACTGTCCGCCCTAACCGCCGAAGCGACGAACCCGATCATCTTCTCCCCGCTAACCACAGGATGGACAAAAGCCAGAATATAAGCCCCTGTTGACTTGGATTTCAGCGTCTCGCTAATTACAGGCATCCCGGTCTTCAAGACATTCTTCGTATAATTTCTATCGCTGAAGTTGTCGCCCACCAGCTTGGTATCGCTATCCGCTACCGCCGTTCCCTTCAGATCAACCACAAACATATGCTCCAGGTTGCCTGCATCCTTCACCAGACCCTGAAGCTTCACATTCACTTGATTCTGGAGGGGATTCCCGCCGCTCAAGCCGTTATTACCAGCCTGCGTCAAAAGCTGCACAATCTCGCTGTCCCCGGCTACCAGCTGCATACTCCGCTTCTCTTTATCAATCATGGCGGCAATGGTCTGCGCTTTGTTGCTGCCCGCCTGTGCCATGGAAGATTCGGTCAGATTCATGATGGTGCCCGTGGATTTGGTATACGTAAAAATCCCCATTAATGCTGTAGAAATAAGTGTAACGACAATCATCATAACGGATAGCTTCATACGAATCTTCATGATTTTCTACTTCCTTCCGCCCTTTTCTTATCCACTCGCTTCTAATCAGCCAAAATGCTTACTTTATTACAATTATTATCGGATTTTCCTCGAAAATAATGAATATTCCTTGTAGTATTTTCAGAAATATTATCGATTTTTGTCGAATGGTAGCATGAAAATTACACTTCATTCCAAATACTACAAAACCCGCCTTCCTGTAACGCCGCAGACTACGGCATGAACAGGAACAACGGGTTCGCATACACAGGTTCTATTCAGTAAGAGTGCTACGAATTGTGGGATGAAGCTGGAGCAGCCAGCCGGTCAGCCAATGGATCAGCCAGCTGCCGCCGTCTCACCCTGCTGCGGATGAACATGCCGGAGCAGGCGGCCAGAATCTGCTGGAACAGCATACCGGAGATTACGGGTAACGCCACAGATGGCGGGAAATAGCGCACAGCCAACACTGCGCCTGCACTGAGATTACGCATGCCGGAGTTGAACTGTACGGCCACGGAGCTCTCATGATCATAGTGCAGGCGGCGTGAGACGAATGCTCCAATAACGTAGCCGAGCGCAACCGTAACGAAGGTAACCGCGATAATTAGAAAAAGTTTGCCGTCCGGATGCTTCAGATACCGGGCAATGCTGGCCCCATTAATCGAGACCACGATGAACAAGCCCACCTTTACGAACGGGGCCAGCGGCGGGCCGCAGGCCGTGCTGATCTTGCCTTTGCTGAATTGATTCAGCAGCATCCCAGCTACGGAAGGCAGCACCACCATCCACAGCAGGCCCCGCATCATCTCACCGGCGTCCATCTGTACGCTTGCGCCCATCAGCACATAGAGGGTAGCGGGTACAATCAATGGCGATAACAACGTATCGATCAGAATCAGGGCCAGCGTAAGCGCGATATTCCCGCCATGCATGGATACCCAGACTACACTGACCACCCCGGTTGGAATCGCAAACAGCAGCACATACCCTGTAACCGTATAAGGATCGCCCGGGAAAAACAGCATCGCGGCCAGCCAGCCGATCAGAGGCATTACCACATGAAGGATGACCAGCAGAATAATCAGCTTTTGCGGCTTGACCAGCACAGCAAGCAGATCGCGGAAATTGGATTTTAGACTGCCAATCAGCGTCATACCGGCGAAGATCCATGGCACCAGCCAGGTTAACGGTAGCAGCAAAGCCTCATTCAGCACACCGACCACGATGGCTGCGGGTGTAAGCAGCGGCATAACCCGCTCCAGCACACGGTTGGATGATATTAATCTGCGTCTTATTGCACCTAGCATGTATCTCATCCCTCCATGTTAACTTTGCCATCATAAGCCGCTGCACTGACTGTTTCTGCTGCAAGGTCCGGTAAGGGAGCTATACTCCTTGCGGGAACAAGGCGTCCAGTGCCGGACAAGGCCGTTTCTCCAGATAGTCCGACAGCGGTGCCGGCATATTGTTATACAAGTCCTTCAATGACGTTCCGTTATAGATATTGCCGATAATGACCGGGTGGCACAGCTCGGAGATCAGAATATCACCGTTGCCGTGCAGATGAAGCTGCTTCATGCCTTCAATGCAATGCGGGAAATAGACACCCGGCTGCTCCTCAAAGCCCATCGCGTCCATGAACCGGTCCATACAAGTGAAGTAGAGAGTGGTATCCTCCGGCTTCCGCGCAATCAGCTCATTGACGGCATTCTTCAACTGCTCGCGGGCGGCAATCGCCTTCCAGCCGGTATGTCCCATGATAATGCTATTCTGGATTTCATGCGTTCTGACGCCCATCGAATAGACATGCTCGCTGATTTCCTGCATATGATCCTGTGTTTCATTGAACAGCAGTGTCTCCAGAACGACATTCACGTTTGTTTTGGCGAACATGGTGATATTCTCTCTGATTTTGTGATAGACGCTGGTGTGAATGTTGTAATACCGCGAGAAGCCCTCAGCCGTGGTGAAATTAAAAGAAATATGAATCGTGGTCAGACCTGCGTCCACCAGCTGCCCGATCCGCTGCTCATTCAGCAGACTGCCGTTCGAGTTGAGCTGGGTCTGAATGCCCCGGGAAGTGCAATAGGCAACAATCTCCACGCAATCCTGAAACTTCAGTGTAACCTCTCCGCCCGACAGGCGCACACGCTTAAGATTAGGCAGCTCCTCCAAAATGCGGATGACCTCCTTACCGTCAAGGGTCTGGCCGTCATTTCTATTGTAAGCGCAGCAGTAATCACAGCGGAAATTGCAGTTCGAGGTCACGCCGACTTCCAGCCCTTCCAGCTCGTATGTCATCGGCTTATCCAGTTCCAGTGCTTTATATTTCGTACTCATATTCTATAGTCCTCCTTGGATGTTGGCACATTCGCAATAAAGTTAACTATAGAATTATACAGGTAAGCCCGCGAGGTTAATGTGACATTTGATATTTGAACTTTGCAAAAAGACTGCTGCACGGTTATAGGCTCACCATACAGCAGTCTTCATTAAGATAGATTAACCTACAGCTCGATAGCTTCTCCCATCCGGTTCAGCACCGGCTGGCCGATGATCCCCAGACGCCAGATCGCAATTCCCTTGAGGCCGTAACGCTTAGCCAGGCCGATCTTGGCATTGACGGAGGCTTCGTTCTCACTGTAGACCGATATCCCGAGAATCAGCTTGTCCTTGCTGACCTGATCAAGCGCCAGCCGGATGCTCTCATCGACCTTATTCATCGGCTCCGGCCCGGTCTCCCCTTCATAGGCGTAAGCCATGATAACCAGATCGTCCGCAAGTGTCCCCAGCATCTTGTAGTCATAGCCCTTATAGGAGCTGTTCAGCGGATGCAGAATGACAGTCAGCTTGAGGCTGGCGGCGCGGGCGGCTGTGGAGAGATTTTTGACAAAAGCGTTATATTGGCTCTGTACCTGCGCCTTATCCCCGGTCAGCCCCAGGCCTTCAAGATCCAGTCCGATGCCCTTGAAGCCCTTGCTGGAAGCAAGTTCAACAATACTGGCAATCGTCTGCTGCTGGAGCTGCGCGTCCTCCAGATTCTTGCTCAGCTCCAGTGACGAGTCACTGGAATAGATCATCAGGTAGGGAGCGGTCCCTCCCGCCGCCGCATTCTGCACAATCGATTCCGGCGTTACCTCGCCTGCCGCCTCCGGCCACCAGAAATCCTTGCCGGTGGTGGTGAACTGGCCGTTCTTGTCAATCCGCGCCCAGCCAAAAGCAACCGCATCGAAGCTTGGAATGAGCGAGACCTCACTGTAGGCCTTCTGTGCGTAGAAGCCCAAGGTATACATGTCCCGTTTCGGGGAGGTAATGGATACGGTCTTGGACGCCTGATCCCAGGAGGCTGCCGCCCCAAACTGCTGGCTGAAGAATTTGAGCGGAAGCATCGTCGTCCCGCGGATATCCTGCGGCGCTGCGGCAAGCTTCACTACCGTCCCGTTCACGACGGCATTTTTGCTGCCGAGGGTCAGGACCACTACGGTTGGAGCGGTGCCAGCTGCATCCTTCCGGGTGGCCGTGATTTTGCGGGCCTTCTGATTCCATTCCACCCCAATTCCCAGGGCTTCAGAGATGGCGCGGAAGGGCACCATGGTCGTTCCGTTCATCATGACCGGCTCCACCGGGAACGGCAGCTGATATCCGTCCAGCATGATACTGACACCTGCAGGTGCAGCATGGACCGCACTTGCCGGAAGTGCCGAGAGGCTGCCGAGTGAGATCGCTGCGCATAATACTATTTTGGCCAAATGCTTCATATAAGTAGGTTCCCCATTCTCTTAAATAGATTATGAATCTCTCAACCTTACATCCCCTACTATTCTAGCAAACTAGATAAATATAGCAAATGAAGAGATTGTAACCATTGCAGACTCACCCGTCCGGGGTTCTCCTTACACTTACATGAACACGCTCAAAAAGACACCGACAGCCCGTTCAGCATCCACCTCTACAGCCACTTCGATGAATTCTCCTTCTTTGGACTGGGCCCGCAAGTCTGCTACGACCATACCGGAGGTGAACGCCCCCTGATGCTCTACACGGACCTTCATCCGGCGGCAGGTTACTAGATCCGGCTGCAAGGCAGCCATCAGGGCCAGCGGATCATGCAGCGGAGCGCTGTTAATGAGATAGTTCGCCTCACGGTAAAATTTAAAATAATACGCCATCGACTCTTCCATGAAGTCTATGAGCGCCTTATTCTCTTCCCGTCCATGCCGCTTCAGCAGCTCAACATGCTCAGAAGTAATCCGCGTCTGAAGTGTCACATCCAGCCCGATCATCATTATAGGCAGCCCTGAGGTGAACACACGGTCAGCCGCTTCCGGGTCGCCCCACAGATTGGCTTCAGCCACCGGTGTGACGTTACCCGGCTTAAAGACTGTACCGCCCATGACCACTACCTTCTTCAGCTTGGAGGTCAGCTGCGGGTCCAGATCCAGGGCAAGCGACAGGTTCGTCAGCCGCCCAAGCGTCACCAGCACCAGCTCTCCCGGATGCTCATCCGCCATCCGCGTTATGAACTCCGCTGCCGTCTCTTGAACCGGTACCTGCCGGGAAGGAGGCAACTGAACGCCGCCAATTCCGTTCTCCCCGTGAACATGGGTGGAGAAGCCGGTTAGCTCGCGCACCAGCGCCCGGGAAGCCCCCAGCGCTACCGGGATTTCATAGCCCGGAGCCGCAAGCTCAAGCAGCCGCAGCGTGTTATCCGCCGCCTGTTGCACATCAATGTTGCCGAACACGGTCGTAATTCCCTCAACCACTACCCCCGGCGCCCGGAGCGCATATAATATGGCCAGTGCATCGTCTATTCCTGTGTCACAATCGATGATGATTCTAGTTGTGCTGTTACTCATCTCTATCTTCCACTCCCTCTATTTACTTTACTCTCTCAGCCTCGTCGCACTGTTCATCTTAACATGGGGTTATCTTCGGCTCAATATGGAGTTTAAGGAGTAAATAGAGTCTAGTACAGAACGCTAAGACTGGCGAAAGGTGTATTGTATTCGGTTGTTCACAAACTAAAAAATCCGCCAGCCTCATCAGGTGACGGATTCTTCATTACAGATTATTGAGTTACATAAGCCGCCGCAGCCTTGACGAACCGCTCCAGCGCTTCAGCCAGCAGGGGGCGCGGGCAGGCGAGATTGATCCGCAGATGGCCCTGGCCTTCCGCACCGAACACAGACCCTTCATTAAAGGCTACCTTAGCCTCACGGTACATCAGTTGCTTGAGCCCGTCTGCATCGAGTCCGAGCGCCCGGCAGTCGATCCACAGCAGATAGGTGGCTTCCAGCTGCATCGGTTTCACCTGTGGAAGATGCTCGGCCAGGTAGGAGACAGCGTAGTCAGCATTGCCGTTAATGTGCAGGATCAGCTCATCCAGCCATTCTTCGCCTTCGTTATACGCCGCTTCCACAGCCTCCGGCGAGAAGAACGCCGACATATGCAGGCTGAGCGTCTTCAGCTTATAATCGAATTTCCGTTTCAGCTCCGGATTAGAGGTGACGATATATGAGGTCTGCAGTCCCGGCAGATTGAAGGTCTTGGTAGCCGCTAGTGTAGTCAGCGTAATGTCTGACAATTCTGGGGACAGAGAAGCAAACGGAATATGCTTGTGTCCGGGCATGATCATGTCGCAATGAATCTCATCCGAGATGACCGTTACCCCGTACCGCAGGCATAGCTCGCCCAGACGCAGCAATTCCTCCCGTTCCCATACTCTGCCGCCCGGATTATGCGGGTTACATAGCAGCAGCAGCTTTGCGCCGCCGGCCATCAGCTCTTCCAGCTGAACGTAATCCATGACATAACGGCCTGCTTCCAGCTTCAGCGGATTCACCGCCACCTCGCGGTCATTCATCCGGATCACATCATAGAAAGGATAGTAGACCGGCGATTGCAGAATCACCTGATCTCCCGGCTGGCTGAACAGCTCCACAGACAGGCTCAGTGAGGTTACAATTCCCGGAGAATCCGAGATCCACTCCTCCTGAATCTCCCAGTCATGGCGTCTGCGGTACCAGCCGGTAATCGCCGCTTTGTAGGAGTCGCCTGTCACGCTATAGCCGTATACTCCTGACTGTACGCGGCGCAGAATCGCTTCCTGTACCGCAGGAGGGCTTGCAAAGTCCATATCTGCCACCCATAGCGGAAGAATCTCCTTGTCTCCGAACAGCTTTTCGGACTGGTCCCATTTGTAGGAACGGGTATTGCGGCGGTCAATAATCCGGTTAAAATCGTACTTCAACTAAAATCACCCATCCTTTCTGCTTATCCGTACATTGTACCATGGGCAGAGACATCCGGCATCTTGATTCCGTGAACCAGCATGCTTCAGCTTCCTTTGCGCAGCCGCTCCAGAGACTGGCCCAGCCGGACCTCCTCCAGCGGCTTCAGCACATAATCCACAATGTCCTGGTCGAAGGCCCACAGGGCATGCTGCTTCGTCTCTGTGACTACCACAATCTGAATATCCGGCAGCTTTTTCTTCACCAGCTCGGCTACGACGACTCCTTGGTGGCCGGGCAGCTGAAGATCCAGAAACAGCACATCGGGCTGCAGCTGAACAATCCGGTCCACAACATTCTCGGGATAAGCAGACATGCCGATCACATTCACCTTGCCTGTATGCTGAAGCATCGTTGACAGCTTATAGAGATCCTTCTGATTCACATCCAGCAAATAGGCCTTAATCACCCGGGTTCCTCCTCCTTCCATAGGGATGAATTATGATCACTAAACAGCTTATTTTAAAAAAAGTGCTGTCCCCGCGTTTGCTAAGAAACGCCTGAGGACAGCCATAGTCGGTATTATATTGCAGCTTCAAGTGTAAGCTGCTTCTTGTATTGCTTCTTAGTTGAAGGAAGCTGGCAGCAGGCTGCGCAGATCCTCCGTATTCACAACCAAATGAATGTTATTCATCGTCCGCAGGGAACCGGAGATAATACCCGCCAGCTCGCCGTGCGTATCCAGCAGAGGCCCCCCGGACATTCCGCTTGCCACCTGGGCCGAGGTTAGAATCCGGCTTCTGCCGTTAATGTCAGCTGCCGGAGTGTTGACTATCCCCTCCGTGATGATCGCTGTGTTCTTGAGCGGATAGCCCAGGGCATACACGGCTTCACCATGTCTCAGCTTGTCCCCCCGCAACGGCAGATAAGCATAGGCATTATCCTTTTGCTTCATCACAGCAGGACTTGGCAGTTCAAGGATGGCCACATCCTTCAGCTCGTCGGACTTCGTGACTTTAATCGGACTGATCACCGTTCCATCCGCCATGACTCCTTCAATGCGCTGTGCGCTTTTGACCACATGATACGCCGTTGCTGCGGTACCCGCCGGGGACAGGATGATTCCTGTTCCGGTGGAGCTTGCAGTACCGTCGCTTTTCAGCACACGCAGATAAAAGATCGCCTTACCCGCTATTCCATAGCTTTGTTCAGCATTGTACGCCTCAGGTGTATCCGCACTGGTGGTGTCCGAATAGAAGAGTATCGCCGAGATCAATGAGAGGACCAGGCTTACGGCAAGCAGCTTTGTTTTCATCCGCCGATCTCCTTCACTTATGAATTTCTGTTATTTCACAACCGACATGATGTCTTTGTAAGCCCAATGGGTAGCCGGAAGATCCTTGAACTGTACAGAGGTTACCGTCAGCTTCTTCGTGCCGGCAATCCGGTTGATCAGCACTACGGCCTGCGCACGGGTAATCGGTGTTCCCGGCTTGAAGGTTCCGTCAGGGAAGCCTTGCACATATCCCGCCTGCGACAGGGCATTCACGTATTTCTCTGCCCAGTGTCCGCGCAGATCCTTCTGCTTCGTCACACCTGCCCCGGTTACATCGAGCTTCAGCACGGTAGTCATGATTTTGGAGAATTCGGCTCGGGTCAAGCCCTTGGTTCCGCCGAATCCGCCATCCGGGAAGCCTTCAATAATGCCGGCCGATGCGAAGAATCCGGTCAGTCCTTCATTCTCGGCATTGACATCATTGAACAGATTGCCTACATTTACTTCTTCCATGTCAAGCAGCGGTGCAAGGGACTGGATCAGCTCATACCGGGTAATGGCTGCGTTTGGCATGAACAGACCATTCGGATAGGCTGCCATATACTTGATCTCGCCGCTGTTACTCTTCAGGCTGTACTTCGCATTCTCCACCACATACTCAATGGTAACGACTTTATCGTCTTTGTCCGTGATCGCTTTGACCGTCATAGTCTTGGTAATCAGCAGCTCACCGGTGTATTTCGTGCTCTTGGTAGTCGGAATGCTGCCGTCCGTTGTGTAATAGATCGTCTGCCCTGCTGGAGCCGTCAGCGCAAGCTTGCTGTTCTTAGCGATCTTGACCGGAGCTTCACTGTCACCCGTTACTGTTGATGTTCCAGCGACCGCTGTGATCGACGGAGCTGCCGGTGCAGGTGTCGGGCTTGGAAGCGGAGCAATTGGACCGCCACCACCGCCTCCGCCGCCATTGCCGGTACCAGGGTTTGGATTAGGGCTCGGATTAGGGACTACAAGCGTCCAGGTCCAGGCTGCAACCGGGCTGTACTCTTTGCCGGGTACAATCGTAATGGCTCTAACCGTTGTTGTGCTCTTAAGATCGATAGGTCCGCTGTACACCTGGGAGGTCTCAGTAGGTGTTGTACCGTCCAGTGTATAGTAGATGCTTCCTCCCTGCTCACCTGTTACCAGCTCCACCTTCACTTCAGTGGTGAAGTTCTTATCTGCAGGAGTTGCAGTTGGTGCTACTGCCGCGCTCGGGTACTGGAATGCAGCTGTATTAACAGCAATACTTCTGCTCTGTCCTCCAGCGGTTGCCTTCAGCACTGCACTGCCGCCTGATATCAGGCTGCCGGTTGTACTGTTCACTATAGCCTTGGACGGATCAGCGCTCCAGGAGAGTGCTCCGCCGCTGCTCATGTGGAATGCCGAACCCACGCGGTTAATCAGATCCTGGGGGTTCAGGATAACAGCGGCAGAAGCCAGAGTCCCTTCGTCTGTTCCGTTAAAGGCTACAAGCACTGGATAGAAGGTGTTGCGTGCTGTCCAGATTCCTGCATCCAGGCCTGCCGGCAGATTCGCGCCAGTAAGCTCTGTGCCGAGAAGCCCAGTTGCACCGCTGCTTTCCCCGGCCACTGCCTGACCATTCAGAATGTAGTAAGCAATATTATTCTTCAGCATTTGTCTGTTGAACAAGGAGCCGCTGATCGTGGCATTGTCCGATTTCTGTCCGGCAATCCCGCCGAAGAAAGCCTGCAGCGGTTGAATCTTGCCCTTCACTCCAGCCTTCACTTCTCCGGTATTCAGGGAAGAAGTAATGGAGCCGCTCTCTGCCAGACCGGCAATTCCGCCTGCCCATGCAGTAGACATGCCTTCGGCGATAACCGTGGCGGCAGAGTAGCTGTTCTTGATCTCTCCCGCATTCAGTCCGCTGATCCCGCCAGCGATTGCCTGAGCCGAAGCTACACGGATATCGCCATAGGCCATTGATTCAGTGATGGAGCCTTCTGCACTGTTCTCACCGGCAATTCCGCCTGCGGCCAGTGCAGATGATACATCAATGTTTCCCTTGGATACAGCCTGGTGAATCACACCGGCGTTGCTTCCGGCAATGCCGCCAATCCGGCCCGCTCCGGCAAGGGTCACACCTTCATTCGTGACCTTCTCCAGGGTACCCTGATTCGCGCCCACTGCCCCGCCTGCGGCAGCACTGGCAGTGACGGAACCGCTGACCTTCACATTCTGGATGACTGCACCCTTGTGGTTGATCCCGGCAGCAACACCTGCGTTCACTGCACCGGAGATATCGGCTCCGGTGAAGCTCACATTCAGGAGCTGTCCACGGTTATCCTTGATGAATCCGGCGGTCTGCTGGCCGGAGGCTTTCAGAGAAAGTCCGTTTAGAGTATGGCCTTGGCCGTTGAACACACCCGTGAAGCTGTCAAATGCCGTCCAGTAGCGTCCGGCAAGATCGATATCTGCCCCAAGCAGGATCGTTGCCAGCTCCGGCTTGTTCTCAGCCGTTCTGTTGAACAGCTTGTAATAATTCAGTCCTGTCTCGTTATAGAACATGCCTGCCCCTGCGAGCTGCAGCGGAGTCTGCACTGTAATGGCCCCATCCGTCAGGTCGTTCAGGAAGGTAGTATCATAGTCGATACTCCAGAGTCCTGAAGCCAGCGGATCAACTGCTGCTGTAGTTGCGGCAGCTGCGGCTGCACCCGAATTACGGCCTACAGCATCCAGTGTGCCTGTATAGGATGAGCTAAGAATTTTGCCGTCCCGGAAGTTGTAGCCGACCAGTGCGCCTATATAGACATTGTCGCCTGCAACTGCGGCGGTGATCTGCGGCACATTGGCATACACGCTGGTTAGCGTTCCGTCATTATATCCGGCGAAGCCGCCGTTATAGGAGCGGGTCGAAGACTTCACCCCGACAGTAGAAATCTTGCTCTGCAAAGCGTAAGACTTGCTGATACTTCCGCTTCTTTCCACTGCTGCTGCGAAGCCGCCGCTGCGTGTATCGAAGCCGGTATTGCTTACGTCACCGGAAGCATAGGAATCTGTGATTGAGTAATGATCTACAGAACCCGCGAAACCGCCGACATAAGAGCCTAATCTGCCGCTGACATTCAGCTTGCCTGTGGCATAAGACTTCTGAATCTGTCCGGCAAGCGTTCCGTTCTCACCCAGGAGTCCGGCAAAGCCGCCTGCATACATCGTGTTATCCTGATTGGTATCTGTGATCACTACCGGAATATCCGTATGGGTATTCGTAATGAGTACATGATCGGCCATACCGATCACCCCGCCGACGCGTGTCGCCGGTACTGATTCACCCAGGGTAACCGCCGATCCGGCAGTGATGGACTGGCCGGAGCCGGAGATGACCTTGCTGTAATGAATCTCGCCGCCGTCTCCCCAGCCGACAAGCCCGCCGGCATTGATCACTCTGCTGTTGTCTGCGTTCACACCGCTTCTGACAAGGGTATCCACAATGATACCATTGCTGTATCCGGCTACTCCGCCTGCACTCACAGTATTACCGCCGCTTACCTTCAGACCGGAGGCAACCTCAGAGCTATAGATGGAAGCATCCTTATTCTTGCCTGTCAAACCACCTGCATAGAGATCAGCACGATGGTCTGTTCCAGTAACTGTGATTTGGCCATCATGAACCTTGGCAATATAGATCCCTTTATACAGCGGATATGCCTTGCCAAAATCAAAGCCTTGATTGATATCGTCCGCTGAGATCGTTCCGGCGATCCCGCCGACAGCAACCTCGCCGCTCTTCGCCGCTGCCTGAAGCTCAGGTGACGAATCTGCATTGTAGATGATGGAGTTATCACTCTCTCCCACAATACCTCCGGCAGTGATTACTTCACCTGCGGCCGTAAGAGAAGCCTTGAACCGGGCGTCATTGATTGCCGTCCGGGAAGCTGTTCCGGCAATCCCGCCGAGCACAGCCTTCAAGCTGTCGCCTGTTGTAGCCAGCTTCACGCCTGATACTGCTGCATGTTCAATATCGAAGCTGCTGCCGTTATCCACAGAACGGGTCAGCATTCCGCCGAGTCTGCCTACCTTCGCGCCCACAACACCGCCAGCCGTACCATTAGCTGTCAGCTGTATGCCGCTTCCGGAGCCGGTTACTATTATATTGCGGATGCTGTTCCCTTGATCGGATTGACCGATCATACCGCCAAGGATAGAGCCAAGGCCCCGTGCTTCCAGCGTACCGTCTGCAAAGCTCACGGTCAGTCCTTCAGCGTGACCGGTCTGATAATGTCCAACCAGTCCGCCAACCGTGGCTTCCATTCCCGTAGAGGAAATACGGTATCTGGAATTCACTTCATGGGCCAGACCTGTCACATTACCATTCTGAACCCCGATAACCCCGCCGATAACGGCATGGTCAGCCGCGCTGCCTATGCTGCCGTCCTTATCGTGAATGACATAAGTCTCAGCTGTAATATCCGCTGTGTTGTCGCCGATAAGACCGCCGGCGATGCCGCCTTCAGCTACCGTCTCAATCCGGCTTCCGCCGTCCAGCGTAAGCTGCAGACCGGCAACACTGCCTGAGTTCTGGCCGATGATGCCGCCGACAATGCTGCCGCTGACCTTCACACCGCCAAGCAGCTTAAGGTCGACATTCTTGACTGTACCCAGATTCGTCCCGGCCAGTACGCCGGTGTAGCCGTTGCCGCCAACCGCGAGCGGCTCAAGATTCATATTCTGCACTGTAGCATTCGCTCCAATGATTCCGAACAGCCCGGAATGTGTGTATACCGGCTGCAGGGTCAGGCCGTCGATTAGCAGGCTTTTCCCGTCGAACATTCCTTCAAACGGACTAGCCTCCTTGTCGCCGATAGGCACCCACTGCTTGGATTGGATATGGATCGGATTAAGCACGGTCACGGTTCTGTCCTTAAAGCCGAATTGCTCCACACCGGCAATCGTGCCGTTGACAATTCCCGCCAGACCGGCAAGCTCAGCCTCCGAGGTGATCTCGAAGCCGATCGCATCCTTATCCTTCGTGTACCAGTTGATATTGGCATTCACATTATTGCCGTTGTCTCCGCCGCCGGTATTGGCAGTGCGGTTGACTTCAGGATAGCGGTATGCCGCGCTGAGCGAGCCGTATTTCCAGGCTCCCTCGAAATCCCAGCCCGACAAGCCCGGGAATACCGTTCTGTCCTTCAGTGTCTCCGACAGAATGGTAGTCAGCCGGACATGCACATTCAGCCAGCGGTGATTGCCCTCTGCGAAATCAGGCAGATCCCGGTTGATATTCAGTCCTTCGTCTTTAATATAGTAAGACTTGTAGAGCAGTTCTTTACTTGCATTATCATAACGTCCGGCGAAGCCGCCGGCATAAGCGGTCTTACCCTTCGCTACATTAACCTCTGCTGCTGAGTACACGTTGTTTATCTTACCGTTTGTAATCCGGCCAACGAAGCCGCCGGCGTAAGAATTGTCGTTCGCAGCGTTAACACTCTTCGCCACATAGGAATTCTTGACCGTTCCGCCGGACAGCTCTCCGATCAGACCGCCGACAATGGTATAGACCTTGTTCGCCGTAACCTTGGAAGCAGAATACGATTGTTCCACTGTACCGGCTGTATTTCTGCCGATCAGTCCGCCCAGGTAGACCGAGCCGCTTGATGTTCCTTTGGCATTGCCCGTCACATCAATATCTACATAAGAGCCAATGACTGCACCGGCATTGCTGCCTACTAATCCTCCGGCATGTGTGCCTGTCCCTTCAATGGTCAGGTTCGCATTGGAGTACGTGTAGTAGAGTGTTCCTGATGCCGTATTGACACCGGCCAGACCGCCGATGATGGAGGAATTGCCTCTGGAAATGACTGAGATTTTATCGGTAATACTGTTGTTGGCAATCAGCGTACGGTTCTCACCGACCATACCGCCCACAATGGCATTTGTGGAAGTCGCTGAGACCGTACCCAGTGTCCGGGTATTCTGAATCGTACTGACCGAGGTTGCAGGACTCAGCACCGGATCAACACTCTGAGCCGCATTGAGGCCCACAATGCCCCCGACATATGAGGAGACTGCACCATCGTTAGCCTTCAGATTCAGACCGCTGATGTAAGTGCCTGTAATAATGCCCGAAGCACTGCCGTGGTTATATCCGGCCACCCCGCCTGCAGTAGCGCGTGGCGCGTTAAGCGTCAGACTAATCGCTGATCCTACCAGACGGTCCAGCCTGGAGGACTCATTGTAGCCTACAATACCGCCAATATAGGCATCTGTAGCCGCTGGCCCTGCCAGAATGAGCATATTCTCTACATTGACGACTTTGCTGTCACTGCTGATGGTACTGTTCGTAAGGGTACCTGCCAGGCCTCCGACAGACGGCTTCGCTGCTTGCGCCTGGATGAGCATCAGCGCACCATCTTGCGCATTCACTTCCGGTGCTGTGATATCCGTTGTCACAGCCGCACCTACGATCGCCCCCGCTTTGGCATCCGCCGCTGTCAGCGTAATCATCGGTTCAGCACCGGGAACATTCAGCACAGCGGATGTAATCCCTGCACGTGCTTCAGGAGTCTCTGTCCGCGCCGAATATCCGGTGATCCCGCCAGCTACAGCGCGTACACCTTTTGCTTGAATAGACAACTGAGTCACTGTAGCGTTAACCAGCTGTCCGGCATTGAAGCCGGCATTCCCGCCAAGCTGGTTATCCGCACCGCTTGCAGTGATAACTACATTCTCCGCATGATTGAACGGAGTGGCTGCGGCCGAATGGTTCTCACCGAACATTCCGCCCGCTTGTACCGCAGCGCCTGTAGCCTTGATGTCGATACGGTTCGTATGTCCATTGAACCCGGCAGCCGAGTTATGTCCTGCGCCGCCGCCGAAGCTCACCTTGTCGGCCTTCAGCTCTGTGCGGATATCCTGCACTTGCACAGGCACAGCGGCAGACCCGATTACCGCATCAGCGTTCAGCTTACCTGCTGTGCCGCCGATGATATACCCGCTTCTTCCGGCTTCATTCAGGAAGCTGATCCGCGAGGCCTTACTGCCGGTCAGCGTCAGCGGCTTCGTGTTCACACCCACGAGTCCGCCGAACGTGATATTGTCCTGCCCGTCTCCCGCGTCCGCTACCACAGCTTGAAGCACCAAAGTGCTGTAGCCTGCCGATTCAGCATCTCCGGCAGTCACTCCGCTTACTGTACCCTGTGCGTTACCGGCGATTCCGCCGACAACGCCGCCTGCGGAAGTGACCTGCAAGGTTGCATATTTAATAGAAGAATTAGTCAAGGTTCCTTCCAGATAACCGGCGATTCCGCCGATGGTTCCATCGGAGGTGATATTCAGCTGCTCTCCTTCCGTCTTGCCGGTCACTGACGATGCAATGGTTCCGCCAATTTCATACCCCGCGGTACCGCCTGTGTATACATCCGCAGTACCTTTAACCTTCAGTTCGCCTGTGGAAGAGGTCTGGGTGATGTTCCCGCCTGCATCATAACCGGCAATCCCGCCGGTATAGATTCCTGTGCCGCCGTTAACTGAGATCAGTTCTGCATTCTTAAATACCCCTGCCGTAGCGTTACTGGTTACCAGCCCGCCTGCGGCATATCCGACGAATCCGCCGGTAGCTACATTTTCTGATCCTGTTGCAGTTACCTTCTGTGTATTGACATAAGGATTCGTCCAGGTGAATTTGCTGCCGGTATATCCGGCAATCCCACCTGTATATACGTTCTTGCCGCCGTTATTGATAACCGGCGCTGTATTCACAAACGTAATGGAAACCGCTTCGCTTGCTACCGTACCTGTTGCACCAACCAGCGCCCCGGCTGCCGAGTTCACTGCCGCTGGGGCATTAACGGTAATTGCACCGTTATTGGTAGTCATATTGGAGAACACGACGGTGTTGTCTACTTTACCGGCAATCCCGCCTGCTGCAACCTGATTACCGCCAGCGATGGTGACAGGAGCCGTATTAATGATTGGAGTATCCTCATCACTCAGGCTAAGCGAGCCTGTGGTGTGCCCTGCAATCCCGCCTGCGGTGAGCACGGAACTGTCTGTACCCTGGGCAAGAATGGCTCCGTTATTGACCACTTTTTTAATGATAATGCCTCTGGTGTCACCATAGCCCATAATTCCGCCAACATCGGCTGAACCATACGCTGTCACCGTTCCATTATTGACAGAGTTCGAGATCATCCCTTCGCCCATCCCGACTATACCGCCCGTGTAGGAGTGGTACGGAGAAGCGTCCGAAGTGATATTAATATCATTGGTAATGTCAAAAACAATGCTGCTGCCGCTCATTTTACCTACAGCAGAGCCTGCATAGACATCATAGGTTACTCCGGTCACAGAGATGGTGCCTGATTCAAAAATCAGACCGCCTACTGTACCGCCTTGCATATTCCCTACCAAGCCCTGGTATGAACGGTTCGCTACTACATTCAAACCGTTAATCTTCTTCATTAATCCGCCTTCTGTGATTAATGTTCCCCGGAAGGGATGCTCGGCCGTACCGATTGGCACCCATTGGTAAGCTGAGAGATTCAGGTTGTCGGTAATCTCCAGAATTTTACCGCTTAGACCGTTTACGGTACCTTCATTGACGAGCTTGGCTACACCTGCCAGCTCTGCAGCAGTCTTAATTTTGAAGGTATCATTCGTTGGCACGTACCACCTGATATCGGCTGCGCTGTCCCAGGTCTGCGGATCAGCCTTGGCCATGATGCCTCCGGCCACTGCGGCAACGACAATTACCGCCAGTGCTATTAGATAACCTATCCATGATTTTCGCTTCAAAGCCATATTGACACCACCTGAATAGTATTGTGATTTAAGGATTTCCCAGCAGAGCGTGCCCGCCCGCTTGCGAGCGAACGGGCACATTCTTGTTATTGCTTGGCTGTAATGAATTGATCCAGACGGATGGCAATGGCTGCCGCCTGCTCACGTGTAAGCGGAGTGGACGGGTTCACCTTGTTGCCTTCCCCGAGAATAATTCCGTTCTTAATGCTCGTTGCCACCGCTTGTCTTGCCCATGCCGGAACCTTGTCCTTGTCCATGAAACCGCTGAGGATCGAAGTGACTTCAGTCTCGCTGAGTTCACTGCCTGCGTGGACCTGATTCAGCAATCTGCCCAGCATCGTCATCGCTTCAACTCTTGTCAGCGTATCCTTAGGCGCATACTTGCCGCCTTCGAGTCCGGTAACAATGCCCAGTTCGGCTGCAATGGAGACGCTGCGGTTATACCAGCTGCTGCCGCTGACATCACTGAAGCCTGCCGAAGCTGCCTGCTTGTTCATAAGACCTGCAACGCGCAGCAGAATGGTTGGATATTCTGCCCGGGTCACTTTACCTGCCGGATCGAACAGTTCCGCAGATTTTCCTAGCACGAACAGCTTGGCGGATGCCGCTGCGATGCCTTCCTTACCCCAGCCTGAAGGCATATCCTTGAAGGTCTTCAGGTTGCGGATGAAGAAGAGGGTGCCTTCGCCGGTCAGCTGTACATTCACTGCCGTACCACTGCTGTCCAGCTTCCACGGTACCGTTGTCCAGTTGCCGTCTTTATCCTTAAGCACCATGGCCGTAATTTCCTTGGCAGCAAGCGGCGCAGGAATCGCAATCTTGGCTGCAAGCGCCGGCGTCCAGCTGCCCTTCGGCAGATTAACGTTCACCGTTACACCTTGCCCTGCCGCCATAAGCGTGAATCCTTGCTGATCCGCAATTGTCTTCATCGCCTGCTGGTCAGCAGTGCTATTACCGCCAATGCCGATAGTAAGTCCGGCGGTCACACTTGCAAGATTCTCAGGAGCAATGGCCAATTGGCCCATAGGAACTTCAATCACAATCTTCTTCTTGGCAGTCAGCTGCTGCTGAACCACACTCTGGTCTACACGGATACTGAATGCTTTGGCATTCGGATCAGTGGAGCTTACGGTGAGGTCACTGCCTGCTACAGCTTCTTTATCCGTAATCCGGACGATAGCCGTAAGTCCATCCCACTCCGCTGTTACGGCCTGGCCGTTGACGGTAATCTGGGCTGCCTGCTCCGGTGCTTGTTCTTCAACAACTCCCGGTACGGCACCACCGCCGCCACCGCCTCCGCCAGCACCGCCGCCTCCGCCTGAACCGCTGCTGGTCCAGACCGATGCAGGAACACTGCCGGATGCCCTAACGAGCTTGTCCAGGGAGGTACGCTTGGCCAGCACAACGATGGCACCCGGATGGGCTGTAACGATACCATCGAGCGGAAGCAGACTCCATGAGCTTACATTGTCATCTTTTTTCAATTCCACCGGACTCGACGAGAAGACCTTGTAAGCGATCTGCTGTCCGGTCATATCCCCGGCGGAAGTCACCGTAATCTTCGTGTGGTTGCTGTCGCCGCTAATCGGAGAAGATACGGCTTGCACAGTACCTAATTCTTTCGTATCCGGAACAGCTACAGTCGCCGCAAGCATGCCCTTAAGCGTTACACCTTCGGACACCTTATACTCTGCCTCAATCAGGCTGGAGCCTGTAGCCAGTGCAGTAACATTGCCTTGCGCCGACAAGGATACCGCATCACCCACGGCAACCTCATAAGTCAGATTAGCCAGATCCTTACCGGTAATAGGCTCTTCCTTGAATTTCGGCTTGCCGTTCCCGTCCTTGCCATCCGAAACCTTGAGATAAGCCTGGATTTGGCCTGCCGCACCCGGCGTCAGCGTCTCTGCTCCCTTCAGAATCAGGGCAACCGGTACTTTGAAGCCGGCATTCGTTATATCCACAATGGCTGTGTTCTGATTGGTCGCATCGTCAGTTGCGACAATGCTTAGCGCCACTGAAGGCTCCTCAGAATTCACTTCCACCATTCCATTGAAATCTCCCGTCTTCGGATCTACCGTAAGCTCCTTGGAGATGACCTTGTCTTTGTATTTGCCGTCAGACTGTAACTGACTCACGGTATAAACTGCACTCAGCTTCGTTCCTGTAGTTGTCGTTCCGGCTACACGAACGGCGCCCTGTGCGGTACGTTCGCCCGTTACCGGCTCCGTCAGGTACAGGACCGGTGCGATCGTATCTACCGTCAGATAGAGCATGGTCACTGAGATATCCTTGGTCACCGTATTTCTGGCTCTCAGTTCAAGAGCGAATGGGCCGTCTGTCTGGAACTGGTCGAGATTCAGGATGCCTTCGCTTCCGCCGCCGGCCTTGTTCGTCAAAGCTAACGTTGCGATGGATTTATCAGCATAGAATGCTTCCACCGTCACATTGGACTGTTTGGAAGAGAGCGTCAGCTTCTGCTTCGTTTCATTCGTTAACAGGTTAACGTAGTTCCCGGAGGAGGCATCTACCGTCCCCGATGAACTCAATACCGTCAGATCCGGCAGATTCGGAGTTGGCAGCAAGGTGCTGCTGCTGTCACGCCGCTCAGCATAATGATAGTTCTGATGCTTGTCGGCATCCTCGGTTGGAACCGTTGCTGAAGTGACGCCGATGACGTAATTCTTCTTCACTTCCAGGCCGACATATTTCACCTTGCTCAAGTCAATCACTGAGCCTTCAAGGCTGCCTTTATAGACTTCATCTGTTGTAGATACAGCCTTCCAGCCGCCAATCAACAGACCTTCGTATTTGCCTGTGGATGCATTCCAGTAAGGCTTAAGCTCCTGTTCGGTATACAAAAGCTCTCCAAACGGAGCATATTCACTCAGTTTGCCTTCAGCATCCAGCTTCGCATCGACCACGTAGCTGTGCTCGAAGCCGCTTTGTCCCGATTTCTTCGCTCCCGGCTTGAAGGAGAGTGAGAACAATCCGTTGCCGGCAGGCTCAACCTTGACATCACTGACACTCTGCGGTGCCAGCGGATCAATGATTTCAAAGCGCTGCGGCGAAGTCTTCGTCCCGAAGTTCGCGCTGGATTTCAGCTCGGCCCGCAGGTAATAGTTGCCTTGTCTGAGCAGCCCGCGGATATCCTCGGGATTGCCCATCAATGTTACATTGGTGACATCGATCACTTTGCTGCCGCTCGTGATTCCGCCGCTAACCGAGCCGCCAGCTCCGACCGGTACATCCTTGGCGATCAGCATACCCGGATCACCCGTCTGCAGAATCTCTTGCCCATTCAGCATTTCCTTGCGGCTTGTCACCGCATCCTCAGCCAGATACAGGTTCACTGTATCGCCTTCGGCTGCGTTGGCAACCTTCCAGGAGGCTGTGAACTTATTCGCATCCGCGCTGTCCTTCGCCAGGTTAACTTCACCCAGAGTAGGCAGGGTAGGAACATTCAACAGCTTGGTGTCAACAGCCGAGACGGCTGTCAGCTTCCAAGTGCCGCCTTTTGTAGCTTCATTCTCAGGAATAATGATATAAGCTCTGCGAATGTCCACTTCATCGCTCAGCCTGGATGGATCCTCAGATTTGAAGCTTGCAGGAATATATTGTGTAAAAGCATTTGCCGTAGGATCAGTGTTCGTGTTATCGAATTTCACCGGATACATTTTGCCAGATGCATCCTGCAGCTTGAATTCCGGCAACTCCTTGCTGCTGTACTCCATCTCAATGATTGCATTGCCGGCTACGCCATCCATCGGAATCTCATGGATTCTGCCGCCGTTCTTGACCGTAATGCCGCCTACGCCGACATTGATTGATCCGTTCTCTACATATTTGACTCCCTCATCTACCTTACGGTAGATAATTTCCTGATTCTCTTCCTCGGAAGCTACCTTGGAGGTGGCCAGCGTCTGCACGCCTGCACCAATCACCATGAGACGAGGTCCAAGCTCAGGATCATCCACCACCAGATGGATCATTCCCTCCGGCAGCTGATCGGTCGAAGTACCGAATTCAATGCCGCCGCTCCAGTAGTAAGTAATGCCTAAGGAGATCAGCAGAATACCGATGCTGCCCCAGACCTTATCATTGTTGACGCCGAGGAACATACTCGACAGCGGCATGCCGCCGACAATCGGTACATCGTTCGGAATCTGCACCTTCGAGCTGATATAGCCTTCAAAATCTGTGCGGTTCTTCTCCAGATTCTGTCCGACGAAGATGCCCGCCTTCCCGATGATGATGTCCCAACCGCCGATATCCATCTCTGCTTCAACGCGCACGAACCATGGCGTTACCCACTGCGCCTCGAGCAGCGCTTTGGTCAGCATCGGAAGCCGGTCGTCTTTCTCCGCATCGGCTTTG
Organism: Paenibacillus rhizoplanae; assembly: GCF_042684125.1. Taxonomy (NCBI): domain Bacteria; kingdom Bacillati; phylum Bacillota; class Bacilli; order Caryophanales; family Paenibacillaceae; genus Paenibacillus; species Paenibacillus rhizoplanae. Next base: position 38,783 of record NZ_JBHUKY010000008.1, on the reverse strand, counting down.
GCAGCGAAATCCAGCTTGCCTTCCACCTTAAGGCCGGTGCGCTTCACGGTCAGGTCTACATCTCCGAAGAAGTACGCCGGAGCAATCCCGAACCGCATGCCTACGCCTGCTTGAATCATCAACGGGAACGGATCTTGTGCCGTGCCGCCGGCAATCGTATCTGCCAGTTCACGCACTGCTCCCCGTATTGCTGTCAGGTACGTTGCACCCGTCACCAGGATACCCGGCTGCGGAAGCTCCGCCCCGAAGGCAATCACATCCGGAAGAATCCGGCCGTCTTTTACCTTTTTGAGCGAGAATTCAATCTCTACACCCATCATATTCTTCAGCTGTGCCGCGAACTCCAGGCCGTATTCATTACCGATCCCCTTGCCCTGCACCGCGTGTTTGATCGTAACCTTGCCGCTTGGTTTATCCGGGCCTTTCTTCTTATCAGCATCCTTCTTCTTATCCGGTCCGAACAGGCCCATCTCCTGATTCAGATCGAAGCCGAGTGAGGCATCCACACCATAGAAGCCTACACTGTTGAAAATAACATTCTTGATTTCGGAGTTGATGATCTTCAGCGACAGGGAACCGCCGAAGGAAATACCATTCTCCCGCAGAATGAAATCATTGAAGGAGAAGCCAAAGCCGTCAATTGCGAAGCTTGGAGCCCCGAACAAGGACTGCTTGTTGAAGTACACATCCCCGATCATGATCTGGCGCAGCGGGTTCAATCGGTCACCCACGCCGCCGATGGCCCACTTCAGACTGCCGTTCTGGCTGTCGTCTTCCGGATTGCCGTCATTGCCTTTATCCTCCTTGCTACCTTCTTCCTCTTCCTCCTCATCCTCTGGTGTCTCCACCTTGGACGGATTATAGTTCTCATCCCCAAGCGATTTGGAGAAGCCGTTGAAGAAATCCAGCGTCCATTCGCCCTTATGGAAGACGAACCCGCTGCTCGCAACACTTAGCGCCCCGTCACCCTTGATGAACAAGGTGTCCAGGAAGGGCAGATCGCCCGGAAGAGTATTTCCGAATATATCAAGCTTACCTCGTACAAAAGCCAGATCCTTACCTGTATAAGCAACAGCATCATTAATAATGGCTGGTTCTGTCTTGGTATCCACGATGACCTGCTCTTCATCACCCGTGCCTACCTGCTTGATCATTCCGCGGACCGTAACCAGAATCTCACGGTCGAATTCAGGGTCCTCGGATTCTGCTTCCTCCTGGAAGGCTTCAAAGTCCTCCTCTGTTGCAAACAATTTGTAGGCATACATAGGCGTTTCTTTGAGCGCTTCGTCATCCATGAATTCGCTGATATCGAATTCAGGATCAACGGCCTTGCTGGCTGCGCCGAATACAGCCTTGGTTTTCTTATAATCAGTTACAGCAGAGTAGAGGAACGAACCATTCTTGAACGGCTCACCCGGGAACAGCGAATTCAGCTGATCCAGCAACTCCTCCTTCACTGAAGCGCCGTTCGCAAGGCCGCTGATATCGACAGCTTCCCTGTATACGGCCATCACTCCGGCTTCACGGATTCGCGTGTCGTTATTATCAGTGACCAGGAAAGATTGCGGAGTCGTCATATCATAGAGAGCCGCTACTTCCTCATCCCCGCCGGCATCGCCTTTGTAATCAATCTCCACCTGGTATTCACCGAGCGGCAATTCAGGTCCAAGCCCGGCTTCCAGCACATTACCGCCTTCGTCCACGCTGTCCCCGCCGCGGTACGTAATCCGCATTGCGCCGGAGTAGCCATCATCTGTAGGCTGCATGACCACTGCATCCTGCACATTGACTTTGTAGCGGCTTCCGCTCGCTTTATCCTTGAGGTACAGATCAAAGTTAGGCGCTGTAGTCGCATTGCCCGTATTATAGGCTTCAATATTGGACAGATTCACCGTCAGATATTTCACATCTGTGCTATACAGCTCTGCCGGTGCAAGTGCATAGGAATACGTAGCGGTTGCTTCCCCGACCGGCGGCAGCAGAATGAAGTTGCTTCGTGTTGATTCGTATTGGGCCTTGATGCCCTCATCCTTAACGCCTTCGATTTTGCCCTGCGTTTCCGGGCTTCTCGCGGAAATCATATACTCCCGGGTGACCGGCCAAGGTCTGCCTTTGGCTTGAACACGGAAGGTCGCGGTAATCGCGTCACCCGGCTTGTACTTCGGCTCAATGCCCATCGCCGCTTCATCAGGTGTGGCTGACTTTTTGAACTCCAGCATTTTGCTGCGGGAATTCTCCAGGACCGGATTGCCGTTGGCATCCTTAACATCCTGGCCCTTCTCATCCTGCCTGACGAAGCTGAGGCCGCTCTCCAGCGTCATCTCCACTTCGATCTTGGAGTGCTCCATATTATAGGCTTGCAGGTTCTCCACCTCAGTGGTGATGGTAAAGACCCCGTTGTCCGCGTACTTCGATGCCACCGACTCGCCTGGTTCCAGGGGAGCCGTGGCTAACTGCTGAATCTGATCCACATAACGGATCGAGAACACTTTATCCGGTGCAGTAAGTTCACCGAGTCCGTATACAGTCTCGAAGCTCTGGAAGCCTCCCGGTGCCAGCTTCTCGGGGTTCCAATAGAAGGCAACCGCGGAATCCGCCGTGCCGAAATCATTGGTGTCTCTGGTGAAGTCGAGGTTGGGATGTACTTTATAATCCCATTTCGTATTCGCCAGGCCATTCCAGTGTCCGACAATCATTTCATCCACAATATTAATATTCTGTTCGGCAAAGTTATTGAAGCCATAGGCTACCACATTGGTTGCCTGAGGATTCGTCAGATCCAGCTTGTCGCGCATAACCCAGTAAGATGGAATCTTGAAGTATGCTCTATCCTCTTCCGGGATTCCGGCATCATCCTCCGGGTTATGCACCAGCTTCCGCTCTACCTGTAGCGGTGACTTGTAAGCTGTGCCAATCTGGAATTGCGGTCCGTCGTTGCCGCCGACCATCGTATCCAGCAGAATCCGGCTGCCGATCTGCACCTGCGCACCGCTCTTGTTATTCACTTCATAGCGGATGTTGACATTCCCGGAATTCACAGCATCCTCGCTGTCGGTGTAGAGCATCAGAATCTGCTTGATCTCTACGCCTTTAATCTTCCAGATCATCTCCAATTGCTTGGTTCCATTCGAATTTTCTACTACTTTAGGTGCCGTAGTCTCTGAATAATGGCTGTTATCGAACTTGTATTTATTGCCGTAAATATAATCTGTTCCGTCAATCCGGAACGTCGTGAACGACGTCTCCGGATCATCTCCTTGGAACAGCAGGTTTACATTATTATCGTTCTTGCGGATCGGTTGACCCTCTACAGTGCGAATGCCGTAGCGGCCCGTTTCGTTATCCACGGTGACCTTAATAAAGTCATTCTGGATCATGGTTGTCTTGGTACTGCTGGCCGCCTCGACGAGAGCATGGAAGCTCTCGGAGGTGGACAGAAATACCATGATTAAGGTGAGCATCACCGCTACTATGCGTTTCAACAACTTCACCAAGTATTCCCCCTGTTCTTGTTTCAACTATTTCAGATTGCCGACAAAGAAGGTAGCAAATTCACGGTCACGCTCCTGGGTTCTCACCACAATGGTGTACCAGCCTGTTTTCGGGAAGGTGACCTTGAAATTACTGCTGACCAGTTCAGCGTAGCTTAGCTTCTGCTTCACCAGCTTCAGCTGTCCTTCGCGGTACAGACCAGGGTAATACAGAATATCGAACGTTCCTGCCTGATTGACCTTGTCTACTCCGCCTACCTTCATCAGGTTGAAGCCGGATACCTTGAAGGTAATGGTGTTGGTATTGAACAATGCAGATTCGCCGGATGAAGCTGAGATTAAGGTATCGTTACCGAAGACTAGCAATCCGCCGTCCTTCACGACCACCACATCCTGATAGACCACCGACTTATTGCCTACCTGATCAACTGCTGTGTACGCTACGCGCTGGCGTCCAAGCTTGCTCAGATCCAGTCCGCTGACCGATACTTTCACGTTAGCTTCAGCCGATACATTATCAGAAACGGTAAAGCCACCGAGATCCGTACGGAAGTTAAAGTCTTTCTTGTTCTGAACAATCCCTACTGTTTCCTTGTTCAGTGTCAGCTCAGGTGCTGTGTTATCAAGTCCTGCAATGGTCACTGGAACCTTGTTCACATTGCCCAGCAGATCCGAGATGGCAATGACCGCTGAACCGCTGCTCTCAAAAGCACGCGAGTAGCTGTACGTTCCATCCGCTTTACTGATCTGGTTCGTATACGCGGCTCCGCCCTGAATAGGTCTTACGCCCGAGAACATGTGGTTAGGGGCAGCTACTGTGCCGCTAAGCGTAACCTTCACTTTGCCTTTGGCATATTTCTGTCCGCCGATGGTCACAATCTGATCGGCCGGAACCGCTTTGCCTTCGGCATCTACAAAGGTATAGGCCACTTTGTCCGGTACTGGCGGCGCAGAGAGAACATTCGTTACCTTCTCTTTGATAACTGTCGTATTGCCGTATACATCCACCACAGTGAATGAAGCCGTTCCATTCTCCATGAGTGTAATGCTCTTATCCGGACTGATGATGTTGAACGCTTTAGCCGAAGCATCCGCCTTCTCTACCGTAACCGTAACCCCAGTAGAGAACAGCACATTGCCGCTGTTATCCTTCAGGGTGCCGAAGGTCTGGCTTCCATTCTCGCCATATTGGTAGGAACGGACTACTTTTACCCTAGGGACTTCCTTGTTAATGTTCGCAACCGTTGCTTCAACCTTATTGACATTTCCGGCTGCATCCTTAATTTCGAATTCGAACTTGCCGTTCTCCGTGAAGGTATAGGCCGTCTTGCCGCCATTGTTCACAACCGTGACCGGCTCAGAGGTGCTCTGGAGAAGGGCAACCACATTACCGTTCGTACTCTCCATGTATGAATATTCAACGGTTCCTTCAGGCTTAGTACCGTCAATATTCTTCACGACCAGATACAGCGTATCTGTCCGGTCCGGATCACTGAGATCGGTGAGATCGAAGCTGTAGTAACCATTCTCGTAGATCTTGAATGTATTCCCGGTCCGCACAGGCACCGAAGGGTTAATCTTCGAAGGTATTACGCGGATACCCGGCGGGAGCGCGATCTCAATATCCGCACCAACCGTAGCATTGACCGGACTGTTCACGCTAAGCGTTGCGAGTGCATATACCGGCTGTACGGTGGTAGGAGTGCCTTCCCCGACATCAAGCTTAGCCGCTGTACTGATCAGACCTCCCGGCGTTCTGTACTTCACCGCCACCTGGAGCAACTTCGGATCACCAGTCGGAACCTTCACTGCTACGAAGTTAGTGTAAGGCTTCCAGTTCAGCCAGCTCACCCCGTTATCCGGTGAGACCGAATATTCATAACCGGTCTTGTCCTCCGTTTCAAGACTCAGCTTCAGAATTGCCGTGTAGCCGTCCTTATCATCACCGGACAGATAGATCAGAGAAGACTTGGCATTGGACACAGGTGCCTCCGGTTGTGTGGTTGCCGATACTTTGAAGGTTCCTGCGCTTGCCGTCACAGAGCTGTTGCCCGCCCCGTCAACCGCGAGTACATATAACCGGTATTCGGCAATCTCTCCCGCTTTCAGCGATTTGTCGTCAATGGACACCGAACCGCCTGCCGGTACGTCCTTCCATTCTGTAGAAGACTCTGTAGGTACTTCTGCACCCGCTTGTTGTCTGACCCATTTATATTTGCTGACAAGTCCTGTTTTGCTGTAGAATTCCGACACGCTGATCCGCGTCTTCTGTAGCGGCAGCGGGTAAGCAATACTATCAGGGCTGAAATATACTACCGGTGCTTCATTATCAAAATAATAAGCCTTCGAGTAGTAATACGTTTTGTCGCTGTGCTTCACCATAAGATGAATGTATTGCGTTCCGTTCAGCTTTAATTTTTCAGCAGAAACGACATAGCTGTAAGTGGCTTCACTTACAGAAGAGCCAAGGCCCTTGGCTGCCAGCTTGGCATCGGTGCTTCCTGCCGCCGGTTCGGAGGCTTCCGGTGAAGCAGCAGGTGCCGCTGCCGGTTCAGTTGGTTCTGCCGAAGCAGCAGCTGTCGCTACCGGCTCGGCACTGTTATCCGGTGCCGGAGTCTCTTCCGATTCAAGCGGCGTCAACGAAGGCGCTGTTGGCCCGGACGACAGGAACTTCATAATGGCTACCGGCCCGATGCTTGCTATAACTTCCGGCTCAGCCGGAGGACTTGGCTCTGTAGGAGCACCAGACGCTTCCGGTTCCAATCCGTCTTCAATCAAACTTTTCTCAGACAGTGGAGATATACCGGATGACTCAGAAACCTCCAGCCCGGTGAATTCACTATCCCCTGGACGAAGAGAGCTGTCGCTGATGGCATAGCCCACATAATCGGGATGCACACCGCTGATCTGGAACGTAACATCATGACTCTTCACATAGTTTGGATTAGCTTCCGGTGTGAACTGCGTTGGAATCGCAGCCTCCGAACTCACAACCACTGCTCTTTCCTGCGGCGTCTTGATCGTCTCATTGCCCGCTTTATCCAGCGCCTTCAGATAGAGCCAGTAGGAGCCGTCCTCATCAATATCCTCATAGGTAGACCGGGTTACGGTCGTGCCGGAATATGGTGTATCTGCCCATTTTCCGCTCGCCGGGGAATCCCCGTCCTTCACCCATTGATACTGCACGCTGCTGACTCCGCTATGCGGGTCCTTCACCAGAGCCTGTACCGTAGCGGTATCCTCGGCGGCTAGCGTAATGGCAGGCCCCTGGTTGTCCAGCTTAAGAACGCCTACTTCATGCTTCCAGTTAGAATCGTCCTTCTTGAAATCTTCAAGCGGCCAGACACTCTTATCGCCGTATTGTCCAACAGCGGCCAGCGCCTGATTATCGGCATAGAAGATTTTATCTGTCTCTGATCCCGGTGCCTCTGCTTTCCAAGCTTTATACTGTTCCTCATGGGTATTCTTGTAGACGTCTTTCTTCTCATGCTGCATCAATTCTCTGGCTGAATCCCAGGACATATCGGCAGTCCAGGTATGCAGATACCACTCACCGCTGTTCCCTTCCTCGAAGGCCTCCGCCGGAGGAGCAAGCAGGTTCGTCTTGTTGTTCACTACCGACAGCTCTATATTCTCGAATTCTCCGGGATACAGTTCATCCGACGGCTGCTTGGCGGAGAGTGCATAACGCTTAAGGGCTGCGTAATGGTCTCCGGCTACACCGGCGAACGGATCAGCCTTATCCTGGCTCCACCAGTAGTACACCAGCCCTACCGATGGGGAGGCTTCCGCACTCATATTGGAAGGACGGTAGATTCCCCGGCTCGGCCGTTCCGTACCGCGGTCACCTACGGTAGGATCAAGATGCGGTACTTTAATAGAAGGATCGTTGGCGTCAATCGTAACCTTACCTTTTTTGGCATAGGTTGTATCCGTCGCGCCGCCTGTCTCGAACCGGTAACCGATTACCGGCTCCGTATTGTCGATGAACAGGTTCGCCCAGTCGATCTTGGAGTTGGCGAGTGAAAAGTCACCGCCCTCAATATTAGGGAACTTCTCTTCATGAATTCCATCGAAGTTAGCAGGCTGAATCATCAGGTTGCCTGCGTAATCCTGGATAACATCGGTATCCATCTGGATCGGCTCACTGCCGCCCTTCGCATCATTAGATATGGCTACGGCCTTGAGCAGCGGAGTTTCCACAGTCAGCCCGTCAGGCACAGTCATACGAAACGTCCAATTCGGTGTATTCCTGCCTATAACATAATAGGCTTTCATTCCGTTATTGAAGAGGATGAAGGTCTTCTTCTCATCCCAGCCGGTTTTGGCAATCGCCTCTTCCGTCATCTGGAGGGTGAAGTCAATTACATCTCCCTTATTCAGCGTAACCCCGGTCAGGATCTCCGGCTGAATGCCATTCTTGGTCTTGGAATACTTCGGACGCACGGCATCGACAATGACGCGGAAGCCGCCCCGGTCGAAGTCAAACGGGTTCCCGCTTTTCCGGTCCAGCCAGGCATTGCTGCCGCTGCTCGGTACAGTATTGAGATTGACAACCGCTTTATTGCCTGCCGCATCACTGAGCACGGCTTCTTTCAATTTATTATCAAGCGACAGATCCATCTGCGCACCGCCAGTGGTTCCCCCGGTAATTAACGGTCTCAGCGGAAGGTTGCTGCTGTTATGGAAGGGAACTCCCGTATATCTGTAGGCAATTTTTTTCTGGTAGGAATCTAAAGTATCCTTGGTAAAGCTTGTATTCTGCAGATACTGCTGCTGTCCGGCTGCCGGAAGTCCGGTGTCCGGATCATTAATGAACAGCTTGTGCCGCAGGAAGTAGTCAGAGTTGTCTTTGACTACCGAAGTCGGTCTGACCGGCTCACTGAAATTGTAGCTGAGCGTGATGTTCTCGTCTCTTTTGACATACAGCTCTTTCTGGTTAATATTCTCGTTGAGCCGTTCTGCACCATTGCCGGTAAAGGTATAGTTATCAATCACCGGACGCTTGAGATCCTGGAACTTGAGGTAGAATCCTCGCACACCCGCTGCTTCACCATCGTCATCGCCTTCACCCCAGACCTTAATGGTAATAACAGAATTAGGTTTGATGATGGCCTTGGCCGACTTGTTATACCGTTGGCTGCTGCCTGTTCGTTCATTAATAATATTTTTTCCGTCAATGTTTACTGTAATGGACGAATGACGGGTCCATAAGAACCCGGAGTGACGCCGCAGCACGGCAAACCCTGTAAGCATCTCCGCATGTCCGCTCTCCGCCATATTCTTTAGAATGGTATTGTCGGCTACTTTCACCTGGAATTCAACCGTTGCTTCATTATCATCGACACCGGCAAAGATATCGCCCTTAGCCCAGTCATACTTGGCATCTTTATCTTCCTCTGTCTGCTTAAAGCCTGGCACCTTCGTATAAAAGTTGAGAAACGTATTATCCGCAGGATAGCTTAGGTTTCCGACATGTTGTCCGTTTGGAAACGTAACCTCATAATCATCACCCGCAGCCTCTGCCAGTCCGCTGAAGGAACTGGGTATTAACGATAACAACATACTAAGAATCAAGCTTAGCGAGGTATATCTCTTCAATCTCCTGCTCATTAACAATTGATGCTCCCCCTTATTCGTTCATCATTTCCTGTCCGGCGTGCAGCAAGATTCGCTGCCTATTTTTTCATATCTGCGTTTATTCTATCAGGCAGCTCTAAACAAACTCTTAACAAATCTCGACAAAAGCTGCGTCAAACGCCCCGAAATAGGGTTAATATACTCGGAAAACGAAAAAATTCCTGATTTTTAAGAGAAAATGTCTGAAAACACAAAAAAACCGCAACTGAGCAATGCTCAGTTGCGGTTTTTTTATAGTATTATTTGCAATCTAAACGAATCATTTATTGATTCAGGGTAATCTCCAAGCCAAGGGTATAATAACATATAGGGTATGGTGGATCGTAACGTTACTGACATTACTCGCTGGATAATCTCCATTTGTTTGGGAATGGATCCTTGATTTTCATCAACCAACATGAAGATAAGAGAGCAAATTCGGATTCCCCGAGCAGTCTCCTTCGTATGAAAAAGGTATTGGATCCGTTCGCATTATCTTATTTCAATTCAACCACGTATTCTTTGTTAATTGGTGAATTACCCCATTCTACTCCATATAGAGAGCTGAAAAGTTAAACCCAATGGTCAAGGTACTAGCGGTGTTCTCTATATTATATATTATGAGTCACTCTCAATTTTACCATCAGAAATTGTGAAGGTATGGTTACATAGTAATTGGATGTCTTCTTTGTTATGGGACGTCATAACAATTAATTTATGTTCAGATTTCAACTTCTCTAGCATTGTTCTTAATGTTAGAACAGAAGTTTCGTCCAGAGCATTAAAAGGTTCATCCAATATGATAATTCGTTGATTTTCCATCACTGCTTGAATAATTCCTAATTTCTGCTTCATTCCTAGTGAATACTTTTTAAATTTCTTCTCATCCTCCCAATCCAAATCGAATATAGCCATGAACTTTTGAATATCATCATTCTTAGTTACATTCCTTATTTTAGCTAGCATTTTTAAATTTTCATATCCGGTTAGATGACCTAGAAAACTAGGTTTTTCAAGAAGTATTCCTAAATTTTCAGGAAATGAAATATCTTTACCTAAAACTTTATTGTCTATTCTAACCTCACCGCTAGTTGGCAGTATCAGACCAGAGATCATTCTCAAAAACATTGTTTTACCACTTCCATTCTTACCAACTATTCCATATATGTTATCACTCTCCAAATAAACATTTATATTTTCAAGAATGTTAACTTTACCAATCGTCTTGGTGAAATTCGTTACTTCAATCTTCATGGGGTATTAGCTCCCTCTTAAGATTTATTTTTTGAATAAGGGTAATTAGCACGATCGCAAGAACAATGCTTTTAAGTACATCAAATAATAAATTGAGTGGACTACTAGATCGGGGTAAAATATATAAAACAGAGCCTTCATAATGACTAGTCATAGCTAAAAGAATTGAAATTCCACCCGAAATTATAAAAACACTTGTTTTCGTATACATAAGTAATAAAAATATCTGCAATAAAACGATAACTATACAAAAAAGAAAAATTCTTAGCACAACCCCAACTAAAATTATAATTTCTGTTTGAACAAACATAAAATTATTGTAAATAAAGTCAAATAGCAATCCAAACAAATAAAACAATATAACAAATGTTGCTGTATAAATGAAAACTCCTTTTAAGAGATCCTTTAACCATTTGTTTTTATTTCCATACCGAATAGATAAATATTCAAAACCATCAATATAATAAACAATATAATCAATAAGTGTATACTGTAATAATGAAAGCATCATAACAAATAAGCCCTTTAACAGCGGGCCGTTTAATGGCTTCCCTCCAAAGATAGTTTGATACATTGATGTAAGGTCACTAATACCGGTGCTTTTTAAGTAGTAATAACTAACCATAGAGGCAATAAGTAAAATAACAAGAGAAGAGGGCCTAATTAGCCTAAACACATTCCTCATATAAAGTCCTTCTTATCACTTATCATAATATTTAGAATTATTGAAATTAAAACCATGCCGAGCATCCAAAAATAACTTTCTATCCCTTTTTGAAAAACCCATGAAAACAGCAAGTTTATATCTAGACCGAAAAATTTTCTAATATAAGATCGTAATACTATAAGCTCCAAAGCCATCCACATAAAAACAATTAAAAAACAGTACTTTCTTAAGGTCATTTTGTTAGACCACTTCAAACATGATATTACATTAATAAACAAGACAATTCCTAATAAATATCTAAAATACCAGTCTGCTAATTTCATAATAAAATTATTTTCTACAAGTAATAAAGCTCCGAATATTATAAAAATAAACATAACACTTAAACAAATAAATCCTTGTATGTAATATCCGAGTAACTCTCTTGCTAAAATTTTCCTTCTATTATCTAGCCTCACATAGGAGAAATCATTTAGGTTACTAGCTTCAAAATTCAATCCAATCGTAACTACAGAAATAAATTGAAAAACAAAAAACCTATCATATATCCACTGGTCGAACCAGTTATGACCATTAGTGACTTTAAACAAGAAGATAATGCCGCTAATTGCTGTATATATGGTAAAGCAACAAAAAAAAGAAAATCTACTCATAATAATCCCTCATTTTATAAAAAACTGCACCAACTAATATAAAATTCACCAACATCCATCCGACAAAAACGATTATTACATTTTCCCAAGTAATAATGTCTGTGAGAGCACCTACCGCTGCTGGTTGAAGAATTATCCGTATGTCATACACAAATAGTTCAGGAAATGAATCAAATATATAATTAATTATATATAGAATAATGACAGGTAAAATAAGGTGAATATACCTATTTTTCAAATTAAGTAACATACTAATGCAAAGTGAAAACACAGCAAACAAGGAGATTGCTAAAGCATTCATCAATGTATAGATTTGAACCATATTCATTGGATTGGAAATAAAAGCATTATACACAAAACTTCCCGCCTGTGGCACCAAAAAATCATAGTTAATTGTCTTATGGGCTGTATCAGGGAAAAGCTTATATGTCATTAAAACATTTATCTCCAAAGTTACTAGTACTACAAGGAACGACAGTATACTTGTAGTAATAAACTTTGAAAAGTAGTACTGACGTTTACCTCCTCTGATAATTTGGTTCATATACATAGATGTGCTCTTATCTTCGTAGTAAATTAACCCAGTAAATAATACAGTAAGAAACCAAAATATAGTACTATAAAGACTATTCCCCCAACTTACTGAATTAATTAACATCCAAAATTGGAATGGGTTTTGCCCAACAGTCACTTTTAAACCAGGATAATTAGAAAAATATCTAGCTACTGTAATTGGATCAACTATAACAATGATAATCAATAATAAAATAGAAACTAATACTTTTCTATCTAAAAGAAGTCTTTTAAAATCAACTTTGATATAACTGAATAGCCTTCCCCCCACTTGTTTATCCTCTCCTTTTTTGCGAATATTTTAAGCTACGTTTATAAAGCAAATATTCGAGAAAACCAGATAAACATACCTTGTGCGTACCACAATAAATGGGGGACTTTATGTCCCCCATTATTACACTATGAGTATGAAACTATCGGTTAGTTTGGAGTCCATTGACCAGAAACAGTAACTGACGACGATATATTAACTGGATTATCAAGGTTTAGTGTCACTTTTGTACCTGTAGCCGGTACCTCAATATCATATGACACACCAACCCAACCGTTATTAGAACTGCTATCGTAAAGTATATTATTATAAGGAGAAGACAAATTAGGATTAGTCCAAAAACCATCTTTTTCTGCCCATGCTCTAACGTAGTTACCGGATCCGGAACCCAAAGATGATATTATGATGTTGAAGCCCGGCATATCACTACTTTTTACCAAGGTACTTATCTCAGTATCACCTTGGTTCGCTGGTAGTGAACCTGAGAAGGAAGCTGTTACGGCAAAAACTGATGTTGTGGTAAAAATAGCGCTTACTACTAGAGTGGCAATAACTAGTTTACCTTTGTTTTTCATAGTATATTCCTCCTAATTATATTTCTATATTGAAAGCCGGCCGGCATCTCAATCAAGCAGATGTTGATACGCGTGATATAAATTATTCAATTTTCCGAATTATGCTTAATATTTCCTAGTATACCACCCTAATTATGGAAACGTATATAGGAAAAAATGGTTTTTTTTAAATTATAGTCGAATACTCTCAAATCCAAACTCTTTAATTGTTCTACATATCTATGCTTCGATAAAAACCTTCACGTAACTCCTTTGGCTAAACAAGGAAGTCGTTCAGACGTTTTTACACAGTACGAAAAACATATTGATGTCGACCGCCTAAAGACTTTTGTCACATATTGAATACCGTGCTTCTGAAGAACTAGAGGCAAGACTATTCTGTTAGGCATCCTGCCCCACTCTATCCTTTGGAGGTGTATCTGTTCATACGCAGCATGTAACCATAAGCGAGGCAGCACAAAGATTGATGATCCAGACTATTCTTTTTATCATGTCTCTACTTTCTCCTTTCTTCTTCATGTCCTTAGCAAATGTTGTCATGTGAAGTCTATGCATGCTTATATTCGAAAAAACCGGCACAATTTGCACAATAGCTATCCTTTGATTCCTTTTTTCAAAATTCATTATTTTGAAACAGGTATATTATTCCCTTTATGCCCTTGCTAAAAATAAAAAGAGCCTCCCACCAACCTCAACCGGCTGCGGAACGCTCTTTATATTTAAATTTCCAGTTCTCTATCCTTTAGAGCTTCGCCGCCCGCTGCCCGATCGTCCGCTCTACCTGCTCCAGGATGGCGGACACCGAGGCCGGGTCCTTCACATCATACTCATCAATATTCAGCCGCAGCACCGGGCAGGCGCTGAATTCGTTAATCCACTGGGAATACCGGCCGTGCATATGCTCCCAGTAGGAGACGTCAGTCTGGATCTCCATCTCGCGTCCGCGCTCATTGATGCGGGTCAGGATCGAAGGCAGGCTGCCTTCAATATAGATCAGCACATCGGGATGCGGGAAGTATGGCGTCATCACCATGGCCTCATAGAGGCTGGTGTAAGTGGCATAATCGGTCGGGGACATGGTGCCTTGATCGGCGTGCATTTTCGCAAAAATCCCGGTATCCTCATAGATCGAACGGTCCTGCACAAACCCGCCGCCCAGCTCGAACATCTTCTTCTGCTCCTTGAAGCGTTCCGCCAGGAAATAGATCTGCAAGTGGAAGCTCCACCGCTCGAAATCGTGATAGAACTTCTCCAGGTACGGGTTATGATCCACCTGCTCCAGCGAGGTCTGGAAATTTAGGCGCTCCGCCAGTGCTGCGGTCAGCGTCGATTTTCCGACACCTACGGTTCCGGCTACCGTGATAATTGCATTGTCCGGGATGTTGTAACTGTTCATTTCATAAGCTCCTTTACTTGTTCGGCGATGGCGGTGAAATCTTCGGGCTTCTCCACGAAATCCACTTGATTGCCGTCGATGGTGATAATTACGGTGGACGGTTCGCGGCGGGCCAGTGAGGCCATCGCATCGTCATAATCCTCAATTAACTGCTGGAGGTAGGCAGGGGCAATGATCTCTTCGAAGGTACGCGCACGCTTGGCAATCCGGGCCAGCAGCGTATCCAGATTCGCCCGGATATACAAAATAATGTTCGGTTTGGGGAAATCGTCGGTCAAAATATGATAGATCTCCCGGTATTTGTCCCGTTTCGATCCCTTCAGCGTCCGTTCCCCGAAGATCAGATTCTTATAGATATGATAATCCGAAATGACCGGCTTCCCTTGATCTATGTACTGCGTCGTAGTATCTTCAAGCTGCTTGAACCGGTTGCAGAGAAAGAACATCTCCAGCTGGAAGCTCCAGTCGTCCATATTCTGATAGAACTTGTCCAGAAACGGATTTTCGTCAACAATTTCTTTAATGACCGGAAGCTGTAGTTCGGTGGCGAGCATCGTGGCGAGGGTGGTTTTACCGGCTCCAATCGGGCCTTCCACGGCTATAAAAGGTGCATGTTTCATTAACGCTAATTTCCTCCTCAAGTACGGACAATTCCAAAAAACAGACTAAATTATTGTACCACAGGAGCACCGCCAGCAACGGTTAATTTTCAAAGAAACTTTTTGTGCCTGTGCAGCGTCTATATTCAAGGTAATATATTCATTTATTTACCTAATTCAGTAATTTCCTATAGAGAGTAGAGGATATCATGATGAAAAAAAGAAATTTGCTTGTGAGCATGGTTATGACTTTGACGGCGTGTCTGACTCTTTGGACTCCCGAGGCTGCAACAGCAGTAGCTAGTAGCAGTGGCTCCGGCATCGCTTCCTACGGACCCGATTATCTGATTAAAGATGACGGGACCCTGTGGGTCTGGGGTGAGACGAAATCCGTACCTACGCAGGTACACGGACTAAGTGATGTACAGGCTTCTTTCCCGCTATGGAATGGTGCGCTGGTAACTACCAAGGATGGCTCGGTCTGGAGATGGACTAGCAATGCCCGGACTATGGCCATCGAAGTTACGCCAGTGCCGGAATTAAAGGAGTTGACTAATTTCCAAAGCAGATACCCGCGTCATCTGGCAGTCACTGGAGAGGGTACAGTATATACTTCAGTTACGTCAACTAACGACAATACGACCCCTCCGTTTGCGCCTGTTCCAGGCCTGGATCACGTTGCAGCTATCTCTCAATATTACGAGAGCAACAAGCTTAACAATAAGGTTAGCGACTGGCAGCGTTATCTGTTCTTGAAGACAGATGGGACGGTCTGGACCAGTATTGACGAACTTGCCACTTCGAAGCAAATCCCCAATCTGAAGGATGTTATCCAGTTGGAAAAGAGTTATGCGCTGCGCAAGGATGGCAGTGTCTGGACCTGGCCGGTCCAGGATAGTTATTTACCGGAAACCAATAGTGACCCGGCCCTGATAACTGCAACTCCTTTTTCCAGCTTAAAAGATATTCGGGCGCTGTACAACAATGGACGCAGCCGGCTCGCGATTGACAAGCAATCCCGTCTATGGTTCTGGGGCTCCACGGTCACCGGATATTCGGATGGAACCACGTATCAGGATGAACCCGTTCCGGTTGTCTTCTCAGGAATCAGCAAGGTGACCGATGCCTACATCGTTGAACAATCTATTGTCGCCCTGACCTCAGACGGCAAGGTCTATGCAGCTTCGATTGCAGCAGAGCTTATGTCGCCGAATGCAAAGTTCACCTTGCTTGCTTCCGATATCCAGTCGATAAAAGGCGGCGGAAGACATGTCATTATGCAGAAGAATGACGGCACTCTCTGGGGCTGGGGCGTGAACAAAAATGCTGAACTCGGTTACGGCACCTATGAATTCAGCTACAAAGAGCCTGTTCCGATGCAAAAGCCAATCTCCGTTAGCCTGAATGGTGAATCCATTGCCTTCACGAACGGTGTTATCACCCGTAACGGACAGAATTTCATTCCGCTGCGTTCGCTGTTCACCAAGATGGGAGCTACTATCGGTTATTCCATGGACAAAGTAGTAACGATCACCGGTACCGCTGCCGACAAAACTCCGCTAACCATCGTCATTAACACCGTGAACGGAGCCACCACCGTAAATAATAAAAGCGTCAATCTGGCAACACCGCCGTTTGTAGTTAATGGCACCGTCTACCTGCCGCTGCGCTTCATCAGCGAACAGCTTGGGGCGAAGGTTGACTGGCTGCCGCAGGAGAGCAGAATTGCGATTAGTATGAAGTAAGAAGGTCTTCCTCCCATAAAAGAACAAAACGAGCTATCTCCCATCGCAGATGAAAATAGTCCGTTTTATAAATGATTCGTTACTCTCCGACCTCCATTGTTGCACTAAATGCAGGATTATTGGCTGGTTAGGAGACTAATCTAGGCATTGTTGCACTTTTTGCAGCATTTCCGGTGGATTAGCAGCTGAGATCAGCAGATTGTTGAATTTTGTGCAGGATTTCGCGCAAACGGACGGATCAGCGGCGGCATTGTTGCATTTATTGCAGCATTTCCAGCAGGTAAAGCAGCGCGGCACCGGGAAAGTAACAGTGAGCAGTGAGCAGGACTAATTACTGATTAGCGGCAATATAGCGGATATTCATCAGAAAAATAGCAAATTGGCAATATCGCAGGCTGCCGATCAAGCAAGCTCCCCCTGCCCATCCGCGCACCCAAAAAGCGCCCCAACAGCAATGCTGAAGGGGCGCTTTTATTATGCATTTATATATTCGCAGCTATTCATTAAGACAACCGGCCGCTGAAGTCACTGTATTCGAACTCGCGGATCACCTTGATGCCTTCTTCTTCATTATAAGAAGCGATGGCCGGCAGGTTCACACCGTTGAACATGTGGTTCTTCACCATGGAATAGTGCGCCATGTCGGTGAAGATCAGCTTGTCGCCGTATTTGAGCGGCTCCGGGAAGGAATAATCGCCGATGACATCCCCTGCCAGGCAGGTCATGCCGCCAAGTCTGTACGTATGCGCGAATTCGCCCGGCATTCCGGCACCGATAATGCCCGGACGGTAAGGCATCGCCAGCACATCCGGCATATGGCATTCCGCCGAAGTATCGAGAATCGCGATATCCATGCCGTTATGCATCGTGTCGAGTACAGTCGCTACCAGATAACCGGTATTGAGGGCAATCGCTTCGCCCGGCTCCAGATAGATCTCTACATTATAAGTCTCTTTCATATGCAGAATGCACTTGATCAGTGTCTCCAGATCATAATCAGGACGGGTAATGTGATGACCGCCGCCGAAGTTCAGCCATTTCATGTTATGCAGATACGGGCCGAACTTCTCTTCTACCACCCTAAGCGTACGCTCCAGCGTGTCCGAGTTCTGCTCGCACATCGTGTGGAAATGTAGCCCGTCAATGCCGTCCAGCTCATCCGGCCGGAAGTTCGGCAGGGTTACGCCCATACGGGAGAAGTTGTAGCAAGGGTCATACAGCGGCACTTCAATCTCGGAATATTCCGGATTGACGCGAATGCCGCAGCTGATCTTCTTCGGTGCGTTCTGCACCCGCTCCTTGAACCGATTCCATTGGTCGAACGAGTTGAACACCATGTGGTCGCTGTAGCGAAGCAGCTCATCGAATTCGCGGTCCACATAAGCCGGAGCATAGACATGGACCTCTTTGCCCATCTCCTCGAAGCCCAGCCGGGCTTCGAACAGGGAGCTGGAGGTTACGCCATGCAGGTATTTGCCGACCAGAGGGTACATGGCGTGCATGGAGAAGCCTTTTTGCGCAAGAAGAATCTTGGCTCCGCTCTTCTCCTGTACATAATTCAGGGTCTCCAGGTTCTTCGTCAGCAGCCGTTCATCCACCAGATACGCAGGGGACGGCAGATTGCTGATATCAATATCGATGTCCTTGTTCTTCATGGTCATGCGCCTTAATCCAGCAGCGTCGGCGAGAAATCTTCTTGCCAAGGCAGACCGTGTTTGTTAAGGGCATCCATGAATGGATCTGGGTCGAACTCTTCGATATTGTGTACGCCCGGCTTGTTCCAGATGCCTTTGATAATCATCATCGCCCCGATCATTGCAGGAACGCCGGTAGTGTAGGAAATGGCCTGTGAGCCAACCTCTCTGTAGCACTCTTCGTGATCGCAGACATTGTAGACATAATAGGTTTTAGGCTGGCCGTCTTTGGTTCCTTGAATGATACAGCCGATATTGGTTTTACCTTTGGTTCTTGGTCCCAATGAAGCCGGGTCAGGCAGAATGGCCTTCAGGAACTGCAAAGGAATAATCTCTTTACCTTCGTAATTAATTGGCTCAATAGAAGTCATGCCGACATTCTCAAGCACCTTCAGGTGAGTCAGATAGTTCTGCGAGAAGGTCATCCAGAAGCGGATTTTTTTGACGCCAGGAATGTTAACTGCCAAGGATTCTAACTCTTCATGGTACAAAAGGTAGATATCCTTCGGGCCGATCTCCGGGAGATCGTATACTTTCTTCTCGGACAGCGGCGCTGTCTCAATCCACTCGCCATTCTCGAAGTAACGTCCGTTCGCAGTAATCTCGCGGATATTAATCTCAGGATTGAAGTTGGTCGCGAACGGATAACCATGGTCGCCCGCATTCGCATCCACAATATCAATCGTATGAATCTCGTCAAAATAATGCTTCTGCGCATAAGCCGTGAATACGCCGGTTACGCCAGGGTCAAAGCCGCTGCCGAGCAGCGCCGTAATTCCGGCCTTCTCAAACCGTTCCTTATACGCCCACTGCCAGGAATATTCAAACTTCGCGGTATCTTGCGGTTCGTAGTTGGCTGTATCTACATAATGCACTCCGGTAGCCAGGCAGGCATCCATGATCGTCAGATCCTGGTAAGGGAGAGCCACATTAATCACGACATCCGGCTGGAAGCTCTTGATCAGCTCAATGACTTCTTCCGTGTTGTCAGCATCCAGCTTGGCCGTAGAAATCTTAGTCAGGCCCCCGTCCAGCTTCTCTTTGAGCGCATCGCACTTAGACACCGTACGGCTGGCAATGCAGATCTCTTCGAATACATCCGGGTTCTGGCAGCATTTATGAACAACAACGCTCGCTACACCGCCAGCGCCAATAATTAACGCTTTTCCCAAATTAATAACCCCCTAATTATGCTTAAGTTATTAGTTATTAGCCTTGCTGCTCTGGAACAGGCTACATCCTATGAAAAATCAACAACGCTGATTATACAGAAACTTTCTCAATAAATCAATAAAATCCGACAAAAACTGTGATCTTCCGTGTAAAATCTGCAGTTTTCTCCATTAATACTCTGTAATTCACTTCATTACACTGAAATCCTTCGTTTTCCTTCGCTTTTAACCTTAATAAATTGAAACCCAGCTTAGGGTCCCGTCCACATGCCAGTCCATCAGGCCAACCGGATAATTATATCACAATGGCGGTGTTGTTCAACTTTTTTATTTCAAATTTAAGCAAGGTCAGCCGGACAAAAGTGTAAATGAGGCACATTATAATAAATTACCCGTTTTTCGCTGCCGTTAACTGATCATTGTAAAGGCCGCCCAGTGTTGACTGATCCGGTCTGTTCTATCCGCTTATTATGCGTAACCCTGTCTTTCCCATACCTCGGTCATACTTGAGCGTAGCGGGATTAATGCGACCTCATCGCAGACGGCGGCTGTCCGCTGAGCTGCTTGAAGGCTTTGCTGAAATGAAACTCATCGCTGTACCCGCAGGCGGCCGCAATCTCCTTCAGGGTTAGCCTGGTGTAGAGCAGCTGCTTCTTCGCATGCTCATAGCGGATTTCACTTAAATACCCTTTGGGACTCTGATGCAGATATTGCTGAAAAAGACTGCGGACATACGAGGAGGATATGCCGTAGCGCACCGCCAGCTCATGGATCTGCAAGGGTTCACTATAGCGCCGCTCCAGCTCCTCCTTCATCCGCATGAACAGTTCATAGCCCTGTCCACGGTCTGGATGGCCGCCATCCTTAGCCTGAAATATTTCGTACAAAAGCTCATAGAGCAGCGCCTGAGTCTTAAGCTGGCTCCCGGAACTGCCGGGAACAAAATCGCCAGTAATCCGGCGGAACAGCTGACTCAGCGCTCTGCCCGGCTCCCTCCCCGGCTTCAGGTGAAACGGCAAGGGCAATTCATGAAGCGGCTCTACCCTCCCCTGATTGTCCGCAGAAGGGGATAGCGTATACAGCGAGAGCAGAATCATGGTGATGCGCAAAGGCTCCCCGCCTCCGCTGCTCATCTCCATCGACAGTCCCGGCCGCAGATAGAACAGCATGTCCGGCGACACCGGATGCTCCTCTGTGTCTGTCCGGAACACTCCCTCCCCTTCCTGAATCCAGTACAGACTGTGTACATGTATATTCTGACGGATATCCTTCCAGTGCGGGAAGGTTGTCTTGTCATGAATCCAGTGGATATCCATCACCAGATTCTGCGGAATCTCCTCCATGTATAGCTCCTCCGTTTCTCAGCCTGCCATTTACCAGGGATGGGATATTGAAGCGTTTTTGACATGCCAATTCTGTTCATTATACCATGCCACTCCCCTGCATTCATTGCTACACTTAGGACATTAACGGCTGGAATGATGAAGGAGAGAAACCATATGACTGAAACCTTATCCACTAAGGCACAAGCCCTGGATTACATGCCCTGGATTGGCCTGTCCGAACAAGAACGGCTTCAGCAGGACCGGCACCAGCAGCAGCTTGCTTCCGATTATCCCTGCACCTTCGGGGAAGCCTGCTTCGTCTCGCCGCAAGCCATCGTATTGCCGGATAAGCTTACGCTTGGCGACCGGAGCTACATCGCCGGAGGTGCGATTGTCCGCAGTACACGGCTGGTTACGGGCAGCGACTGCTCTATTAACAGCTATAGCGTATTGTCAGGCGATATTACCATGGGGAATGGCGTGCGGATCGCTTCCCATGCAAGTCTATACGGCTTCAATCACGGCTATGCTGTGACGGATGTTCCGGTCTTCCGCCAGCCTTTGACAGTCAAGGGTATTGTCATAGGAGATGATGTGTGGATCGGGGCGGGTGCCGTGATTCTTGACGGAGTGCGGATCGGCTCGCACAGCATTGTTGCGGCGGGGGCGATAGTAACCCGCGATGTACCGGCGTACAGCATTGTCGGCGGCAATCCGGCCAAGCTGATCCGCAGCCGGCTGGCTGGGGAGGCAGCTACAACGGCTGAGCCAATGACAGCCAAGGAGGATTCAGTAGTGAGCATTAAGGATAGCATGGAAAGTGAGGCGAGAAGTTTGGGAGAAGATACAGAGTATTCGAAGCAAGGCGCAGGGCCGCGTGCTGGAGATGCCCCCGTTTTCAGGACAATGTATGAGCAGTTGGCGGACTTCAGCAAGCAGGTGCAGGTGCAGCTAACTCCCCTGCTGGGGTTCTACTTCGCAACGATAGAGGGAGAGAAGCTGTTCCGGGACCGGCCGGGAGCGGGGCGGACCGTACGGGCGTACTGCGATGCCGTGGAGATTGCTGCGATGTTCGGCAATCTGCCGCCTGGCTGGACGAAGGAGGAGCTGATCACAACATTAGAGTCATTCCAGGACAGCCGGACCGGATTATTGCCCGATCCATGGTCGCTGCCCGGACCGGAAGACCGGCCGGAGCTGTTAACCGACCATCTCTCGCGCTATCATCTTCTCGCTGTAGGCTACGCGCTTGAGGTGTTAGGTTCTACTCTGCCCTATCCCGTTGCCGTTGCCGAGAAAATGGATACTGCTACACTGTATCAGCAGCTTAATAGTCTACCCTGGGCGGACAATGCCTGGGGCGCTGGCGACTGGATTGACTGCTACGCTACCGGCCTGTATCACAACCTGAAGTCCTTCGGCTCCGGCAAGCGCCCGGATGATCTGTTCGGCTGGCTGGCGACGCATTGCCGCCGGGACTCCGGGTTGTGGGGTCTGCCTACTGCGAAGGAGGGCTGGCTGCAGCCGGTGAACGGCTTTTACCGGCTTACACGCGCTACCTATGCCCAATTCGGCCTGCCCCTGCCGTACCCGGAGCGCAGCATTGATACCGTGCTGGCTCACAGCCGGGACCGCCGCTTCTTCCGTCTGGAAGCGCTGAATGCCTGCAACGTGCTGGATGTTGTCCACCCGCTCTGGCTCTGCCAGAAGCAGAGTGATTATCGGCAGGCAGAGATCCGCACCTGGGCGGAGAAGCTGCTCGGCGAAGTGCTGCCCTTCTGGGTTCCCGGACGCGGCTTCGCCTTCCAGCTGTCGCGGCAGCAGGAGACCGGCCTGCAAGGCACGGAGATGTGGCTAAGCATCATCTGTCTGCTGGCGGACCTATGCGGGTTAAGCTCAGCCCTGAGCTACTCCCCTAAGGGAGTGCACCGCCTGGAGCCTGCTTACGCATTATCCGTGGAGTAATGCTGCTAAATAAACCTATTTTACAAACAGAAACGGTACCGTCGCTTTAAAGGACAGTACCGTTTTTTAGATCTATAAGCGCATCATTCACGCCCCCCAGTCACTTTCGGCGATTTCAGGGGCACTTTTGCTCCTCATTCGCGCTTTTTACTATTGCCCGAAGCCGACACGCGGACGCTCGCGTTCCTTGGTCTGCACATCTACCGCCCGGATCGAGGTAATGGGAATGTAGAGGGTCTGATATTCCGTACTGTATTTCACAAACCGCTCGTCCAGCTCCTTGAGTACGCCTCCCTTAACACTCGTACCATCCAAAAAATGAATATGAACTTCCTGTCCCTTCAGTGCTTCCAGCATGCTCTTCCTCTCCTTCGTCTCACAGATGGGTGATGATCGTGTCAATAATTCCGTATTCCAGTGCCTCCTCAGCCGACATGAAATAATCCCGGTCCATATCCTTCTCCACCTTCTCCGGCGGCTGTCCGGTCCGCTGCGCGGTGATCCCGACAATCTTCTCACGGATCTGGAGAATACGTCTGGCGCTGATGGCAATATCGCTGGCCTGCCCCTGCGCCCCGCCATGCGGCTGATGGATCATAATCTCGCTGTTGGGCAGCGCGGACCGTTTGCCAGTTGCTCCCGCCAGCAGCAGCAGTGAAGCGAACGAAGCAGCAAAACCGGTACAGATCGTGTTGACTTGAGGTTTAATTACCTGCATCGTATCATAAATACCAAAGCCTGCGGTAGTCGAACCTCCCGGGCTGTTAATGAACATCTGAATATCCTTCTCCGGCTCATCCGCCGCGAGGAACAGCAACTGGGCAATAATGCTGTTAGCCAGCCCGTCATCGATTGCCGCACCCACGAATACAATCCGGTCCTTCAGCAGCCTGGAATAGATATCATAGGACCGCTCTCCTCTGGCCGTCTGTTCAATCACATAGGGGATTACGCTCATTCTGGTGTGCCTCCTCTGATCTGTTTTAGTGTGGATACCCTGTAAACGGTCAGCCTGCCCGAAAAGATACGGAAGACGCAGCGTGTGCGGAAATAGCGGGAGTGCGTATCTTTTACATTGTGCCGTTCGTTTATATAATAGAAGCAACACAACCCATCGAAGGAGAGGGCCACTATGACGATGCTTGAACATCACCGGACAACGGATATGATAGCTATGGATACAAGACATCTGGAGGAGCTGGGAACAACACTCCAGCGTTACTGCCTGTCGCTCACCCGCTCCCGCTTCGACGCCGACGATCTGGCGCAGGAGACCTGGGCCAAAGCGCTGGGCTACCGCAAGTTCACCGTCAGCCCCAATCCCGAAGCCCTGCTGCTGCGGATTGCCAAGAATACCTGGATTGACGCCTCCCGCCGCCAGGGGTCGCTCATCCGTGCCATGGAAAGGTCTGGAGTGTCATCCGATCCAGCTTCTGCGGCGGCAGCCCTAGAGGAGCTGACCGAGACGGAGCTGACCTTTCAGGCGCTGCTCGCCCATCTCTCGCCGCCGCAGCGGACCGCCTGGGTCCTCCGCGATGTGCTGGGGTATTCAGCCGCCGAGTCCGCCGGACTCTTGGCAACCACGGAAGGCGCGGTAAAAGCGGCGCTTCACCGTGCACGCCAGGCCTTGAGCAAGGTCCGGGAGGAGCTGATCCAGCATGAAGGTCCCGCGCTTCCGCAGGATGCCGATTACCGGGGGTATCTGCGGGCGCTGGCTGAGGCCTATGAACAAGGGCAGATTCCAGTATTGCTGGAGCTGCTCCGCCAGGAGAACGCCGGGGAGGTAACCGCTGCTGTAAGCACCTTTACGGTTCAGTCCGTATATTCCGTGTACACAGACAACGCGAGATATGCCCTCACCCATGGAGCGCCTGCATACGGTGAGCTTCGGATGGCTGCATAATACGGATGAATGGAGCAGTAGCTCTGACTATAACTTAGGAGAGGTGATCCCATGAAGAAGGTGCTTGTGCTTGGAGGAACGAGATTTTTCGGCAAAAGACTGGTGGAGCTGCTGATCCAGGACCAGGGCAGCGAGGTCACCATTCTCACCCGGGGCCTAACCGAGGATACCTTCGGTGAGCGTGTCACCCGGCTGGCTGTGGACCGGACGGATGAAGCGGCGCTTGAGCGGGCTGTCTTGGATACCGTGTGGGATATCGTCTACGATAACATTTGCTACACGCCGGATGAGGCTGCGGCGGCTGTGCGGATCTGGGCGGGGCGGGCCAAGCGGTATATCCTGACTTCCAGCTTATCGGTGTACGATCCACAGCCGGAGGCGCTGGCTGAAACGGACTTCGATCCTTGGCATTATCCGCTGAAGTCCGGCGGGAAGGCGGAGATCAGTTACCAGGAAGGCAAAAGGCAAGCCGAAGCGATTCTGCTTCAGACAGCAGATTTCCCGGTGGCTGCGGTACGTTTTCCGATTGTGCTGGGCACAGATGATTATACGCGCCGTTTGCATTTTCACATTAAGCATGTTCTGGCGGGTCAACCGATTGGCATCCCTAATCCGCAAGCGGAGATCTCGTTCATCCGTTCGGACGAAGCGGCTGATTTCCTGCATTGGCTGGGCCGGGAGGGCTCAGCCGTCACCGGGCCGGTGAACGCCTGCTCTGATGGCCCCCTCACCATTAGCGCCGTTATCTCCATCATCGAGCAGATCACCGAAAGGACAGCTACCGTCCAGAGTGAGGCGGCGGAAGCAGACCAATCGCCTTTTGGCATCGGAGCATCCTGGTTCATGGATACGGCAAAAGCCCGCAGCGCGGGCTTCAGCTTCCTATCCTTATCAGAGTGGTTCCCGGAGCTGGTCTCGTCGCTGACCCATTCACTTCGCCAGGACCAGTAAGTCCTCCGCCAGCTCTTTGGAGATTTCTTGCTGCGGTTCGTTAACAAGTATACTCAGGCCGGGCGCAGGCTTATCCTGCACCGGTATTCCCGCAGGCAGGGGCCGGTGAATTCCGGCTTCTGCCTTTTTTTCTGTCTGTGCCGTCAGCTCGGTATGGATCTTCCGCTGTAGCTCGACCTGGACTTCCCCTTCTGGCTCTGCGTACAGCTTCTTTTCGGATTCCTGCACCACCCCGCGAACCGTTGTACCTGCATGTGCTAAACTTGCATTTGAATCTGAAGCTGAAACTGGGTCTGGTTCTAGCTCAGACGCTGCTTCCAGCTCAAATTCGGCCTCAGCAGTCTCCGATATTTTGAACACATTGATCTCCCGGAACAGCCGCTGCGAGATTTCATTAATCTCCCCGGCCTGTCTTGCGATGTCCCCGATGGCCTGATCCTGCTGGGTGCTGGAAGCGTTAACCTCCTGAACCCCGGCCGCCGTCTGCTCAGCTACAGCCGCAACAGAATGTACAGATTCGGCCAGCTGCGAATTGAGGGTCCGGGTCTGTTCCACCTTATTGTGAATTTGCCCGATCTGTGTACTGATGCCTGTAATCGATTCGTCGATAGCGGCGAAGGAAGCCAGGGTCTGTTCCACCTGATGGTCCTGCTGCTCCAGACGGTCCCGGGTCTCCATCATATGTCCCTGGAAATCCGCCATACCGGCCCCAAGCTCCTGAATAATCCTGCTGATATGCACCGAGGAATCATTCGTCTGTATGGACAACTGCCGCACTTCATCGGCAATCACGGCGAAGCCTTTGCCTGCTGCCCCCGCCCTGGCAGCTTCAATCGCTGCGTTCAGTGAGAGAATATTCGTCTGCTTCGAGATTTCGGTGATCGAATGGGTAATACGCGAGATATCCTTGGACTGGCTCACCAGCTTGTCCAGCGCCCCGTAGACCTTGCTGATGGACACCCGAGAATCCTGGGAGCTCTGGCGCAGCGCCGTAACGGTCTCCGAGCCCTGCTGCCTGTTCCGGTTAGCGGCTTCACTCGTAGTCAGCATGACATCCGTATAATCGGTAATCTCCTGAACCCCGCAGGCCAGCTCCTCCAAGAGCTGCGTGCTCTGCTCCGACTGGCTGGCCTGCTGGTCTGCCCCAAGCGAAATTTCCTGTATGGTTCTTACAATATTCTGGTTCGTATGCGCTGTTACTGCCGAAGACTCTTGAAAAGATTGCGCATAATCGGCAAGCGAGCCTGCCGCTGACAAGGTCTGCCGCAGCATCCCCTGTACCCTGCCGACCATATGGTCGAAATGATGGCTCAGCTGTCCAAGCTCGTCATTATACGGGGAGTTAATCTGCTGCCGGAGATCGCCCTCCGCGATCTGTCTGAGCGCCGCCTGGAGCCTGCGCACTGGTGACAAGAACGAGCGGATCAGCAGCCAGGCGAGCACCAGCATGAACAGGGACACTGCAATCGCAGCGTATGTCACAATAGATACCGTATCATCCAGCAGGTCGAAGGAGACACCCTGGGCCTGATCGGCATTGGCGGCAGCAGCGGTGTACAGCTCCCCGTTCGTCTTCAGCATGTCCTGATTCAATGTGAGCCCCTTCGTATGTATAACATCGCTTGTCTCCAACACACTTAGCGGGTCCAGAGTCTCATCCGACAACACGGTTACCAGTTCCTGCGTTAGTTCCCCGTATGCTGCCGCCTGGTCAGCCAGAAGTCCGAGCATCTTGAAGGCAGGCGTGCCCTGCTCAAAATTCACCTTGGCGAGCTCGGCAGACAACTGCCGCTGCTTCTCCTGTAAAGGTTCTGCCTGCTCCAGATCGCTGGACTCAGCGAATGAAGTCTCTGCCCGGTTCAGCTCCTGCAGCTGCTGGGTGATGGTTGAGACGGTGATTCTATTCTCCATTTCGCTCTTCTGCCGTTCCATGGATTGCTCGACCTGCTTGATTTTATGTCCCTGGTACACAGCCACACCCAGAAAAATAAGTGTAATCGCCGAGAAACTCAAGATCAGCTTCCATTTCATCGAAAAGTGCAGTGGCTTCCCCTTCAAAAGTATCATCCCTTCATATCCAGCCTGATTGTGCAATAGGTATATTCTGCTAATACTCTCTAATTGTAAAAGCCGGATATTAATTGTCCTCCTAAGTTGTGTATGCGCAGCGTAAAGAATCTGTTGCGAAACTGTTAACAAAGCGGCAAAATTTAAGTAAATAGTAGGATTGGATGAAGAAATGTGGGGATGGGCAGCGGCCGGAAGTCCAAATGTTCACCGCAGTGACGATGAAGCTTCAAGTTCAAAGCTTAAGTGTTGCACAAATTGCAACTTTGATTCATGGATACTGGTGGAATGGCAGGATTGTTGTATAAAATGCAGGAATTCTCGCCGCCTAGCCACTTCGAGTAGAGGGAATGCTGTCATTTGTGCAACAATTCCGGATTGGCGTTATTTTATTGAAGGAGAAGTTGCTTAATGTGCAGGATTTCGATCGGCAGAGAGCAGACAGAGAACCGGAAGCAGAAGACAGAAGGGAATGAACCAGTATCTATGAGTAACGAAAATAGGCTTGCAGCTGCAACAAGAGAAGAGTTGAGAAATTGGCTGCTGGTGAACAGTACGGCGGAAGGTTCTTGCTGGGTAGAGGTCAGTATGAAGCCGCTCCCGGATACGCTGCTGTACCTGGACGCCGTAGAAGAAGCGCTGTGCTTCGGCTGGATTGACGGGGTGAAGAAGGTGAACGCTGAAGGCAAGCTGATGCAACGGCTGTCTCCACGCAGCAAACGGAGTTCATGGACGGAGCTTAATAAGGAGCGTGTCCGCCGCCTTGAGAAGCTGGGGTTGATGCGCGACGAGGGACGGCAATGCCTGCCTGATATGGATATCGAAGCTTTTCGAATCGATCCCGTGATTGAACATAGATTGAAGGAGGACCAGCAAGTGTATCGCCATTTTCTGGCCTTCCCGTCGCTGTATCAGCGGGTGCGGATCGACACCATCCAGAGCTATATCCGCCAGCCGGAGCTGTTCGAACGCAGATTGGACAAATTCATAGAGAATACCCGCGTGAACAAAATGTACGGAGAGTGGCACGACAACGGGCGTTTGCTGGATTATTAGTTCTGGTGGAATAAGTGTGGGGATATGTGATGGGTGCATTGAAAGTAACTGGGGTTCGCTCTGCATGATGGATAATACATGACGGAGATTACATAATGGATATTAGTTGGAAAAACGTATTTTATTCCAGGTCATTTGGAGCATCTGCGGAAATTAATTGGATTTATGACATTTATTTTCGTGAAAACTCCCTCTATGGCTCTGATGCCAGCATATTAAGTGCCTTTTTTCCAACTATGACAGGGTGTGGCCCCTTCCGCCCCTGAACAAGTGCCTGAAATCCAACTGTTTCCTGAGGAAGGGGCTGAGGTTGAAGATGAGGCTGGTGCTGATACTCGCACTGACGCTGAGGCTAATTGCAAATGTTAGTTGATACTGATGCAGCTAGCGCAGACGTTGACGCTTGTGCGGACATAGTGTGGATGCTAGTGCGGGTGTATGCGGAAAACCGAATACATTTACTGTTAATGTTACTGGCGTGGTGCAGACGCTGGCGCAACAGCCATACCCATGCCCAGCCCATGCCGCACCTGCCCTCTACAATCGCTTAATTTGAGCGATTCACTTCCATATCATAACAGGCCCCCGTAACCGGGGGCCTGTCCTCATTCAGCCGCCGCTACACTCACTCCCGGCGGTACACCCAGCCGCCGGCCTGGCACAGCGCCGTTAGCGCAAGCCCGGCAGCGCCGGCGCCAATGCGGCGGATCAGCGCCAGATCCGCCGGCGCTCCTGCGGCCAGGCCCGCGGCCGCAGGCAGGGCCATGAAGCCTGCCGGCTGCACGGACGCCATGTCCCAGGCGTCCGGCAGGCTGGCCAGGCCCGCGGCGCTAAGGCGCGCGATGTGGCGCAGCAGCATCTGCGCCGAGCCCGCCAGCAGCCCGGGCTCGCCGGCGAGATGCAGCCGGCCCGCCGGGGTCAGCACGACACGGCCGCCGACCGGCGTGTCATAGCTGCCGGGCGCAAGCCCGGCGAGGGCAACGGCATCGCTGACCAGCAGTGCCTGCCGGCCCTTGACCTTCATTGCCACCTTCAGCACCTCATCCGGGAGGTGGAAGCCGTCGGCGATCAGCGTGCACCACAACGCCTCTTCGGCGAGCTGGGTCCACAGATAGTTCGGATGGCGCGGCAGCATGGCATGGGCGCCATTGCCCAGATGCGTGGACAGCCGCGCTCCGGCGGCCACCGCCCCGGCAATCTGCGCGGCATCCGCTGACGTATGCCCGATAGAGACGGTGATCCCCTGCCGTACGCAGTGGCGGATGAATTCCGCGCTCCCCTCCCATTCGGGGGACAGCGTCACAAGGGAGATGCGTCCGCCCGCCGCCGCCTGCCACTGATCGAACAAGGCCGTGTCCGGCGGACGGATATGCTCCAGCGCGTGTGCCCCGCGCGGCCCGTCCTCCGGCGAGAGAAACGGGCCTTCCAGATGGATGCCCTTAATCGTCGCAGCGCTGGCATCATCCTCCTCACAGGCCCGGGCAATCGCCCGCATCGCTCCGAGAATGGTATACGGAGCGCCGGTAATTACAGTCGGGTAGAAGCCGGTTACCCCCTCCTTCCATACAGCGCGGACAGCCTCCTTAACGACCGCTGCGCTCAGCGCCGGATGGTTGAAGTCATATCCGCCGTAGCCGTTGATCTGCAGATCGACTAGACCCGGCGCAACCAGCGGCAGCTCTGCCCTTTCCTCCAGCGTCAGCTGCGTCTCCAGCGGTTCGATAGCA
This sequence comes from Paenibacillus rhizoplanae, assembly GCF_042684125.1. NCBI lineage: Bacteria > Bacillati > Bacillota > Bacilli > Caryophanales > Paenibacillaceae > Paenibacillus > Paenibacillus rhizoplanae. The sequence continues at coordinate 8,080 of NZ_JBHUKY010000008.1, read as the reverse complement.
GCAATCAAGCCGTCTTCCACAGTAACCCGGACCGGTTCGCCTGTCCGGTAATGCAGCGCGTCAATGTTCATGAGAAGACCGCCCCGAAGGAGTCGGTGTCCACAAACATCCGGCAATCCCCATGCTCCCGCAAGATGGTGGACGGACATGCTGTAGAGATAGATTCATGCAGTGTGCGGGTAACCGCACCGCGCTTGGAAGCGCCCGGCACCATGCAGAACAGCCATTGCGCGGACAGCAGGACCGGAATCGTCAGCGTCAAGGCCTGCCGCGGCACTTCTGCCAGGCTGGGGAAGCATCCGTCATTCACCTGCTGGTTCCGGCAGACCTCATCCAGCACCACCAGCTTCACAGGAAGCGGGTCATTGAAGTCCGCCACGGGCGGATCATTGAAGGCCAGGTGGCCATTCTCCCCAATGCCGAGGCAGACTATATCTATCGGCGCTTCCGCCAGCAGCCGTCCGTAACGCTCAGCTTCGGCTTCCGCACCGGCGGCAGGATTCAGATAATGGACCGTTCCCGGCGAGACCTTGCCGAACAACGCCTCCCGGAGGAAGGTGCCGAAGCTCTGCGGCGAGCCTTCCGGCAGGCCGACATATTCATCCATATGAAATGCGGTAATCCGGCTCCAGTCCAGCTCCGGCGCAGCGGCAAGCTCCGCAAGGAATTCATTCTGGGAGGGTGCAGCGGCGAACACGATCCGCACCTGTGCCTTGGAGGCCAGCAGCGCCCGGATGGCCGCCGCCGCCTCACGCCCGGCAGCAGCTCCGAGCTGTGAGCGGTTCTCGTATACGCGGACAAGCATGGCACCTGACAGTTCTGTATGAATCGGTTTGATGTTCAGCATGGGTAGTGCCTCCTTGTGCCTGATGTCTGTGCGGACCGGTTGCCTTCCTCCCCCCGGAACTCTCCGGGTGTAGTGCCTGTATGCAGCTTGAAAAGCTTCGTGAAATAGCTTTTATTCTCATATCCAAGCTGCTCGGCAACCTGCTCCACACTCTGCGGAGACTGATCCAGCCATTCCTTGGCCTGCTCCATTTTGGTATGGGTAACATAGTGGATGAAGCTCATTCCGGTTTCCTTTTTGAACAGCCGGCTGAAATAGCTCGAATTCAAATGCGTGTATTCCGCCACCTCCTCCAGGGTGATTTTACGGTTCAGATGGCGGTCAACATACTGCTTCACCTTCTTGATCTCATCCCGGCGGGTCTCCTGATACATCTCGCGGATCACCGGCAGGCGTTCGTTGAAGAATTGTAGGGACCATTCCTCCAGATGATCCATATGATCAATCGCCGTCAGGGTATCATGCAGCAGCTCCAGGGAAAAGGTGGACTGGAATTGCTGGCGGGCCATCAGCCGCATCTGGTTATCGTAGAGCAGCTTGAGCATCCACTCCTTCACCTGGCGCGGCGCATACCGTCTGGCACGGATATAATCCATCCATTTCGACAGCAAGGCCGCAAGCCTGTCGGCCGCCTCCTCCAGGAAGGCCTCACGGATCTCCTGCGAGGCTTCGGCATAATGGAGGAACAGATCCTCCTCCGTGAACGGCAGGAGCGTCTTCAGACTGCTCAGCTCGCCCGGCTTCAGATAGAAGGCATATTCACGGCCTTGACTAAGCAGCTCAATGATCCCTTCCCGGAAATGCCCGCCGCCCGCCGGTATACACAAATATTGAAAGGAAGCCGTAACCCCCGGCAGAACTTGAATCGCGGAACGCAGCCTGCCGAGCATAGAGATATGGCCTGAGTCCGCGCCATTGCCCATCCCGCCGCTGAAGACGAGCACACAATCGCGCCCGCTGTAGGGCAAGCATACGGCAGCGGTGTCCTCCTGCCGCACGGCTTCGGCGGCGGATTCCACACATGACATTAGCGCAAGCTCCTCCGCTTCGTTCTCCCCGGCGTTGCCGCTGATCCGGCAGAGCACGGCTACATGGGCCGTGAGATCCGGCAGAATCCCCAGCTCGGCAGCATCCGCCCGCCATTCGCTGTCCGGCAGCTCCCGGGCAGCCATGCGCCGCAGCACACTTTGCTTCAGCAGCACCTTCTGGTTCTCGGCCATGCTTTTCCACTTCTGCGTCTGGGCTTTGTCGGCATCCCGGCGGCGCAAATCGTCGCCCAGTTCCCGCAGCAGCCCGGTAATCAGCTCGCGGCTGATCATCTCCTTCAAGATATAGTCGCTCACCATCAGCTTCACCGCCTGCTGGGCGTACGTGAAGTCATCCATGCAGGACAGTACCACCACACGCAGCTCTTCGCTGCGCAGCTTCAGCTCACGGATCAGCTCCAGACCATCCATATAGGGCATACCAATATCCGTAATGACAATATCGGGCATACCGGCCTGCGCTTTCTCCAGGGCAATCAGACCATTCTTGCAGGCAGAATGCAGCGTTAATCCAAGCTCGTCCCAAGGGATCACCGCCGAGAGAAAGTCCAGTACCGGCTGATCATCATCCACCAGCATTACGCTATACATCGCTTCCACGCTCCCTTTCATAGCCTTGATCCGGAATCTCTTCAGGCAGCCCGAACCGGAAGGTTGTCCCTTGTCCGGGCAGGCTGTCAATCGTGATCTGGAAGGCAGCACCGTAAGTCAGATACAGCCGCTCATAGACATTGGACATTCCGATATGGGCCAGTCTGCTGGACGGCATCGCTTCCTTCTCTTGCCATTCAGAGCTTAACTCGGCACGCAGGCGGCCTAGGGTCGCCTCATCCATTCCCTGCCCGTTGTCTTCGATCTCGATCAGCAGCCGGTGATCCTGCGTCCGGGTCCGGATCAGAATACGTCCGCTCTCCTGATGCAGACCATGAATGTAGGCATTCTCGATGACCGGCTGCAGCAGGAACCGGGGGATCTTCACGCCAAGACTCTCCGAGGTGCAGTCTGTATCCAGCGTAACCTCCTCGGACTGGCGGAAATTCAGCAGCTCCACATAACTCCTGACAATATGCAGCTCATCATGCAGAGTCGTGTACTCGTCCCGCTGTTGAATAGTCATCCGCAGCAGCCGGGAGAGTGAGAACAGCAGCTCCGCATTCTCCTCATCACCGCGCATTATGATGCGCAGGCGGATCGAATTCAGAATATTGAACAGGAAATGGGGATTGATCTGCGATTGCAGCATCGCCAGCTCGGCCTTGCGCTTCTGTGCCTGCTCCACCTTGATCTGGATAATCATCCGCTCCACCCGGTCCAGCATATGGTCGAAGGACTTGCCCAGCCGTCCGATCTCATCATAGCCGCGAACGCCTGAGCGGATGCCCAGCTCTCCCCGGTCCACCCGTGCCGCCACCTGATCCAGCCGGATCACCGGCTTCGTGAACTGCCGGACCAGCAGAACCAGGATCAGCAGGAAGAAGGCGCCCGATACGATCTGCACGGCACTGCTCCAGCGGTGGGTCGCACTGATCTGGCTCACGGCCTCGCGGTATGGCGCCAGGCTGACAATCCGGTAATTCCCGTAAGGAATCTCCAGGCTGCTCAGCAGATATTGCTCGCCCCGGTAATCCATGAACCCGGAATCCGCCGAATGCTTCACAGCATCCATAAGCGCGAACGGCTGGCCCAGCCGGGTCTTGTCCCTGGAGGCAAGGACGGTTCCGTCAGGCGCAATCAGCAGTGTCTCCTGCCCCTGCCGGCTGTCATTAAAAATCTGGCTGATCCGGCTCTCGGCAATACTAATGATCAATGTTGCATAGGTTGAATCGGAGGATAGCTTGAGATTCCTGGCAATAGTCAGCACCTGCGGGCTGCTTGGGGCAGCAGTCGGGATATAGTTGGCAAGCACACCCGCCCAATACAGCTCGAAGGCAGGCTGCTGGCGGGCTTGCTCCATCCAGGGCTGCTTCAGCAGTGCGCCAACATCCAGCTTGGCGTAAGCATAGTTTGAATAATATTGTCCATCTGAGGTGAGGACGGTGACGAACGTTTTTTCCATCATGGAGGTGACGCTGTTCAGCTTGTCCGTAACCTCTTTGAAATCGAGAATGTGCTTGGCGTTATCAGGCTCGTGCAGCTTATTGCGCTGCCAGTTTTCTTTGAGAATAAGGGTGATTCCCGGGTCGAACTGGATATAATTCGCCACCAGCACCATATTGCTGAGAAGGTTAGAGATATATAGGCTCTCCTGCTCCAGCGAACGGCGTTCATTCTGAATCACCTGGGAGCGGAGGATATGCTCGGTGTAGGAATTGGAGATATACAAGGTAATAGAGGCGGGAAGCAGCAGACAGAGCAGAGAAGCGACGAGCAGCTTATTGCGAAAACCGAGTCTCCATCCTCTAGGCAGCAATGGCAATCCCCCTTCACAATCAGACTATCGTTTTCTATGCCTCTATCATATCAGCTTTCCGCCTCCAGCAGCTCATTTCAATCTATTATTTCGGGCAAAAAAGGGCTATTCAGCACTTCCAATTTTTCACTTGTTGGCATCTACAATCTTCTGCAGCTCAGCCTGTGCTTTGCTGATCGTAGTCTCCAGATCCTGCTGTTTCAGGATGTACAGCTCGGTTTCTTTGGTAAAGGCCGTCTCCAGCTCGCCCTGATAGGTTGGCGGCACGCTGAGCGGTGCGGGCTTGGCATTCTTGATTACATAGGCCAGCGAGGTCTCGTCAATATTGTCGGGGCTGATCGCACCTGATTTGACGCCTGCAATGAACTTGTCCACATCCTGCTTCTTCCATGCGGAATATACATTCTGCATCTGCTCGCCTTCCGTGGAGTACCAGCGGATGAAATCATAGGCTTCCTGCTGATGGCCCGACTTCTCCAGAATGCCTACATAGTTGCCGTTGGCAATGCTGACTCCCGCAGGTTGTCCGGCACTGTTAGACGGCATCGGAGCGAACGCGGTGGTGAAGGTCGCCGGGAATTCTTCCGAGCCGCCTGCTTCGCCGATCATCCAGTTGCCGGTTACGATCATCGCGGCATGTCCGGTGAAGAATTCCGAGCGGTAAGCGAGCTTCTGGGAGATGGTGTCGGCATACGGCACCGCTACTCCCGATGCCTCTGCCTTGTTACGCAGCTCCAGCGATTGACGGATACCCGCACTGTCGATATTCACGACACCATTGTTGACCAGATTATTGTCCTTCTCCTGGTTAATGATTCCCAGCTCCCAGTACATGGCCCAGGTATGGAAATACGTACCGAAGGTCTTGGACGGACCGGTGCCGCTGGTCAGCTTGGCTGCGTAATCAAGATAATCGTCCCAGCTCCATTCGGTGGGAACGGCTAAGCCTGCCGCATCCAGCTTGTCCTTGTTCAGCAGGACGAAATAATTCTCCAGCGTATCCGGCAGGGCATACACTTTACCGTCAACGGACGGATCAACCGTATACTCGTCTGTCAGCGTGATGCCTTCCTTGCTGATCAGGTCATTCAGCGGAGCCAGCAGTCCGAGTCCGGCACGCTGTGAATAGTCGGTGGCCCCCGGCATGAAGACCACATCCAGGTTCTCGCCGGATGCGACGAGCAGATCCAGCTTCTTCATCCCGGCCACCGAATCACCGTTGTCAGCCAGCTCCACGTATTCCAGGGTAACTCCCGGATGGGAATCCTCGTACGCCTGCAGAATCGGTTCCATATCGGCCGCAGGCGACCAGTTGGCGACCTTGATCGTTACCGCTTCTGCGGAAGGTGCGGCACTCTCCCCCGCCTCCGGCGCAGCCGTACTGCCAGAAGTCGGAGCTGCGCCATTCGTGTTGTTTGAATTGCCGCAGCCCGCCAGAGCTACCAGAAGCACGATGATCCATACCAGAGCGAACACATTCTTTTTCATAACTAACACCCCTTCTAATGTGGTCTACAGTTCCATGCAGTTCTCATGTACTCCCTTAACCGTCCTATCCGCCCGCCTGTCTTCCGGTTATGCAGCTTCCGGGAACTTGCCAGCCCTCACCCCTTCACCCCCCCCAAGGAAATCCCTTCGATCACCTGCTTCTGCCCGAGGATGAATACCACCAGCAGCGGTACAATCGCCGAGACAGAGGCTGCCATGATCAGTGAATAGAAGGCTCCGTTACGGTCAGCGAAGGCATTCATGCCCAGTTGAAGCGTATAGAGGGTCTTGCTGTTCAGGAAGACCAGCGGCGTCTGGAAGTCATTCCAGGTCCAGATGAACCGCAGAATCGCATAAGTGGCTATCGCGGGCCGGACCAGCGGGAACAGAATCGAGAGGAAGATGCGGATATGTCCCGCGCCGTCGATCTGCGCCGATTCGATATACTCATTCGAGAGTGAAGCGAAAAACTGGCGGAGCAGAAACGTGCCCAGCACGCTGAATCCGCCCAGCAGAATCAGTCCCAGATGCGTATCGTACAGGCCGGTGGAGCGGAAGATAATGAACAGCGGCACCAGCGTGGCTTCCGCAGGAATCATATAAGTCGCCAGCACCACTACGAACAGTGCATTTCTGCCGGGAAAGCGGATTTTGGTGAAGCCGTAGGCCGCCATGCTGGACACCGCTACGGAGAGAAGTGTCGTGAGCGCCGTGACTTTAATCGAGTTCCAGTAATACAGGGTGAAGTTGGCTTTGCCGAACCAGACGGAATGATAGTTGAATGCCGCCCTCCATGTCTGCGGAATCCATTCGATCGGATACTTGAATACGTCGGCCTCAGGCTTGAGCGAAGCGGACAGCATCCATATAAAAGGGAGCAGAAACACAATGCCCAGCAGTGCCATGATCAGGGTGATGATGGCTTTTCCCCAGTCCAGATTGCCTATTCTCACAGGTATGTGCCTCCCTTATCTAGTAATTGACCCAATAACGCTGTCCCAGCCACTGCAGGCCGGTAATGGCAAGCACGATGACGAACAGAATCATGACCATGGATGAAGCATAACCGGTCTGAAGATCGACGAATGCGGTCTGGTACATGTCGTACACAACGACAGAAGTAGAGTTAGCCGGTCCGCCGTCCGTCAGCACCTTGACCAGGGCGAAGGATTTGAAATTGCCGATAATGCCGGTCACGAGCAGGAAAAAGGTCGTCGGCGTCAGCAGCGGAAAGGTAATGGAGCGGAACTGGGCGAACTTCGACGCGCCGTCTATCGTCGCCGCTTCATACAGATCGGCTGGAATATTCTTGATCCCGGCAATGTAGATAATCAGCGAGACCCCGAGGTCAATCCAGATCATCAGCAGCATGACCGATGGAAGCGCATACGTCGGATCGGCCAGCCATTTGGGCGGATTATCCACCCCGAGCGCCGACAGAAATCCGTTGACCGGACCGTACGAAGGATGGAAGAGTACCTGCCACACTACCGCCACAGCCACTACACTGGATATCTGGGGCATGAAGTAGATGACCTTGAAGGCACCCGGCGCATATACATGACTCGTGATAATTACCCCGAGGATCAGCGCGATCGCCATCCCGACGGGTACGGCCAGCAGCATAATGAAGTTATTGCCCAGTGACTTCAGGAACACCTCATCCTGAAACAGCTGACGGAAGTTATCCAGGCCGCTCCAGCGGATCTTATCGAAGCCGGTGACAAACGACCATTTGGTGAAGCTGAGCATGAAGGAGAATATCATCGGAATCAGTGTGAATACCAGTACCCCAAGCAGCATGGGACCGGTGAAAAAGTAGCCCATCCCCGCTTCGATCCGTTTTCTTTTTCTGCTGCCGGCGGTTGGTTTATTATGGGACTGCGGTAAGGTAACTGACGTCTTCAAAGGCTCTGTCCCCCCTCTTGCGTGATCTTATCTCTCATTATAGAAAAGCAAAGAATTTTACATAAGCTACGATCCTGACCCGTTCAGAAAAATTTTTACCTGCCGAAGACGGGAGTTGTCCATTAGAGCGTCTGGCCCGGCATAACGGACTGAGGCGCGCTTATTCCGGATGAAAGTCACCACTTGGGCCAAGGAACGGACCCCATGGGTTTAGAATGGTCCTTATTCTTGGAATTTCTACTCTAAACATCTTATAGAGAGATGATAAGGGCTACTCTGGGTTTAGAATAGATAGTAGACGCCACTTAACGGACGGAGGGATAATAAGGATCACGGAGGTGTGTTGCCATGGGTGAACAACGAAAACGGTACAATGAAGAG